>JBHJOJ010000015.1:0-12058 GCA_050329835.1 Kineosporiaceae bacterium | reverse complement strand
GCGGCCGGAACCGCACTCGACGTGCTGGACCCCGCCGAGGCGGACGCCGAGCGCCGGGCGGCCGCCCGCGAGGCGCACCACCGGGCGGCTCAGCGCGGGCGCGCCGCCGGCTGAGGGTCCTCGCCCGGCGCGGGGGCGGCGTCCTCGTCATCGCGGGGGTCCCGGCCTTCCTCCCCGGGCGTCACGGTGGGTCCGGCCCGCACCAGGGCGACGGCGACCACGAGCACCGCCCCGGAGAGGAGGACCGGGCCGGCCCCGGCCGCCCCGCTCGACGTGAGCGCGACGCCGGCCACCGCAGGGCCGGACCAGGCGGCCGCCCGGGAGCCGCGGCGGACGCCCCACCACACGAGCGCGGCCGCCACCGGCACCAGGACCCGGGCCGGCTGCCCGAACCCGGGCGCGGCGTCCGGTCCCGTCCCCCACGGCAGCCCCAGCGACAGGGTCGCCAGCACCCCGCCGAGGACCAGGAGGCGGCGGTCGACGGTCAGCGGGTCCCCCCGGTGCCCGCGGGGCGCGCCAGCCACGCGGCGGCGCACCCCAGGCCGGCGGCGAGCGTCAGGAGGAAGCCGGTGTCGCTGGCGATCACCGGCAGCACCAGCAGGACCCAGAAGGCGGCCAGCGCGGCGCCGCACGCCAGGACGAGCTTCTGGCCGGCGGCCTCGGGGTCGGCCGGCGCGGTCGCGACGGCGATCGCCAGCAGGACGACCAGGCCGATGCCGAACAGCGCCCACAGCGGGACCTCGACGAGGGAGACCCGGCCGTTCCCGGGAAGCAGCAGCCCGGCGATCATCGGGGCGATCGCGACGAAGGCGAGCACGCGTGCCGTCGTGGGGGCACCGGACCGGCGGGGCGGTGGCGCGTGGCGCCCGGTGCCGGCGGCCGGCGACTGGCCGGCGGGAGGGGGGAGGGGCGGCTGGGACGGCGGCGGCGCGGAGGGCGGTGCCGGGGGAGCTGCGGGCGGTGGCGTCCAGCCCGTCGCGGCCGGCGGGGCCGGCGGCGGGAGACCGCCCGGGTACAGCACCTCCGTCGGGGAGTTGACGGGCCGCGGGGGCGGATCGGGGTACGTCACGTGAGACCTCTCTGGTGTCGTGAACCGGTCCGGTGGCCGTGCGGTGGCTGTGCACCGGCTCTGCGGTGCCCTGGCCGTGGCGAGCCTGGCAGCCCTCCCAGCATGACGGAACCCCTGGAGCGGGCGGTCCGACGGCGGCGGCGGTGTACCCTCGTGGGGTTCCGGGGCTGTGGCGCAGCTGGTAGCGCACCTCGTTCGCAACGAGGGGGTCAGGGGTTCGAGTCCCCTCAGCTCCACCCAGGTCACAGCGTCGCCCGAGGTGTCGGAACCTCCGGCGACGCATCCGGAGTCAGCACACCGTCAGCAGGCGGGGCCGCTTCCCGGTCGTGGGCGGCGACGAGCTGGCGGACCCGCTCGTCGTAGTCGTCGGGTGCGTGCACGTAGCGGTTGAGCGTGGTCGACGCGCTCTCATGGCCCATGAGCCGCTGCACGACGTTGACCGGCACCCCGTCGGAGACCAGCCACGTCGCGTACGAGTGACGCAGGTCGTGGAACCGAAGGCCGGGGTCGAGGCCCGCCCGTTCGAGCGTGGGAAGCCACACCCGCCGGCGGAACGTCGAGCGCCGGAGTGCGCCGCCCGTGGAGGTCGCGAACACCAGGTCGAGGGAGTGGACGTGCTCACTCTGGTGGGTCAGGAGGAGGTCGACGGCGAACTCCGGCAGCGGCAGGCGCCGAGCCCCCGCCCGGGACTTCGGGTAGGCGCGCAGCTCGCAGCGGCCCGCGGTCTCGACGACCACCCGGCGGACGTGGACCGTGCACCGGTCGAAGTCGACGGCCTCCCATCCGAGGCCGACGCACTCGCCCCATCGCAGCCCGGCGCCACCGGCGAGCCCGACGAGGGCCCGGAAGGGGCCCGGGACCGCGGGCAGCAGGCGGCCGTGGAGGTCGGCCCGGCTGATCGTCCTCATCGGGGACGCGTCGGCCCGTCGCCGGGGCAGCCGCACCCCGTCGCACGGGTTGACCGCGAGCAGCCGGGCCCGGACGGCCACGTCGAGGATCATCGAGAGCACCCCGAACGCCGCCGCGACCGTGGCCGGTGCCCGTCGGGCTCCCAGGTCGGCCACCCACTCCTGCACCGACAGGTGGTCGATCTTCGCCAACGGCACCTCACCCCAGCGGGGAAGGACATGGGTCCGGAGCATGGCTGCCGCGGTCTCGTGGGTGCGGATCTCGACGGTCCGGCTCGCGTGCCAGCGGGTGGCGTAGTCGTGGAGCAGGATGCGCCGGGCGGCGTGGGGGTCGACGTGGACGCCGCGGGCCATGTCGGCGTCGACCTGGGCGAGGTAGGTCGTTGCCTCACGCTTGGTGCGGAGGGTGCGGGCCCGCTGGCGGCCGGACTCGTCCCGCCAGTTGACCCGGTAGCGGCCCTCGGGCGTCTTGACGATCCAGGCCATCAGGGCTGGACCTTCACGGTGGACGCGTCCAACCACGCGGCGATGCGCTTGCGAGAGATGATCCACCGCCGCCCGACCCGGGTGCCGGGGATGGTGCCGTCGCGCAGGCAGGCGTAGGTCGTGTTGAGCCCGAGGGACAGGTAGGACGCCAGCTCGGGCACGGTGATGACATCGCGAGCTTGGACCCGTGCGCGGTAAGCGGTGAGGTCGAACACCGTGGCGTCGGGTCCCTCGGCGTCGGGGGTGTGGTTCGCGGCCACGTCTGTGGCGGGGGGCTGGTGGTCGTCGCGGGTGCCGGTCATGCCGCTGTCTCCTGTTCTCGGTGGTCGTGTCGATCGGTGGTCGGGGTGTGGTCCGGCGGGTTGCCGAACGGCCGTCCACAGCCCGGCGGGGGAGGGACGCCGGTCGGTGAGGCGGCCTCGAGGAGTCGGCGGGCGTGGTCGTACTCGGCGCGCCAGCGGCGGCGTTCCCGGGCGAGGTGGAGCACGGCGGCGCGGTAGTCGGTCTCGCCCGGCTCGACGGGCTCCCAGCGGTAGCGAGGCGCCCCGTCGTCATCGAGGACGTCGGCCGCCTTCCGGTCGGTCTGCGGGGCGTCGATGCCCGCGGCAGCGAGTGCCTGGCGGACGACGGCGGCGCGGTCGGCGGCGTGCTCGTGGAGGGTCTTGCCGGACCAGTGCCGGGACACCAGGACACGGCGGCCGCCTAGGCCGGCGTTCTCGCGGTCGTGGGCCGCTCCCGGGCACCGGCCGGGGACCAGTCCGGGGCCGGCGCCCTGCGGCTGGACGCCGTAGCGCAGCCAGTTCGCGCATCGCGGCGAGCACGGGGTGTACCGCAGCTCCTCGGCCAGACGGTCCACGTGGGCCGTGCGGCTGGCGTCGATGTCGACGGGGCGGCCGGTCTGCGGGTCGGTGTCGGTGTGGGTGTGGGCGATGGCCTTCGTGAGGTACTTGACCAGGTAGGCGACGGCCCGGTCGGCCTCGACCGACGGGGCGATGATGCCCTTCACGTCCACCTGGGCCCCGAACCGGGCGACGTGCCAGGGCTGGGCGGCCGGGTCCTCGTCGAGGTCGTCCAACGCCTGGGACCAGGAGGTCAGGGGGACGCGGGTGATCGGGTGGACGTAGCGCCCTGTGCCCGGGTCCCACACCGGCAGCCGGTCGTCCTCGTCGTAGACGACGTGATCGGTCTGGGGCCACCACAGGGACGCGTAGGTGGCCTTGGTGACCTGCCGGAGGACGGTTCTCGGGATGGCGCCGCGGATGGCGAGGTGGACGTGTCCGGCGAGGCGGCGTTGGGCCTCGATGACGGCGAAGTACTGCACCCGGTACCCGGCGCAGCGGCGGAGGTTCTGCACCCACCGGTCCACCAGCGCCGACAACGCGACCGCGTCCCGGGCAGCCCGCGGGTAGTCGTAACTTGCGGGGTCGACGGGGGTCGCGGTGTCCCGGTCCACCCGCCCGTAGGACGGCAGGGTGAGGGTCACGAACATCGACGGCCGGTACTCCCGCCCGTCCCGGCCGGTGAACGTCCGCCCCACCGACCGGTCCTCCACCGGCACCCGGGGCAGGTCCGCGGCGTCGTCACGGCGACGGGTCGAACGCACCCGCCGCGAGGCGAGGTCTCCCGCGCTCTGCTCGTCGTCCGCCGGTCCGGAGTCGTCGTCCTCGCGGTCGTCGTCGGCCGCGGTCTCGTGGCGGATCGGGTCGTCGGCGAGGTGCCAGCCCTCGGCGCACTGCTGGGCTCGCAGCCGCCGCGACCGCGCTGCGCAGGACGGGCAGACGTACTCCCGCGTGGACCCGCAGCGCAGGGCGACGACCTCTGCGGCGCCGGTCTCCCGGTCGACCACCCGGCGGACGAGCGGCCGCACGCATACGCCGGAGTCGAGGGCGTAGGCGCGGAGGTCGGCGTCCGTCGGAACCCAGGGCGCCGCGGGCGGGGCCGCGGTCATGCGGGCCGGGTGGCCTGCGCCGGGAGGGCGCCGACCTGGACGACACCGGAGAAGCAGTGACAGGCGACGAGCTCGCTGATCTCCGAGCCGTGGCAGTCCGGGCACACCGCCCACTCGCTCGTTCGGTCACGGTCGATGCAGACGGGAGAGGTGCAGTCCCGGTCGCCGCACCACTGGCAGTAGCCCGCGCAGTTGAGCCGCTCCGGCTTGCGCGGGGCCTCGTGGACGAGCTGCGGCACGCCGTGGAGGTCGGGCAGGAGGTAGGTGCGGCGGGCCCGTTGGTCGGGGCGGACGATGGTGGCGAGGGTCATGGCGGCCTCCGGTGAGCGGGTCGGGAGAGAGCGACTGACTTGACTATGCTAGAGAAGTTAGATAGGTGCAATGGGTGCGCGAGGTCATGACCACGACCGGCGTGGCCAACTAGCCTGGTGAGATGGCCCTAGACCCCGACGACGCTCGTCCCACGTACGAGCAGATCGCCGAGGACCTGCGGGCCGCGATCGTGGATGGCACCTACGAGGTGGGCGCCCGGCTGCCGTCCACGGCCCAACTCACGCGCCGCTACGGCGTGGCCGCCATGACAGCCCGCAAGGCCCTGGACGTGCTGCGGCGGGACGGCCTCGTGGTGTCCCGCCAGGGACAGGGCGTGTTCGTCCGCACCCGACCGCCGGAGCGAGCGGCCTCGCCGGATGTAGCCGAGCAGCTGGCCACGATGGCCGACGCGCTCCGACAGATCGACCGGCGCGTGAGCGTCCTCGAAGAACGCGCCGCGAACGAGACCGGTACTTCTCACGGGTGAGCCCGCAGCTTCGTGGTGGGCGCCCTCGATCCCCTGCGTCGACATGAATCCTCCCTTGCCGGTTGACCTCTGCTAGCTCCACGGTCTCCCCGGTAGTCACATGGGGTAAGGGGTTGAGGGGACTGCTCAGGGTTCGGTTGATGCTCCGACTGTGAGGATCTTGTCCTCACTGAGAGGATGCTGTCATGCCGAAGGCGTTCCCCCGCGAGTTCCGTGACAACGTCGTGGCCGTCGCTCGTCAGGCCGAAGGGCCAGTGGCGAAGGTCGCCAAGGATTTCGGTATCTCGGAATCGTGTCTGCACCGGTGGCTCAAGCTCGCCGACATCGAGGACGGCGCTCGCCCCGGGGTGAGCCGGGAGGAGTCCACGGAACTACGAGAGCTGCGGAAACGGAACCGGCTGCTGGAGCAGGAGAACGAGGTGTTGCGCCGCGCGGCGGCGTATCTCGCCCAGGGTGTGCTCCCAAAATGATGTACCCGCTGGTCCGTGAGCTGGCCGCGCCGGACGCCCCCGTCAGGGTGGCGGTGGCGGTGACCTGTCGGGTACTTGGATTCTCTCCCCAGGCGTACTACAAGTGGATGTCGCGACCGGTCACCGACCGCGACCTCGAGGATGCCTATCTGACGAACGCCCTGGTCGACGCCCACGGTGACGACCCGGTGTTCGGGTACCGGTTCCTCGCCGACGTCGTCCGCGGGCGCGGCCATCGGGCCAGTGACCACCGAGTCTGGCGACTGTGCCGAGATCACGGCCTGACCAGCACCACCAGTCGCCGGCGTGGGCGCACCCGGCGTCCCGGCCCGCCCGTGCACGACGATCTGGTCAACCGGGACTTCACCGCCCGGGGACCGAACAAGAAATGGCTCACCGACATCACCGAACACCCCACCCGCGAGGGCAGACTGTACCTCTGCGCGGTCAAGGACTGCTGGTCCAACCGCATCGTCGGATACTCCCTGGGATCCCGCATGACATCGGACCTCGCCGTGACGGCCCTTCACAATGCCGTGACCACGCGAGCCGTCGACGCCACCACCAACAGCCAAACTACCTGGAACGACCTGACAAACGACATGACCATCGTCCACTCCGACCGCGGCGGCCAGTTCCGCTCCCGCGCCTACCTCACCGCCCTGACCGCCCACCAACTGCGCGGCTCCATGGGTCGGGTCGCCACCTGCGCCGACAACTCCGCCATGGAATCCTTCTTCGCCCTGCTCCAGAAGAACGTCCTCGACCAGCAGACCTGGGACACCCGCGACGACCTCCGCCTCGCGATCATCACCTGGATCGAACGCGACTACCACCGCCGCCGCCGCCAACGCCGCCTCGGCCGACTCACCCCCATCGAATACGAGACCATCTACACGGCCGCCCCAGCGGCCTGACACCCCACACACCCCAGGTGTCAACCGAACCCTGGGCAGTCCCGAGTCATGAGCGTCACGACGCTCATGCTCATGGGGGCTGACGGCGGGGAGGCAGGTGTGAACGACTTCGGAACGGAGCTGCGAAGGCGGCGCGAGGCTGCCGGGTGGTCGCAGCCGCGCTTGGCCCGTGCGGTGTTCGTGACGCAGAGCTTCGTCAGCAAGGTGGAGACCGGCGCTGAGGTCGCCTCACCGGAGTTCGCCAGGGCGGCCGACGCGGCGTTGAGCGCCGGCGGGCGGCTCGCTGCCCTGGTCCAGGGTCGGACGCGGGCCGCATCCTCGGACGAGGTCGAGCCGTGGGAGCTGGTCGACCTGTTGACGGCATCGAGGATCAGCGCAGAGACCGTCCGTCGGATGAGGGCATCCGTCGATGCCTACACCGCGCGCTACCCACAGTCCGACGCCCGAGAGCTGTTCCCTGTCGTGCAGAAGCAGCTTCGACGGGTGCACGAGTCGTTGCGTCACCCGCTCTCGTTGGAAGCCCACCAGGAGGCGGTCCGGTTGGTCGCAGCGCTCAGCGGGTTGGCGGGCAACCTGGCGCTCGACCTTCACCGCTCCGCCGTGGCCGACCAGTTCTTCGACGCCGCTCGGCTTGCGGGCGATCACGCCCGAGACGACGACATCGTGGTCTGGGCCCTGGCCACCGGGAGTCTGGCGCCGTACTACACCGGCGACGGCCGCCGCGCCCTGGGGATGCTGGACCAGGCTGCCGCGCTGGCGGCCCGGGCGTCGAGTGCCCGGCGTCGAGCATGGGTGCTGGCTCTGCGCGCTCGTGCCGCTGCTGGCGTCGGGGAGAGCGATGCCGCACGACGCGCGCTCGATGAGGCCGGGCACGCCCTGGGCCGGGCTGACGAGGCCCGGCCGTCCGACTTCTTCGACGAACCCCGGCTTGTCGGCCTGGCCGGTGCCACATCGCTCCTCCTTCGGGACGTCGAGCAGGCCGAACAACTCCTCGCGGCATCCTTGGAGGCCCGCGCCGCGGGTGATCGGAAGGGCCGGGCGCTGATCATGTGTGACTTGGCCTCCTGCCGCCTCCTCGACCGCGACATCGCAGGGGCCGGGGCGTACCTGGAGCAGGCACTGACGCAGGACTCCTCGGTGACCGTGACGCCGCTGCTCGCCCGGGCCCGGGCGGTGACGGCTGACATGATGGCCGCCGACCCGCGTGCGGCCCGGGAGTGGAGTGATCGGCTAGCTCGACTCGCGGCCACGGCCTGATATGCGAGGAGGCGGCGCCATGCGCTGGACCACCCACGAGCGCACCCCGATCTACCGCAGTGAGTGGGTGGAACTGTGGCTGGACGACGTCGAGGTACCGGGCGGTCAGCGGTTCGAGCACCACGTCCTGCGCTTCCCCAAGCACTCCAACGTGGCCGTGGTCGCCCGGGACGGCGAGGTCCTGCTGATCTGGCGACACCGGTTCATCACCGACAGCTGGGGTTGGGAGGTTCCAGGCGGGTGGAGTGAACCCGGTGAGGACCCGGAGACGACGATCCGTCGCGAGATCGAGGAGGAGACCGGCTGGCGAGCCGACTCGGTGCGGAAGCTCCTCGACTACAACGCCATCAGCGGCATCGGAGACATGCATTTCTCGCTGTTCCTCGCCCACGGTGCCGAACGAGTCAGCGCCCCCCAAGACGTCAACGAGACCGACCGCGCCGAGTGGAAGTCCCTGACCGAGGTCCGCAAGCTCCTCGACTCCGGCCACATCACCGATGGGCCGTCCGTGACCGCGCTTTCCTACTACCTCGCCGTCGAGGCCACGGGCACTGCGCCAGCATGAGTGCGCGAGTCGCGGGGCACGGTCCAGCGCCCGACCATCACGCCTCCGGCACAGGACACGCCGTCGCGGCTCTGCTCTGCCGGATTGGCCTCTATGAGATCAAGGCGCCGCGCTGCGCGCGGCGCGGCCGGGCCGCTCGCGGCGCGTGCGGCGCAAGCGCCGGTCACCGCGGCGCCCGGCGTCAACGGTACAGACGTGTCACCAGGGATCACCAGACGTGCCAAATTTCCACGCCCCCGCTTCTTGGGCCCGATGCATCTTCTCGCCGAGAGCTGGACGGTTTAGAAAATCGTCGACCGTCGATTTCAGCTCTCCCGCCACTGAGTCACGGCACTTGGCCAGGAGTACACGCGCTTCCCATGCCTCCCGAACCAGCGCCGGAATAGCGTTCACGGACTCAGCAGCCAGGATCGCCGCTTCGCGGTTCTCATCGGGAGCTCGTCCGGAAGGGCGCGCGCGATGAGAGCCATCGGAAGTGAAAACGTCCCCGAAACCCGTAACAATGACAGCCTGGACGTAATGCGTCACGTCACCGTGGAGGTCCGCTGCCAGAACAACATCTCGTGTGGTTCCCCTCCATGACCCTAGCTCGGCGGCTTCCGCCAGATCGCTCAATGGCCGCCAGGCGGCTCGCAGTTCGCTGTCCGTCATGCCCCAGAGGATAACCGGCGACCGAGCCGCTGGTCTGACAGCACGTAACTTCCAACTCGGATCTCTCTCGGCCTGGGCTTCGTCGAGGAGGCTTACCGGGGGTCCCGGCTGTCGCTCGGCTCGCGCGGGACTCCCAGCGGCGAGGACGTGGGCGACGCGCGGCCGTATCACCTTGGGTGCCGGGGCTCGCCTTCCCGTACCACGGCCGGTCTCCCCGTCAACCGCCGGGCTTGCGTCGTGGTCGGGGTATGTGCTCGCCGCACATGTGGGTGGTCGGGTTCTCGCGCGGGGGCGGTTGACGGCGAGCCTCTTCGGCCGTGGTTCGGGTCTCCCGCGGTGGGGGCGGAGGTGCTGCCCCCACCGCGAGACGACCGGGACACCCAGGAGGCACGTCATGTCGCCCCACCACCGCTCACCCCACGGCCGGAGGTCCTACCGCGCGCTGCGGCTGCTCTTCCGCGACGCCCGGGGCCGCTTCACCCGCTTGCCCGACGTCACCCCGCCCCCGCGACCCCGGGCGACCCGACGCCCACGACGCACCCCCCGACCCGTCCTCCAACTCGCCCTGTTCTGAGCCCGCCCCACCAGGACTAACAGCGCACGACCACGGCCGTGACCGTCAGAGGTCTAGGTCGTCAACGGACAGCCCCACGTCGCGCAGGATGCCTCGCAGCGTTCCCTTGGCGACGTCGCGGCTGCCGTGTACCGGGACCGTGGTGCCCCGCCCGTCCGGATGGCGCATCACGTGGTGGCTTCCCCCGATGCGCACGACGACGAAGCCGTGGGCCTCCAACGCCTTGACGATCTTCCTGCCCGGGAGGGAGGGCACCGCCATCAGGCGGCGGAGATCGTCAGCGTCAGCTCCCGCGGGGTCCCGAACTCTGCGATGAGCGCGCCCAGCGCCTCCCGCAGGTCCTCGATCGCCGCCTCCTCGGTGTCGCCCTCGCCGTGAGCGCCGAGACCGGGCCGAAGTTGGGCGTGCGCGCACCACACCCCGTCCTCGTCCTGCTCGACCTCGTAGGGGACGTGCACCACGCGCGCGCTCACGACCACCACGGTAGCGACCCTCCGGTCGAGGCGGCAGTCAGCAGACCGTCAGCACACGTGTCGTGACCAGCGGGGACCGGGCGGGGCCAGACAGGGGAGCCGTGCACGTGGAGTGTCCGCCGGGCGCCAGCCGTCGGCCTCGGCATGATTCGCAACGAGGGGGTCAGGGGTTCGAGTCCCCTCAGCTCCACCCGGTTGACCAGCGCTGATTCTCAGCGATGGCCTCTTGTCTCCGGCTGACGGTGAGCCGGTACAGCCATCCCCACAGCCTGACGCCATGCCGGCGGAAACTCCAAGAGGGCGAACCCCGATCGAGAGGCGTCGTGGCGGACGGGGGCATCAGTCGGCCGTGGGGGCAGTCCGTGGCTTCGGCGAGAGAGGCAACTCGTCGACCGACCTGCTGGTGACCCGAAAGAGGTCGTGGGCGGCCTTCTTGGCTGCCATAACGTCCAGGATGGCGGCCGGTCGATTCCGAGAGAACTTGAGAGCGAGAACGAAACCATCGGACGTATCGCTGTGTCGAAGACCGAGCCAGCCGCCCTCGACATTCCTCTGTAAGTGCCCCTTGCCCTGAACGTAGTCATCGAAGTAAGCCAGAACATCCGGCATTTCTCTCACGGCCTGGACTTCGCTTTCGAAACGTACCAGCCCACATTCGATCACGTAGCCCGCTCCCGGGACGTCAAGCTGTGGTTCGCCGACGGACTCAACTACCCGGATCAGGACTCGCTGGCCGGGCGGCAGGACCGGCTGGCCGCGGCGTTGCGCGAGGTGTACGACGCCCTGGACCCGGACCGCCGGATCCTCCTGGAGTACAAGCTCTTCGAGCCCGCCTTCTAGCCACCGACGTCCCCGACCGGGGAACCGCCTACGTCCACTGCGTCGACCTCGGCCCGCAGGCGGCACCGTCCATCGACACCGCGATGCACGGACTGGTCGACGCGGCCCACGTCGACCACCTCCACCCGGACGCCGGGATCGCGATTGCGACCGCCGCCGACGGCGAGGAGCTGACCCGGCGGGTCTACGGCGGGCGGGTCGCCTGGGTGCCGTGGCGCCGTCCCGGCTTCCAGCTCGGTCTTGACATCGCGGCCGTCCCGCGGAAACATCCCGGGGCGATCGGCGTCGTCCTCGGTGGGCACGGCATCACGGCGTGGGGCTCCACGAGCGCGGAGTGCGAGGCGAACTCGCTGGAGATCATCCGGCTCGCCCGGGAACACCTCGACCGGCACGGCTCGCCCGAGCCGTTCGGTCCGGTCCTGCCGGGCCATGAGCCGCTGCCGCCGGTCGAGCGGCGCGCCCGGGCGGCGGCGTTCGCCCCGGTCCTGCCGGGGCTGGCCTCGACCGACCGGCGCCAGGTCGGCCACTGGTCCGACGACCCCGATGTCCTCGACTTCCTGGCCCGCCGCGAGCACCCCCGGCTGGGCGCCCTCGGCACGTCGTGCCCGGACCACTTCCTGCGCACCAAGGTCCGGCCACTGGTCCTCGACCTGCCTCCCACGGCGGCCCCGGACGCTGCGCTCGCCCGGCTGCGGGAGCTGCACGCCGGGTACCGCGCGGACTACGAGGCGTACTACCGGCGCCACGCCGCCCCGGACAGTCCCCCGATGCGCGGCGCCGACCCCGCGATCGTCCTGGTCCCCGGGGTCGGGATGTTCAGCTACGGCCGCGACGCGCAGACCGCCCGGGTGGCCGGGGAGTTCTACCTCAACGCGATCCGGGTGATGCGCGGCGCCGAGTCGGTGTCGTCGTACACCCCCATCGACGAGGCCGAGAAGTTCCGCATCGAGTACTGGGAGCTGGAGGAGGCGAAGCTGCGCCGGATGCCGGCCCCGAAGCCGTTGGCCACCCGGGTCGCGCTGGTCACCGGCGGCGCCTCGGGCATCGGCGCGGCGACCGCGAGGCGCCTGGCCGGCGCCGGGGCCTGCGTCGTCGTCGCCG
>JBHJOJ010000014.1:0-11971 GCA_050329835.1 Kineosporiaceae bacterium | reverse complement strand
GACGGGATGAGGCACACGTCGCGCCCCGCCTCGCCGCGGGCGCGCTGGTAGGCGCGGATCGCCAGCAGCCCGGCCAGCTCGCCCTGGGACCCGGCGTTCGGCTGGAGGCTCACGGCGTCGTACCCGGTGACGTCGGCCAGCCACCGGGCGAGCTGGTCGCCGAGCTCCGCGTATCCGGCCCGGTCGGCGGCCGGGGCGTACGGGTGGACGTCGGCGAACTCCGGCCAGCTCACCGGCTCCATCTCCGCGGTGGCGTTGAGCTTCATGGTGCACGAGCCCAGCGGGATCATCGTCCGGTCCAGCGCGAGGTCGGCGTCGGCCAGGCGCCGCAGCCAGCGCAGCATCCGGGTCTCGCTGCGGTGGGAGTGGAACACCGGGTGGGTGAGGTACTCCCCGGTACGCAGCAGCGACGCCGGCAGCGACGGCTCGGGCGCACCGGCGGGCACCTCGGCGCCGAACGCCGCGAGCACCGCCGCCACGTGCTCGGCGCTGGTCCGCTCGTCACAGGTGACACCGACGTGGTCGGCGTCGACCAGCCGCAACAGGACCCCGCGGCGGTCGGCCGCCGCCACGACCTCGCCGGCCCGCCCCGGGACCCGGGCCACCACGGTGTCGACGAACTCGGCGTGGCGGACCCCGATCCCGGCCGCCCGCAGCCCGGTGGCCAGCGCCGCCGCGTGCCGGTGCGTGCGCTCGGCGATCGCCCGCAGCCCCTCGGGTCCGTGGTACACGGCGTAGGCGGCCGCCACGTTCGCCAGCAGCGCCTGGGCGGTGCAGATGTTGCTCGTCGCCTTCTCGCGGCGGATGTGCTGCTCGCGGGTCTGGAGCGCCAGCCGGTACGCGGGCGCGCCCGCGGAGTCCACCGACACCCCGACCAGCCGGCCGGGCAGCTGCCGTTCCAGCCCGGCGCGCACCGCCAGGTACGCGGCGTGGGGGCCGCCGCCGAACAGCGGCACCCCGAACCGCTGGGTGGAGCCGAGGGCGAGGTCGGCCCCCAGCTCGCCCGGCGGCGTGAGCAACGTGAGGGCGAGCGGGTCGGCGGCCACCGCCAGCAGCCCGCCGGCGGCGTGCACGGCCGCCGCGACCGGCCGCAGGTCACGGACGGCGCCGTCGGCGGCCGGGTACTGGGCCAACAGCCCGACCAGCCCGGGGCCGGGAAGGTGGGCGTCGACCTCGTCGTCGAGGTCGATCACCGTCAGGTCGACGCCCACCGCCTCGGCCCGGGTCCGCAGCACCGCCAGCGTCTGCGGCAGGCACCCGGTGTCGACGAGCAGCCGCGGCCGGACCCCGGCGGGCAGCCGCGACGCCCGCACCATGAGCAGCATCGCCTCGGCGGCCGCGCTCGGCTCGTCGAGCAGCGAGGCGTTGGCGACCGGCAGCGCCGTGAGGTCCTCGACCATCGTCTGGAACGTCAGCAGCGCCTCCAGCCGGCCCTGGGAGATCTCCGGCTGGTACGGGGTGTACGCCGTGTACCAGCGCGGGTCCTCCAGCAGGTTCCGGCGGATCACCGGCGGGGTCACCGTGCCGTGGTAGCCGAGTCCAATCATGAGGACAGCCACCCGGTTGCGGGCGGCCAGGGCGCGCAGCTCGGCGGTGACGGACTCCTCGGTGCCGGCAGGGGGCAGCTCGGCCAGCGGCGCCCGGGGCAGGCCGGCGGGCAGGGCCGCCGCCATGAGGGCGTCGAGCGAGTCGTGGCCGACGGCGTCGAGCATCCGGCGCGTCTGGTCGGGGTCCGGACCGATGTGACGGCCGGCGAAGTCGGAGGCGGAGATCATGGGCGGCTCCCGGGGCGCGACGTGGCGGGGTGGAGGCTCCCCGCTCTGTCATGGACCTGAGAGATTCCCCGCCGGCCGCGGCCGGACGGTTGCCCCGTCGGTGGACCGGCGCCGTCGGGTCGGGCGGGACGGCACGGTCGCTTTCCAGAGTGGCCAGGTCCCCGCGGTCCGGGTGCCTGAGAGTTTCCGGGGACGGTTGCTCCTTCGGCGCCCCCGTCGGTGCTCGGGGGACTCTCCCGCGGGCCGGTCGGCCGGGTGCTGCGCCTCCTCGGGTGGGTCGGGTCGTGGCGGTCGGGCGTGAACCGGGTCCCAGGGTAGGGGGATCCGGCCCCGCGTGGGGTCGCCACCCCAGTCGATCGGGAGTCGCCGGCCCAGTCGGACTTCGTACAGGTGTTCGATCCATGGGGTACCGTGATGCCCGTGGCGTCCGTCGACTACCAGCCCTCCATGCTGGACCTCGCCGGCCCGGCCCTGGGCCCGCTGCCGGCGGCCCGGCGGACGGCGCTCGCCCACGGCGCCTGGGTCGACCACCTGCCCGGCTGGGTCGCCGGGTCCGACGCGGTGTTCGACGTCCTGCTGCGCGAGGTGCCGTGGCGGGCCGAGCGGCGCGCGATGTACGACGCGGAGGTCGCCGTCCCGCGGCTGCTCTGCTGGTACGGCGGGTCCACGCCGCTGCCGCACCCGGTGCTGGCGCAGGCCCGCGCGGCCCTGTCGCGGCACTACCGGGACGAGCTCGGCGAGCCGTTCGTCACCGCTGGGATGTGCCTGTACCGCGACGGCCGGGACTCCGTCGCCTGGCACGGCGACACCCACGGCCGGAGGTCCCGGCAGGACACGCTGGTGGCGATCGTGTCGTTCGGGTCCCCCCGGGTGCTGGCCCTGCGGCCGCGCCCCGGCGGCGACGGTGGCCACGTCGGCGACGGCAGCCCGGGGTCCCTGCGCTTCGCCCTCGGCCACGGTGACCTGGTCGTCATGGGCGGGTCCTGCCAGCGCACCTGGGAGCATGCGGTCCCCAAGACCGCGCGACCCGTCGGCCCCCGGGCCAGCGTCCAGTTCCGCCCGGCCGGGGTGGCGTGAGGACGCGGCCCCTGGGCGCCACCCCGTCAACCCCGCCGGTCGTCGTCCTCGGCGCCGCGGGCCAGCACCCGACCGGTGGCCGCCGCGGCGGAGGCGACGGCCCGCACGCCCACCGCGGCCGTCACCCCGAGGATCAGCCCGGCCGCGAGCACCACCCGGTCCTCGGCGCGCCCGGTCGGGCCCCGGTGGCCGACGAGGCCGCTCGGCGACGGGTCGAGCACCGGGTCCGCCGCCGGGTGCGCCTGTGCTGCCGTGGCCGCCGCTGTCCGGGCCGCCGCCTCGTCGGCCAGGAGCCCGGCCCACGCCGCTCCCAGCAGGGTGAGCCGGGCGACCAGGTTCATCCAGACCAGCAGGGCCAGCACGCCGCCCGTCGCGGCGATGACGCTGGTGCTGAGGCTGACCCCGACGGTCCCGAGCAGCACCCCCGCCAACTGCTTGAGGACGCCGAACGCCAGGGCCGCCGCCACCGAGGCCCGCAGGAGGTACTGCCGGGGCAGGGGAGACGCCGCCAGCAGCTGGTACTGCAGGTGGAAGAGGAGGGTGTCGAACGCGGCGACGACGGCGAACGACACGGCGAGCGCGACCGCCCGGGACCATCCGCCCGAGGTCACCCCGACCGCGTCCAGCACCTCCGCCGTGGCCGTGGTGACGCCGACCGAGGCGACGGCGGAGACGACCGCCGCCCCTCCGATGAGCAGGCCGATGAGCAGGTCCCGCACCTTGGCCCACACCGGGTTGAAGTCCGCCACCGGCAGGTTCATGGCCGCCCGGATCCCCAGCCGCAGCGCCCCCACCCAGCCCAGCGCCGCCCAGACCAGCGCGACCACCGCGATCACGGCTGTCCACGTCAGCAGGCCGCCGCTCGCCACCTCGGCCACCAGGGTCGCGGGCTCCACGAGGCCCGACGGGTTGTCGGCGGTCCGGACCAGACCCGGGATGTTCTCGTTGAGATAGACCGTGAGGTCGGCGGTGAGGTTCTCGCGCAGCGTCGGCCGCGACTGGAGCACGAGACCGAAGGCGACGAACGTGAGCGCGAGGATCGGGAACACCGAGAAGAACGCCGAGTACGCGATGCCCTTGACCAGGACCGCGCCGCGCACCTCCCCCAGGCGGTTCCACACCCGCAGCGGGAGCGAGGAGTTGACCCGGTCCACCCACCGCACGACGACGGCCACCAGCGCGCGCACGACCCGATCCTCCCGGACCCGTCCGCGTCAGGCGCGCGGCAGCTTGACCTCGGACACCGGCCGCCACACCCCGTCGTCGTGGTGCTTGTACAGGGTCACGTGGTCGACCGTGAACCCGCAGCACCACCCGTCGAGCACCTGCAGCGCGCTGTCGATGACGTGGTCCGGCACCGCCTGGGCGACCGTCACGTGCGGGTGGTAGTCGTAGGCCAGCTCCCGGTCCAGCGGCCCGCTGCGGACCCGGCGCTGCAGGTCGTCGCAGTGGACGCCGCCGGTCTCGACCCGGACGAACGCCACCGGCGAGACCGGCCGGAACGAACCCGTGCCGGCCAGGCGGACGTCGAACGGCCGGGCGCCGGCCAGCGCCGTGACGAGGTGCGCCTCGACGTCGATGAGGGGGACGCCGGCGACCGCGGTCGGGGGCACCAGGGTGATGTGGGCGGGGACGCCGACCGCCCGGGGGTCGCCGAAGCGGGCCCGCCAGGCCGTGAGCTCGGCGCCGAAGGGGTCCGGGATCGCGATCGCGACCCCGACGACGAGGGCGTCGGGGGACTCCTCGGCGGCGGGACAGTCCGCGTGCCGGCTCACCGGCGGCTCCCGGCGAGGACAGCCGGCCCGCCGGACCCGGCCGGCACCGGCGGCAGGAACCCCACCCGCTCGTGGACCCGGGCCAGGGTCGCCGCGGCACGCTCGCGGGCGCGCGCCGCCCCGGCGGCGAGCAGCCGGTCGAGCTCGGCGGGGTCCTCGAGCAGCTCCCCGGCCCGCTCGCGCAGGGGCGCCAGCCCCGTCACGACGGCCTCGGCGACGTCGGTCTTGAGGTCGCCGTACCCCCGACCCGCGTAGTCGCCGGCCACCTGGTCCGGGGTCCGGCCGGTGAACGAGGCGAGGATCGTCAGCAGGTTCGACACCCCGGGCTTGGCCTCGGGGTCGTGGCGGACGTCCCGCTCGGTGTCGGTGACGGCGCCGCGGATCCGCTTGCGGATCACGGCGGGCTCGTCGAGCAGGTCGATGATCCCGGCGCCGGGCATCGACTTGCTCATCTTCGCCGTCGGGTCCTGCAGATCCATGATCTTGGCAGTGGCGCGGACGATGTGCGGCTCCGGCACGGTGAGCGTCTCTCCGAACCGGGCGTTGACACGCTGCGCCAGGTCCCTGGTGAGCTCCAGGTGCTGGCGCTGGTCCTCGCCGACCGGGACCACGTGGGCGTCGTACAGGGTGATGTCCGCGGCCTGCAGGATCGGGTAGGTGAACAGCCCGACCGACACCCGGTCGGCGCCGGAGCGGGCGGACTTGTCCTTGAACTGCACCATCCGGCTCGCCTCGCCGACGCCGGTCAGGCAGGACAGCACCCAGGCGAGCTGGGCGTGCTCGGCGACGTGGCTCTGGACGAACAGGACCGAGCGGTCGGGGTCGACGCCGGCCGCCAGGTACTGGGCCGCGGTCCGCCGCGTCCGGTCCCGCAGCAGGGCGGGGTCGACGTCGACGGTGATCGCGTGCAGGTCGACGACGCAGAAGTACGCGTCGTGGATTCGCGCCAGCTCCACCCACTGGACCAGCGCCCCGAGGTGGTTGCCGAGGTGGAGCGAGTCCGACGTGGGCTGCATCCCCGAGAACAGGCGGCGCGGGCCGGAGGCGGAGGCGGACATCGCCGTCATCATGGCAGCCGCTCACCAGCGATCACAGGGGGACGGGCGAGTCCGTGGACCGGACGTCCACCGCGGTCACCGGGCCGTCCGGATGGTGGGGAGTGGTCGGACGTGAGCGGTCCTGGTTGGCCACCCGAGCGGTGACGGTGCGAGGATGTCGGGATGCGGGCGTGGCCGGCGGACAGAGTGGTCCTCGGAGGCGACTACAACCCCGAGCAGTGGCCGGACGCCCTGCTGGACGAGGACCTCGCGCTCATGGCCGAGGCCGGCGTCGGGTTCGTCACGGTCGGGGTGTTCTCGTGGGCGCTGCTCGAACCGCGCCCCGGCGAGTACGAGTTCGGGTGGCTGGACCGGGTGATGGACCGGCTCGGCGCGGCCGGGATCGCCGTCGACCTCGCGACCGCGACCGCGTCGCCGCCGCCGTGGTTCTCCCGGCTGCACCCCGAGGCCCTGCCGGTCACCCGGGACGGGGTGCGCCTCACCCACGGCTCCCGGCAGACGTGGTGCCCCTCGGCGCCGGCGTTCCGCGAGCGCTCCCTCGCCCTCGTCGCCCGCCTCGCCGAGCGGTACCGCGACCACCCGGCCCTCGCGATGTGGCACGTGAACAACGAGCTGGGCTGCCACAACGTCGACAGCTACTGCGACGCCTCGGCCGCCCACTTCCGGCGCTGGCTGCTGGACCGGCACGGCGACCTCGACACCCTCAACGAGGCGTGGGGCACGACGTTCTGGTCCCAGCGCTACACCGACCTCGCCGACGTCCTGCCACCCCGGGCGACGACCGCCGTCCCGAACCCGGGCCAGGTCCTCGACTGGCGGCGGTTCTGTTCCGACGCCGTGCTCGCCCAGCACGTCGCCGAGCGGGAGGTGCTGCACCGGCTGAGCCCGGGCGTTCCCGTGACGACGAACGTCATGGCGATGGACCACGTGACGGGCATGGACTACTGGCGATGGGCCCCGCACCAGGACGTCGTGAGCAACGACCACTACCTGTGGCAGGGCTACGAGCACCCCCACCTCGAGCTGTCCCGGTCGGCCGACGTCTCGCGCGGGCTGGCGGGCGGGGCGCCGTGGATCCTCATGGAGCACTCGACGAGCGCCGTCAACTGGCAGCAGGTGAACCCGGCCAAGGAGCCCGGGGAGCTGCTGCGCAACAGCCTCGCCCACGTCGCGCGGGGCGCCGACGCCGTGGGGTTCTTCCAGTGGCGGCAGTCCCGGGCGGGGGCCGAGAAGTACCACTCGGCGCTGGTCCCGCACGCCGGGCGCGACACCCGGCTGTGGCGGGAGGTGGTCGAGCTGGGCCGGGTGCTGGCCGCGGTCTCGGAGGTGGCGGGCAGCCGCGTCGAGGCCCCGGTCGCGCTGGTCCACGACTGGCCGTCGTGGTGGGCGACCGACGCCCCGTCCACCCCGTCGCAGCTGCACCGCTACGCCGACGAGGTCGCCACCTGGTACGACGCGCTGTGGCGGGCCGGGGTGACGTGCGACGTCGTCAACCTCGAGGCCGGGGCGGACGGCTCGCCGGCCGACCTCACCGGCTACGCGGCCGTCGTGCTGCCGGCCACGCACGTGGTGAGCGACGCCGCGGCGGCCCGGGTGGCGGCGGCCGCGGCCGCCGGGGTGCGGGTCCTCGTCACCTACTTCTCCGGCATCGTCGACGAGCGGGACCACGTGCACCTCGGCGGGTACCCCGGCGCGTTCCGGGACCTGCTCGGCGTGCGGATCGAGGAGTTCGCCCCCCTGCTGGCGGGGGCTACCGCAGCGCTGACCGGCGAGCTGGGCGAGGAGCCGGCCGGACTGACGGGGCGGGTCTGGACCGAGCGCGGGCGGGCCGAGCCCGGGACCGAGGTGCTCGCCTCGTTCGCCGACGGGCCGGCGGCCGGCTCGCCCGCCGTGACGCGCCGCGCCGTCGGTGACGCCGGTGGCCAAGCCTGGTACGTGGCCACGCGTCTGGACGCCGCCGGCGCCGACCGGGTGGTGGCCCGCCTCCTGACGGGGACCCGGGCCGCCCCGGCCCTCGCCGGGCTGCCGCCCGGCGTCGAAGCGGTCCGCCGCCGCGCCGCGGACGGGACGTCGTACCTGTTCGTCCTCGACCACCCGGGGGCGGGGCTCACCCTGGAGGTGCGCGGCGTCGACCTGGTGACGGGGGCGGCGTCGGGAGCGGACGGCAGGCTCACCGTCGCCCCGGGCGCGGTCGCCGTGGTCCGGGAGGGCTGAGGCGTGCTCGCGCGGCAGCGCCAGGAGCGCATCCTCGACCACGTCCGCCGGACGGGCGGGATCCGGGTGGGCGAGATCGTCGACATGCTCGGGGTGTCCGAGATGACGGTGCGCCGGGACATCGCCGCGCTCGCGGACCGGGGGCTGGTGCTCCGGGTCCACGGCGGGGCCACCCTGGCCGGGGCGCCGCACTCCAGCCACGAGCCGTCGTTCACCACCAAGTCGACCGCCCAGCACGCCGAGAAGGCGGCCATCGCGGGCGTCGCGGCGGGCCTGGTGGGTCCCGGCGCCTCGGTCGCGCTGTCGGGCGGGACGACGACGCTGGAGGTGGCCCGGGCGCTGCGCGAGGTGGCCGACCTCACGGTGGTGACGAACTCGCTGCCGGTGGTGACGGAGTTGCACGACCCGGAGCGCCGGGACCGGACGCTCGTGGTGACGGGGGGCACCCCGACCCCGTCGGACGCCCTCGTCGGGCCGGTGACGACGGCCGCGCTCCGGGACCTCCACGTCGACCTGTTGTTCCTCGGGGTGCACGGCTTCGGCCCCCGGACCGGGTGCACCTCTCCCAACATGGTCGAGGCGGCGACCGACCGGGCGCTGGTCGCGGCCGCCGGGCTGACCGTCGTCGTGGCGGACAGCACGAAGTACGGCCTGGTCGGGCTCATGACGATCCTGCGCCTGGAGGACGTCGACGTGTTCGTCACCGACGACGGCCTCGGCGCCGACGAGCAGGACGCCGTCGGGGCCGAGGTCGGCCGCCTGCTCGTCGTCCCGGTCGACGGGCCCCCGGAGGCCGGCGCGTGACCCGCGGCCGGCACGCCGTCCGGCTCGCGGACGGTCGGGAGCTGGTGTATTTCGACGACACCGAGCCGTGGGCGTCGGCTCCCGGGCCCCGGCCCGGCGAGGACGCCCGGCCGCTGCCGCCCGCGGTCGGCGGTGCCCGGATGCGCCGCGACCCGCTGACCGGTGAGTGGGTGCCGATGGCGACGCACCGGATGGACCGCACGTTCCTGCCGCCGCGCGAGGTCTGCCCGCTGTGCCCCAGCCGGCCCGGCCTGCCGTCGGAGATCCCGGCGGCCGACTACGACGTCGTGGTGTTCGAGAACCGGTTCCCGGCCCTCACCCGCCGCGCCGCGGGGCCGGAGGCGGCCGTCGACGGCGAGGCGCTGTGGCCCGAGCGCCCCGCGGCCGGCCGGTGCGAGGTGGTGTGCTTCACCTCCGACCACGACGCGTCGTTCTCGAGCCTGCCGCCGCGGCGGGTGCGCACCGTCGTCGAGGCGTGGGCCGACCGGACCGCCGAGCTGTCCGCCCTCGAGGGCGTGGCCCAGGTGTTCTGCTTCGAGAACCGGGGCCGGGAGATCGGGGTCACCCTCTCCCACCCGCACGGGCAGGTCTACGCCTACCCGTACGTCGCCCCCCGCACCGCCCAGCACGTCTCCCGGGCCGCCGAGCACCACGCGGCGACCGGGTGCGACCTGCTGGGCGACGTCCTGGCGGCCGAGCGCCGGTCCGGGCGGCGGGTGCTGTGGGCCGGCGCGCACTGGACGGCCTTCGTGCCGGCCGCGGCCCGCTGGCCGGTCGAGCTCCACCTGGTGCCGCACCGCCACGTGCTGGACGTCGCCGGCCTGGACGACGCCGAGCGCGAGGAGGTCTCGCAGGTCTACCCGCGACTGCTGCGGGCCCTCGACCGGTTCTTCGTCGCCTCGCCGTCCGGGTCGCCGGGCGACCCGGACGGCGAGGCGGTGCCGGTCACGCTGCCGTACATCGCCGGCTGGTTCGCGGCCCCGCTCACCGGCCGCGAGGCGCCCCCCCGGCTGCCGCGGCTGCACCTGCAGGTCTTCTCGATCCTGCGGGCGCCGGGCAAGCTCAAGTACCTGGCCGGCTCGGAGTCGGCGGCGGGAGCCTGGATCTCCGACACCACGCCGGAGCGGATCGCGGACCGGCTCCGCCGGGTCCTGCAGGAGACGCCGTGACGGGGGACGCCCCCGCGGCCCGCCTGCCCGTCCCCGACCCCGCGGCGCAGGCCGCGGGCGTCGCCGCCCGGTTCCGGGACGTCTTCGGCCGCGACCCCGACGGGGTCTGGTGGGCACCGGGGCGGGTCAACCTCATCGGCGAGCACGTCGACTACCACGCCGGGCTCGTGCTGCCGGTGGCGCTGCCCGTGGGATGCGCCGTCGCCTGCTCGCTGTGGGACGACGACCGGCTCGTCGTGGGCTCCTCCCAGCGGGAGGGCGTCTTCGACGGACGGCTCGCCGACGTGGGGCCCGGGACCGTGCCCGACTGGCACGGCTACGCGGTCGGGGTGCCGTGGGCCCTGGCCCGGGCCGGCCACGAGGTGCCCGGTGTCCGGCTCTGGGTGGACGGCGCGGTGCCCGCCGGGGCGGGGCTGTCGAGCTCGGCGGCCCTGGAGTGCGCGGTGGCGGTCGCGGTCGCGGACCTGCTCGGCCTGCCGGGCGCCGCGATCGGCGACGACGCCGGCCGGGCGGCGCTGGCCCAGGCCTGCATCCGGGCCGAGAACGAGATCGCCGGGGCGAGCACCGGTGGGATGGACCAGTCGGTCGCGCTGCGGGCGAGGGCAGGGCACGCCCTGCTGCTGGACTGCGGTGACTGGTCGGCACGGCACCTGCCGCTGGACGACCCGCTGGCGAGCGCCGGGCTGGTGCTCCTGGTCGTCGACACCCGCGCCCACCACACCCATGCGGGCGGCGAGTACGGCGACCGGCGCACGCTCTCGACGGCGGCCGCCCGGGCGCTGGGCGTGGCCACTCTGCGCGAGATCGCTCCGGAGTCGCTGGACGAGGCGCTCGAGCGCCTCGCCGATCCCGGGCAGCGGGCCGCGACGCGGCACGTCGTCGGCGAGATCCACCGGGTCCGGCAGGCGGCGGACCTGCTCGAGGACGGCCGCGCCCGCGAGCTGGGGCCGCTGCTGGCCGCCTCGCACGCCTCGCTGCGCGACGACTACCGGGTGTCGAGCCCCGAGCTCGACGCCGTCGTCGAGGCCGCCGTCGGCTCCGGTGCCGTCGGGGCCCGGATGACCGGCGGCGGCTTCGGCGGGTCCGCCGTCGTGCTGTGCGGCGTCACCGGCGTCGAGGCGGTCGCGAGCGCCGTCGCACGCCGCTTCGCCGCCGAGACGTGGCCGGCGCCGGGCCTGCTCGTCGTCCCGGGCGGGGGCGGGCCGGCGACCCGGCTGGCCTGAGCCGTCGCCGGATCGGCAGCGTCCTCACAGCTCCGGGACGCACGGGCCGGTGCCGAGGCGCACCAGGCCCGCGAGGTCCCCCGCCTGGAACGTCGCCACGTCCCCGGTCGCCCGGGGGTACATGAGCTGCGTCGCGTCGTCGACGTGCGCCAGTCCGACGAGGTGCCCGAGCTCGTGCTCCAGGGTCGAGCGCACGAGGTCCCGCCCGCCCGGGCGGGCGTACAGCTCGGACAGCTGGGGGCCGTCCAGGTAGACGGTGCCCGACACGTAGACCGCCGGCAGGTCGCCGGCCCGGGCCGACACGCTGCCCGCCAGGCCCAGCACGTCGCCCGCAACCCCGGGCACCTCCTCCGGCGTCACCCAGGCCACGAGCACCGGAGCCCAGGCCTGCCCGTACCGCTCCGGCTGGTAGGGCGGACGCTCGAGCGCCGGGGGCTCGTCGGTGGCGCCGGCCGCGGTCGCCCGCAGGCCGGTGGCCCGGGACACGGCGGCGAACGCCTCCTGCAGCAGGGCGTCGGCCTCGGGCGGGGCGTGATCGGGACGGACCACGTAGCGCAGCTGCCGGCACGGGTCGTAGGCGACCGGGGTGGTCCCGTCGTCCTGGGTGGCGGTGAAGACGTAGGACGAGCTGCCGCCGGGCGGGGGGCTCGGGCTGCCGAGGGGCGAGTCCGCGGCACCCGTCCCGGGCGGGGGGAAGTCTGGGTTGGTCCACGGCGCGGACTCGGCCGACGGCGTGACGACGACCGAGGGGACCACGGGCGCCGGGTCGAGGGCGGGCGCCGCCGGCCCCGGCGTGCCGAGGACCGCCGGGGAGGGCGACGTGGGCCCGGGGCCGCCCGGGGCGGCCCGGTCGGCGGCCGAATCCCCGGCGTCCCC
>JBHJOJ010000013.1:0-6213 GCA_050329835.1 Kineosporiaceae bacterium | reverse complement strand
GCCCCGCTCGAGACCGCGCCTGGCCTCCTCGTCGAAAGCGATCATCTTGGCCATGTGGCTGTGATCCCTCCGGTTCCGGACGGTGTTCGGACCGGTCGGCGCCCGCGACGGACGAACCGCCGCGCCCGGTCACGTCCCGGCCGCGACGGCCCTCACCGGGCCGGTCCGGGGGCGGGTGGCCCCCTACGCGCTGTTGTCACTCGGCAGTCCCGAGTGCCAACGCAATGATTAGCACTCGGCACCCCTGAGTGCAAGCAGGGGGGCCGGCCCCGGGTGAGCGGATCGGCCGCCCGACCTCCCGAGCAGGCGGCATCCTCGGCCCGAGCGGTCCCGCCGACACGCACGCGCTGGCACAGGATGCGTCGAGCCGGTGCACTGTTCGCGCGTCCCGAACGGACGCCCGGCCCCGCGGGTCGGATCCTCAGCGCAAGGAGTGCCCCGTGCCCCTGTGGATCGTCCTCGTCGTCGTCGGCGTGATCCTCGCCGTGCTCGGCTTCAGCGGGATCGCCGAGATCCTCATCTGGATCGGGGTCATCGTGCTCGTGGCGGGCCTCATCGGCATCCTGGTCGGGCGCCGGGGACGGGTCTGACGTCCCACCCCACCGCGAGTGGTCGCGGTGCCCGCGACCATCCGGCCCCGCGGGCCGGTCGGCACGCCGCTCCCGAGGTGGTCCCTCAGGCGTCGTCGTCGGTGAAGACCTCCTGGTCGGTACGGCGCACGATGACGTCCCGGCCGTCCCCGGTGGACTTGTGCTCGGTGACCTCGGTCGTCGTGAGGACCTCGGTCTGGTTGCGGCCGGCGCGCAGGACCAGGCCGAGGATCAGCCAGACCGCTCCGCCCACCATGACGATGATGCCGAGGGCCACGGTGTCGACCCCGGGCACGCGGCCCTCGATCGCGAAGGCCAGGATGGCGCCGACGACGATGACCGCGATGGCTCCGCCGATGTTCACCGCACCAGGGTCGCACCGCACGGCTCCGCTGGCGAGACGTCCGGCCGCACGGCCCGTCCCGACGCGCGCGCACAGCCCCGCCGACCTAGCGTGGGACGGGGCGAGGGGACCGGCCAGCCGCCGGGGTCCCCGCCCGCACGCCCACCGGACCGACGAGCGACAGGAGCAGCCATGGCCGCCATCGCGGACACCCCCACCTACACCGTGCCCGGCGTCGACACCGGCGCCGCGGCCCGAGTCATCGAGATCCTGCAGGACCGCCTGGTGGCGACCATCGACCTCCAGCTCACCCTCAAGCACGTGCACTGGAACGTCGTCGGCCCGCACTTCATCGCGGTGCACCAGATGCTCGACCCGCAGGTCGACGCGGCGCGGGAGATGAGCGACCAGCTCGCCGAGCGGATCGCCACCCTCGGCGGGTCGCCGGCCGGCACCCCGGGCGCCGTGGTCGAGGCCCGGCGCTGGGAGGACTACCCGATGCGCCGAGACTCCGCGCTCAAGCACCTGGGGGCGGTCGACTCGGTCTACGTCGGGGTCGTCGAGGACTACCGGAGGGCCGTCGCCGACACCGAGGAGCTGGACCCGGTGACGCAGGACCTGCTCATCGGGCACCTGCGCACCCTCGAGCTCCACCACTGGTTCGTGCGGGCCCACCTGGAGGACCCGGCGGGGATGGTGCACGACCCGCGCCGCGAGGGCTGACCGCCCCGTCCGGACCCTGTCGGGGCGGCCGGGCGCGCGGCATGATCCGGGAATGCCGACGCCGCACTCGCCGCGCCCGCCCCGCCCGCGGT
The DNA here is from genome assembly GCA_050329835.1 of Kineosporiaceae bacterium. GTDB lineage: Bacteria > Actinomycetota > Actinomycetes > Actinomycetales > JBBAYJ01 > JANNOG01. Next base: position 4,465 of record JBHJOJ010000013.1, on the reverse strand, counting down.
GGACCGCCGTCCGCCGGGTCCTCAACGCGGTCAACCTCTCGACCCCGGCCGGGTGGCTGCTGGCGCGGGCGCACGGCGTGCGCCCGCGCCGCGGCCCGCACGGCCTGCTGCTCGCCACGGGCTACCCCCGGACGTTCCCGGCCCTGCGCAACCCGGCGGTGACGATCGGGGACGTCGTCCTGCTGCGGATGGCCGACTCCGACCTCGCCGGCCGGCCGCGGCTGCTCGACCACGAGGCCCGTCACGCCGACCAGTGGGCGGCCCTCGTCGGACCGGTCGGCTTCCTGCCGCTGTACGGGCTGGCATCGCTGTGGTCGTGGCTGCGGACCGGCAACCCCGCCTGGGCGAACGTCTTCGAGACCATGGCCGGGCTCGCCGACGGCGGCTACCGGCCGCGACCGCGCGGGCAGCGGCGCCGAGCTCCGGGACCGCACCGCGACTCGGGTACCGGGGCCGGTGGCCCCGCCGTCGGTCCCGCGGTCAGGCCGAAGGGTCGGGGAAGTCGGCGCCCATGACGACGACGAGCTGGGTGGTCCAGCCGTTGGCCGCGAAGTCGCCCTGCTGGGCGGTCCCTGCCCCGAGCGCGCCGACAAGTGCCTCGGCGGTCGCCTGCTGAGCAGGGTCGGCGAAGTACACGATGGTCGTCGCGACGCCGGGGAAGTCCGGCGTGTTGCCGGTGAGTGCCGGGTCGATGCCCGTCCAGCCGGCGGCCGTGAGCTGCTCCACCGTGCCGGAGGCGATGCCGGGCACGTTCTTGCCGCCGTTGAGGACGGCGATCGTCGCCGCCTGGTCGACCACCGGCGTCGACGGGGACGGCGAGGGTGACGGTGACATGGGGGCGGACGGCGCCATGGAGGGCTGGGTCGTCGGCTCGGCCGCCATCCCGTCCGTGGCGGGCACCGACGGGTCGACCCCGGCCCCGGCGCCCGACCCGTCGGCGACGGCGCTCTCGCCGCTGCCGCCGATGATCCCGGTCGCCGACAGGCCCCACAGCAGCAGGGCGGTGAGCGCCACGGCCGCGGTCGCGGCGGTGGCCGTGGCCGCGACGGGGTTGCGGCGGGCGCGGTGCGCCCCGACTCGCTGGTGCTGGGGTGGCAGGACGCTCATCGTGACTGGGCTCCGAACACGGTCTCGGCCCGGTCGCGGTACCGGCCGGCCCGGGCCCGGCGCAGACGCGTGACGAGCATGGGGTCGGCCGCCAGCGCGGCGGGCTGGTCGATCAGTGCGTTGAGCACTTGGTAGTAGCGGGTGGGGGACAGCCCGAAACGCTCGCGGACCGCCGTCTCCTTCGAGCCCGGATACTTCCACCACTGCCGCTCGAACGCCAGGATCTCGCGCTCGCCGTCCGTGAGGTCCGCGAATGTCGGTTCCGGTCGCTGCACGCAGAACCTCCTGGTGGGAGCGGGTGTGAGGGGTCCGGGGCAGGAGCCACTCTAGCCGCGGCGACCGGATCCGAGCCGGACGGCGTGCCCGACGTCCAGCACGAGCAGCGCGACCGCCTGGACGGCGACACCGAGGGCGTCCCCCGCCCGCTCCGGGCGCCGCGCGAGGACGGCCGCCCCGGCCAGGTAGCCCATGTCGAGGACGGCGTTGCCGAGCAGCAGCCGCCGCAGCGAGCGCACGGCCCGCGGGGCGTCGGTGACCGGGCGCCGGTTCGCCGCCGACCCGACGCCGGCGATGACGAGGTCCACGGCCCCCCAGGCGACGGCCTGCCGTCCCACCCCGGCGAGGACGCGCTGCCCCCGCACGGCACCGGCGGCGGCGAGCACCGTGCCGCCGGCGACGGACACGACCCCCCAGGCGACGAGGCGGCGCGTGAGGTCGGTGCGGACGGCCCGGAGCAGGCGGAGGTCGGACAGCTCGTCGCTCACGCCGACAGCATGCCCCGCCGGAGCCGGTACGGTCGCCGCCGTGCCGCGCCCACTCGGCGACCTCGTCCACCCGTCGTGGCTGCCCGTCCTCGAGCCGGTGCGGGACCGCATCGCGGCGGCCGGGGACTTCCTGCGTGCGGAGGTCGCGGCCGGGCGGCAGTACCTGCCCGCCGGCGACCACGTGCTCCGGGCGTTCCGCCAGCCGCTGGACGACGTCCGGGTGCTCGTCCTCGGCCAGGACCCCTACCCGACCCCCGGCCACGCGATCGGGCTGGCGTTCGCGGTCGCCGCCGACGTCCGTCCGCTCCCCCGCAGCCTCGTCAACATCTTCACCGAGCTCCGCTCCGACCTCGGGGTGGGCCCGCCGTCCTCCGGTGACCTCACGCCCTGGACCGGGCGCGGGGTGCTGCTGCTCAACCGCGTGCTCACCGTCCGGCCGGGAAAGCCGGGCTCGCACCGCGGCCAGGGGTGGGAGGAGGTGACGGCGGCCGCGGTCACCGGTCTCGCGGCCCGCGGCGGCCCGCTGGCGGCGGTCCTCTGGGGACGCGACGCGCAGTCGGCGCGCCCGATGCTGGGCGGTGTCCCGGTCGTCGCCAGCCCCCACCCCAGCCCGATGTCGGCGGCCGCCGGGTTCTTCGGCTCCCGGCCCTTCAGCCGGGCGAACGACCTGCTCGCGGCGGCGGGCGGGGAGCCGGTGGACTGGCGCCTGCCCTGACCGGGGCCATCTCCTGCGACCCCAGAACCCCCACCAGTCGCAGCTGCTCGGCCGCGGGCGAGGCGGCGGGCGCGCTGTAGACGATGACGAGCTGATCGTGCTCGGGCGTCAGCAGGACCTCGCAGTCGAGCTCGAGGACGCCGACGCTCGGGTGGACGACGCGCTTGCGCCGCTCTCCGCGGTGGACCGCCACCTCGTGCTCCCGCCACAGCCGGGCGAAGTCGGGGCTGGCCCGCAGCAGCGCCGAGACCAGGTCCGCGACGTCGGCGTCGCCGCGGCGCCGGGTCGCGGTCGCGCGCAGGTCGGCCACGTACACCCGGCTGAAGCGCTCGTGGTCCTCCGGCAGGTGCACGCGCCGCTCCGCGGGGTCGGTGAACCAGCGCCAGTAGAAGCTGGCCGCCCGGCCCCTGTGGTGGGCGGGGTCGCCCAGCAGGGCCCGGGCGAGGTCGTTCTGCGCCAGCACCTCGCCGAGGTCCGACACCACTCGGACGGCGAGGCCGTCGACGTGCCCGACGAGGGACATCAGGCCGGACCGGACGTGCGGCGAGCGGCCCTGCCGCGGCGGCGGGACCTGCCCGGCGAGGCGGAACAGGTGGTCCCGCTCGTCGTCGGAGAGCCGCAGCGCCCGGGCGAGCGCGGCCAGCAGCTGCTCCGACGGGTGCGGGCCGCGGGCCTGCTCGAGCCGGGTGTAGTAGTCGACGGACATCCCCGCGAGCGCCGCGACCTCCTCGCGGCGAAGGCCGGGCGCGCGCCGGCGGCGGCCGGGGGGCAGCCCGACGTCGGCGGGGCGGATGCGGTCGCGCCGCCGGCGCAGGAAGTCCGCGAGGCCGGTCCGATCCATGCCGCCCAGCATCGCCCCGGCCCCGCACCGCGAGCCAGGGATCGCCGGTCCCCCGACGGACGCTCCTCTCCCGGAACGGGCGGCGGCGGGCGACGGTGGCGGCATGACCGACCACGGCACCGTCCTGCCCACCACCCCACCCGCCGGCGCCGCGGCCGCCGCCGCGCCCGACTCCACCCTGCCCCGCCGCGCCCTGGGCCGGACCGGCCCCGTGGTGTCCGCGCTCGGCCTGGGCTGCATGGGGATGTCCGACCTCTACGGGCCCGCCGACGACGCCGAGGGCACCGCGACGATCCACGCCGCCCTCGACGCCGGGATCACCCTGCTCGACACCGGCGACTTCTACGGCATGGGCCACAACGAGTCCCTGATCGCCGCGGCACTGCGCGGCCGGCGGCGCGACGACGTCGTGCTCAGCGTGAAGTTCGGGGCGCTGCGCGACCCGGCGGGGGCGTGGCTGGGGGTCGACGGGCGGCCGGCGGCCGTCAAGTCCTTCCTCGCCTACTCGCTGCGGCGGCTGGGGACCGACCACGTCGACGTGTACCGGCCGGCCCGGCTCGACCCGCAGGTCCCGATCGAGGACACGGTCGGCGCGATCGCCGAGCTGGTCGAGGCCGGGTACGTGCGCCACGTCGGCCTGTCCGAGGTCGGCGCGGACACGCTGCGGCGGGCCCACGCCGTGCACCCGGTGGCGGACCTCCAGATCGAGTACTCCCTGCTGTCCCGGGGGGTGGAGGCGGAGATCCTGCCCGCCTGCCGGGAGCTCGGGGTCGGCGTCACCGCCTACGGCGTGCTGTCCCGGGGACTGCTCTCGGGCCACTGGTCGCCCGGCCGGACCCTCGACGCCGGTGACTTCCGGGCGTACAGCCCTCGCTTCGGGGGCGCGAACCTGGAGCGCAACCTGGCCCTGACGGAGTCCCTGCGCGCGGTCGCCGACGCCCGCGGGGTGCCGGTGGCCGCGCTGGCGATCGCCTGGGTGGCGGCCCGCGGCGAGGACGTCGTGCCGCTCGTCGGCGCCCGCCGGCGCGACCGGCTCCC
>JBHJOJ010000012.1:0-3177 GCA_050329835.1 Kineosporiaceae bacterium | reverse complement strand
GAGCCGGCCGCCCGCGGCCCGGCGGGCCTCCTGCGACATGGTCTCGCCCAGGTGCCGGGAGAGGTCGCGCAGCGCGTTCGCGGGATCGGCGAGCATCGCGACGTCCACCGGGTGGTTCTTGGCGATCTCCCAGGCGTCCAGGTCGATGTGGACGATGCTCGCGTCCGGCGCGAACGGGGACCGCAACGACGGGAAGACCTCGGGGAAGACATAGGTGCCGACGACGAGCACGGCGTCCGCGCCTCCGATCGACGCCTCGCTCACCGTGCCGAACATGTGCCCCAGCTGGCCCCGCGACAGGGGGTGGGACGCCGGAATGTTCGGCACCGAGGAGTCGACCGACCAGACGTCCGCGCCGAGCACCTCGGCGACGGCCACGAGGTGGTGGTGCGCCGACGCGAGGTCCACTCCGTCACCCACGAGTACCACGGGAGTGGTGGCCCGACCGAGCCGCTCGGCGGCCGCCGCCACGACGTCCGGGTGGGGAGCGGAGCGGGAGTCCGGGATCACCGTCGGCAGGACGGGTACGTCCGTCGTGGCGTCCAGGACGTCGGCGGGCAGGGCGAGGAACACCGGGCCCCGCGGCGGGGTCAGTGCCACCTTCACGGCCCGGCGCAGCATGCGGACGACGGAGTCGGGGTGTGTCACCCGCTCGGCCCACTTGGTGACGGGGCGCGCCATGGCCACGAGGTCGACGGCCATCTGGGCGTCCAGGTTCGCGTAGGCGAGCCCGGCCTCGCCGGCGAAGCAGACGAGCGGGGAGTGACCGCGCATGCTCTGGTAGAGCATTCCGATCGAGTTGCCGAGCCCGACTCCGGAGTGCAGTTGCAGCACGGCCGCGCCGTTGCTGCCGCGGGCGATGCCGTCGGCGATGCCGACGGCCGCGGCCTCCTGCAGCGTGAGGACGTAGCGCATGCCCGGCGTCTGCTCGAGGACGTCCAGCAGGCCCTGCTCGACCGTGCCCGGGTTGCCGACCACGGTGGTGAGGCCGTCGGCGACGAGCTGCTCGACGAACGCCTGCTTGGCTGGCCGCGACTCGGTCACCATCCCCATCGCCGCAGCCCCCCGTCCAGGGCCTCGACCATCTTCAGGCCGGTGAGCACCGAGTCGGGCGTCGAGCGGCCCGTGACGAACGGGTGATCGACGATGACGGAGGTCCGGTGCCCGAAGTTGCCGTGGTAGGCACCGTCGGGTGCGGTCGCGTCGCGGAGGATGTACTCCAGCGGGTAGGGCGGGGGACCCATGACGAAGTCCGTGCCGAGGAAGCCCGTGCCGTCCTTGTAGTCGTACTCCTTGCAGTGCCCGGTCACGTGCTTGCCGGCGATGATGCTCACCCGGTCCTCCCAGTCACGGGCGAAGGCCAGACAGGCGACGCCGTAGCACTCGGCGCCGATGAGTTTCCCCGCGTCGCGACAGGCGAGGATCAGGGCGTGGAGCCGCTCGTTGTTGGCGAGGTCGACGATGGGACCGCTGCCCCCGACGATGAGGAGGGCGTCATATCGCTCGACGTCGCCGCGGAGCGAGTCGAGGGCGTCGTGGTAGGCCTCGAGCGCCCGGAGATAGTCGTCGTCGCTGGTGTAGGGCCGTTCGGGTATCCAGCTGGCCAGGCTGACGGGACCGTCCAGCCGGTCGGACGACTCCAACGCGCGCACCCGCTCGGCCATCTGCTCCGTCGTCACCGACCGGCCGAGCGGTGGGTCGACGTAGGCCGGGGTCATGCTGGGCGGCAGCGCGTGTGCCCGCCGGCCGGTGGGGGTGGCGAAGTCGACCTCGTAGTCGGCCTCGTCGAAGGCCGAGAGGGGCCCCACGAGCTCCTCGCCCCAGTAGCCGTACTCGGAGAGGATCACCAGGATCGAGCGGGCCACGGGACCTCCAGCTGGGCGCTGCGTTCCAGGTCGTCACGGCCTGGTCGTCCTCGGTCTGGACGCACGCCAACCATCCGAGGTGACGAGCCGGTGGAACAGCGGGCCGGGGAGGTCCGGGCGGCACCCCACGGCTCGCCGGACCGCAACCGCCAGGACCTGTCAGCGGCCTCGCGGTGACGTCACGGGCCGGACTCCGTCGGGTGTGCCGCCGCGGCGCCGGAGGTGCGGCGCCCGGACGCGCGACGGCTGCCGTCCTCTGCGATGTCGAGCGAAGCCGACCCTGGCACCTGGGGGCCCGTCGGCCGTGGCGTCACCGCCTCTGCTCCGTGTGCTCGCAGATCCTGCCTGACGACCGCACCCGGGTCGGCGGCCCTCAAGCCGACCGTCACCTCGCCGTCCGCGACCGCGCCCGTGGCCGCACCCGGTGACGGGAGACACTCGAGGGCATGTGCCGCAACATCACCGAGCTCCGCGGTCTCCAGCCGCCGGCCACCGCCGACGAGGTCCAGGCCGCCGCCCTCCAGTACGTCCGCAAGGTCAGCGGGCTGCGCACCCCGCCCGCCGGGGCGGACGCCGCCTTCGACACCGCGGTGCGACAGGTCGCGGCCGCGACCGGGGACCTCCTCGCGGCCCTGCCCCCGCGCCGCCAGCCCCCGGCGACGGCGCCGCCCCTGCGCCGCCCCGAGGTCCGGGCCCGCCTCGGTCTCGACCGTCCCTGACCCGCGGCGGCCCGACCCCGCCCGACGACCTACGCTCGCGACCCGTGGGCCCGCAGTCGAGGACGTCGCGCGCCGGAGCGGCGGGCGGGCTCCTGGGGCGGGCTCTCGCGGGCCTGGCCGCGGGCGCGACGACCGGGCTGCTGGGCACGCTGGGCCACCTCGGGGCCGGTGGCGCCGCGTGGCCGGGCGGCATGGCGCTCGCCGTGGGTCTCGTGGTCGCGGCGGACGTCGCGCTGGCGGCGGCCACCCGCTCGCCGGTCGCGATGCTCGCCGCGGCGGCGGGCCGGGCCCTGGCCCTCACCGTGGTCTCAGCACCCGGTCCCGGTGGCGACCTGCTGCTGGTCGGCGGCCCGGCGAGCGAGGTCTGGGCGCTCGTGGCCGTGCTCACGCCGGCGTTCACCGCCCCCCTCCTGTCGAGCTGGGCGGCGGCCGGTCGCGTGCGGGAGATCCGCCGGTCGCGGCCCGTCCCGCCTGGATCCCTTCCCGAACCCACCGGCGCCCGCCCGCCCGCCCGGTAACCTCGGACCGTGGCGTCGGCTGCGCGGGCCGGCGGGTGCGAGCGGGACAGGGGATCATGAGCCGTAGCGACGACG
>JBHJOJ010000011.1:0-29346 GCA_050329835.1 Kineosporiaceae bacterium | reverse complement strand
CCCCCACCCCCCCACCCCCCGACACTCCGGTTGGCCCGGGACTTGGTTGTGATCGGCGAGGCCGACCAGGCCCGATGCCGCCGAATCCCGGGCCAAGCAGGGGGTGGGTGGGTTAGGGGGTGGCGGATCGGCGGGCGGCCGCCATGCGGGCGACGGCGTCGTCGGGGTCGTCGGTGAGGTGGAGCAGGTCCAGGTCGTGAGGGGCGATCATGCCGTCGGCGAGTTGGGTCGCCCGCACCCAGTCGAGCAGGCCGCCCCAGAACGCGGTGCCGACCAGCACGATCGGGAAGACCTGGACCTTGCCGGTCTGGGCCAGGGTCAGCGCCTCGAACAGCTCGTCGAAGGTCCCGAACCCGCCCGGCAGGACGATGAACCCCTGGGCGTACTTGAGGAACATGGTCTTGCGGGCGAAGAAGTACCGGAAGTTGACGGCCAGGTCGACCCAGTCGTTCATCCCCTGCTCGTGCGGCAGCTCGATGCCGAGGCCGACGCTGCGGCCCCCCGCCTCGCACGCCCCCTTGTTGGCCGCCTCCATCACCCCCGGGCCACCGCCGGTGATGACGGCGAAGCCCGCCTCGACCAGGCTCCGCCCGATGCGCTCGCCGAGGGCGTAGTCCCGGTGGCCGGGTCGGGTCCGGGCGGAGCCGAAGACGCTGACCGCGGGCCCCAGCTCGGCCAGCGCGCCGAAGCCCTCGACGAACTCGGACTGGATGCGCAGCACCCGCCACGGGTCGGCGTGCAGCCAGTCCGCCCGGCCCTCCGCGGAGAGCAGATGGGTGTCCGTGGTCTCGGCGGGCACCATGCGCCGCCGGAAGCCGACGGGTCCCCGGCGGTACCAGGGGGTCGAGGCGCGGTCACCGCCGTTCGCCCCGGGACCGGCCGCGTCGCCGGTCCGGTCGGTGGCCTGGCCGGTGGTGTCCGTCACGACCGTCAGGCTAGGCGTCGCTGACAGGATCCGCCTCGTGGGTGCCTCGGGCGTGCGATGTGTCGTCGTGGACTACGGAGGGGTCATCAGCGAGCACCGGACCCCGGAGGCGGTGGCGGTGCTCGCCTCGGCCGGCGCCCGGGTGGCCGGCGACGACCCGGCCCTGGTCACCGCCAGGTACTGGGAGCACCGCCGGGAGTACGACCGGGGGACGCTCGACGACGCGCGCTACTGGTCGGAGGTCGCCGGCGGACCCGTGAGCAGTGACGACCCGCGGCTGGCCGAGCTCGTCGACCTCGACGTGCGGGGCTGGGCCCGCACCCGCGAGCGTTCGGTCGCGACCGTGCTCGAGCTGGCCGGGCAGGGCCGCCCGCTGGCGCTGCTGTCGAACACGCCGGTCCCGCACGGCGAGTGGATGCTCGCCCAGCCGTGGGCGGGCGCGTTCGCCACGCACGTGTTCAGCTGCCGCCGCGGCGTCGTGAAGCCCGAGGCGGCGATCTTCGAGCACACGCTGGTGGCGCTCGGCTGCCGCCCGGACGAGGCCGTGCTCGTCGACGACCGCGCGGAGAACGTCGCCGGGGCGCGCGCCGTCGGCATCGGGGCGGTCCACTTCGAGGGCAAGCACTCCTGGGACGAGGTCCGGTCGCTGCTGGTGCCGTCCGGCTGACCAGCGGTGACCCGTCCTACGCTCCGTAACGCGGGCGTTCCGCGCTTCGGATCGCGGGGTCTCAGCGGCCGTGGCCGCCGGTCAGCAGCCGCTCCAGCCACCGGTCGGCCGTCGCGAACGACGACTCGTCCGTCCACTCCAGGACCGGGGCGGCCCGCCCGTCGGCCCGGGGGTACGAGCCGAGGTACCGGGTCAGCGGGCTCAGCCGGCGCAGGCCCTTGAGCGCCTCGGCCACCCGCGGCTCGGTGACGTGCCCCGCGAGGTCCAGCGAGAAGCAGTACTCACCGAGCCCCTCCCCGGTCGGCCGGGACTCGATCCGGGTGAGGTCGACGCCCCGGGTCGCGAACTGCTCCAGCAGCTCCAGCAACGCACCCGACCGGTTGTGCCGGAGGTAGGCGACCACCGTCGTCCGGTCGGCCCCCGTCCGGTGCGGCAGCACCCCGGGCCGGGCGACGACGACGAACCGGGTGTGGCCCGGCCGGTCCCCGATGCCGTCGGCCAGCACCTCCAGGTCGTACCGCCGGACCGCCGCCGGGGCGCAGACGGCGGCGTCGTACCCGGGGTCCCGCTCGCCGCCGGGGCCGAGCCCGGCGGCGGCCGATGCCGTGGACAGCGCCGGGACGACGACCGCGTCCGGCAGCTTGGCCGCCAACCAGCCGCGGCACTGGGCGGCGGCGTGGGCGTGCGTCGCCACCCGCGTCACCGAGCCGAGGTCGGTGCCCGGGCGGGCGGCCAGCACGAACCGGACGGGGACGATCTCCTCGCCCACGATGACGAGGCTGTCCTCGCCCCCGGCCAGCGCGTCCAGGGTCGCCGAGACCCCACCCTCCATGGAGTTCTCGATCGGCACCACCGCCGAGGTGAGCTCGCCGGACCGGACGCCGTCGAGGGCGGCGACCACGGTGGCCATCGGGACCCGGGCGATGCCGGCGGCCGCGGCCGGGTCCCCGGCGGTGGCGCGGGCGACGGCGAGCTCGAGCGCGGTCTCGGTGAACGTCCCGGCCGGCCCGAAGTAGCCGCACCTGTCCCCGAGGACGCTCGATCCGCTCGTTCTGGTCACGCTCCGGAGGGTAGGGGGATCACCGGCCGGGTCGCGGCTCGGCCGGTGACACACTGCCGGGCGTGACGTCGGACGGCGGGAGCAACCCGGTCGACCCCGCGGCCGGTCCGGGGGCAGGCCGGAGCACCGGCGGGACCGGCGCAGCCGTGGTCGACCTGGGTTTCGCCCGGCTCGACGGTGACCGCCTGGCCCGCACCGGTGACCCCGAGGTGATCCTCGGGCGCGGCAAGACCGCGGACCAGGTCGTGGCCGGCCTGGCAGCCCTGCACGATCGCCACCCGGGGCGGGCGGTGCTCGCCACCCGGGTCTGCCCCGAGGGCCGCGACCTGGCGCGCGAGCGTCTGCCGGGTGCCGACGTCGACGACGTCGCCCGGACCGTCGTCCTCGGCGCGCTCCCCGAGCCCCGCGGGGACGTGGTCGTCGTGTCCGCCGGCACGTCCGACGGCCCGGTGGCGGCGGAGGCCACCGTCACCATCCGAGTGCACGGTGCACATGCGTCGCACATCCCGGACGTGGGGGTGGCGGGCCTGCACCGGATCCTCGCCGTCCGGGACCGGCTCGCGGCAGCGGACGCCCTGGTGGTCGTCGCGGGCATGGAGGGTGCCCTGCCGAGCGTCGTGGCCGGCCTCGTCGGTGTCCCGCTGGTCGCCGTCCCCACCAGCGTCGGCTACGGCACGGGCGCGGACGGCCTGGCCGCGGTCCTCGCCATGCTCAACTCGTGCGCCCCGGGGGTGGTCGTGGTCAACGTCGACAACGGCTACGGGGCGGGGGTCCACGCCGCCCGGGTGGCGCGCGCCGTGGGGGCCCGGGCGTGACGCTGGCCTGGGTCGACGCGGGAGCCGGCGCCGCGGGCGACATGCTGCTGGCGGCGCTGTGGGACGCCGGCGCCGACGAGCGGGAGATCCGGGCCGCGGTCCGGGCCGCGGTCCCCGCCGACATCACCTTCCGCCACGAGGTCCGGGACGGGTTCCGGGTGGCCCGGGCCGAGGTGACGGCGGACGCCGCCGACGCCCACGCCCACCGCACCTGGGGTGACGTGCGCGCCCTGCTCGACGGCGCCCCGCTGGCTCCCGGGGTGCGCGAGCGCGCGCTGGCGGCCTTCTCGCTCCTGGTGGTTGCCGAGTGCAACTTGCACGGCGCAACCGACGCCGACGAGGTGCACCTCCACGAGGTGGGGGCGCACGACTCGATCGCCGACGTGGTCGGCGTGGCCGCTGCGGTCGAGAACCTCGGCCTGATCAGGGTGACCACGACCACCGTCGCCGTCGGGGGATCGGGCCCCGACGGCACGGCGACGGCGGCGACCCGTCACGGCGAGATCCCCGTGCCGGTCCCCGCCGTGCTCGCGATGGCCGCCGCTCGAGGTGTACCGATCACATCGGGCGCCGGCACGGGTGAGTCGTGCACACCGACCGGGATGGCGCTGCTCGCCACCCTGACCGACAGCTGGGGCGGCCTGCCGCCGCTGCGGCCATCGGCCGTCGGCGCCGGGGCCGGGTCGCGGCCCACGCCCGGGCGGTTCGGGGCGTTGCGCGTGGTGGTGGGGGCGACCGTCCCCGGCGTCGGCGACCCGGCCACCGAGGTCTGCCTCGTCACCAGCACCAACGTCGACGACCTCGACCCACGGGTGTGGCCGCGGGTGCTCGCCCGGCTGCTCGCGGTCGGCGCCGACGACGCCTGGCTCGCGCCCGTGGTCATGAAGAAGGGCCGGCCCGGGCACGTGCTGTCGGTCCTCAGCGGCCCGGACGTCGCCGACGCGGTGCGCGGGGTGGTCCTCACCGAGACCTCCGCCATCGGCCTGCGGGTCCACGCCGTCGCCAAGCACGCCCTGCCGCGCGACGAGACCGCGGTGACCGTGCACGGGCACCGGATCCGGGTGAAGCGGGCCTGGCTGGAGGGCCGGGTGGTCAACGCCCAGCCGGAGTGGGAGGACGTCGCCGCGGCGGCCGCCGAGACCGGGGTCCCCGCCAAGGAGGTCCTCGCCCTCGCCTCCGCCGCCGCCCGCCCCTGACCCCGGGAGGCGGCCGGTCGTGGTTCCATGACCAGCCGTGACGGTGACCTCGCACGCCCCCACCGGTCCGGCGGCCATGCACACCCCGGACCCGCACCTCGTCGACACCGTGCTCGCCTACCTGCGGGAGCGGTTGCTGATGCCGGAGGCCGAGCTGGACGGCCCGGCCCCGCCCGAGCAGCTCGCGGCGACCCTGGACGGGCTGCTCACCGAGCAGGGCCGGCCGGTCGAGGACGTGCTCGAGCTGTTCGTCCACCGGATCGCCCCGACGGTGATCTCGGCCGACTCGCCGCGCTACCTCGCCTTCATCCCGGCCGCGCCGACCCGGGCGTCGCTGGTCTTCGACGCCGTGGTCTCGGCGTCGTCGATGTCGGGGGTGTCGTGGCTGGAGGCGGCGGGCGCGGTGGCCGCGGAGAACCAGGTGCTGCGCTGGCTGTCCGACCTCTTCGGGCTGCCGGCCGGGGCCGGGGGCACGTTCGTGTCCGGCGGGTCGGCCGGCAACCTCAACGGTCTCGCGGTCGCGCGCGAGACGGCCCGCCGCCGGCTCGGGGACCCGCGGGCGCGGGTCCGGGTCGCCGTCAGCGAGGAGGCGCACTCCTCGGTCGCGAAGGCGCTGCTGCTGCTCGACCTCGAGGCGCTGGCCGTCCCCACCGAGGACCACCGGCTGACCGGCGAGGGGCTGCGGGCGGCGCTCGCGGCCGACGACGCCCGGCTCGCGTCCGACCCGTCCCCCGGCCCGGTCGTCGCCGTCGTCGCCACCGCGGGCACCACGAACGCCGGCATCGTCGACGACCTGTCCGGGGTCGGCGCCGTGACCGCCGAGCGGGAGCTGTGGCTGCACGTCGACGCCGCCTACGGCGGGGCCGCCGTCCTCTCCCCGACCGACGGGCACCGGTTCGCGGGCATCGAGCACGCCGACTCGATCGTCACCGACCCCCACAAGTGGTGGTTCGCCCCGCTGGACTGCGCGGCCCTGCTGTGGCGGCGTCCGGCGCTGGCTCAGGCGATCATGACCCAGGACGCCTCCTACCTCGACGTCCTCCACACCGACGACACCCCGGTCCGCAACCCCAGCGACCTCGCGTACCACCTGTCGCGGCGCGCCCGGGGCCTGCCCCTGTGGTTCTCGCTCGCGGTGCACGGCCTGGGCGCCTACCGCGAGGCCGTCCAGGCCGCCATCGACCTGACGAACCGGACCGCGCGGCGGCTCGCGGCCCTGCCGACGGTGGAACTGGTCCGCCCGCCGTCGCTGTCCGTCGTGCTGTGGCGGCGCGTCGGGTGGGGGCCGGAGGACTACCAGCGGCTGCAGGACGAGCTGCTCACCGAGCAGGTCGCCCTCGTCACGCCCACCCGGTGGCAGGGGGAGACGGTGGGGCGGTTCTCGTTCCTCCACCCCGGGACCACCGACGCCATGGTCGACGAGATCCTCCGGCGGCTGGCGTAGACCGGGGCCCGGCCGCCACCGGCGGCCGGGCCGTCAGCGCGGGCGGCCGGGCGCCGCGGCCGGGGTGCGGACCTGCAGGCTCGCGGGCTCGACCGTGACGTCGATCCGGATCGCCTCGCCCACCGGGTCGCCGTCGACCTGCGCCGGCATCGGCCACCGGGCGTCGATCCGCACCCGGCGCGCCTGGTGCTGCTGGACCAGCGGGTTGCTGCCGCGGGCGCCCCGGACCGCCCACCAGATGATCTGGATCCATCCCGCGACGCTCTTCGGCGTCACCGTGACGACATCGGCCAGGCCGTCGTCGAGCTTCGCCTCGGGCAGCAGGGTCACCCCGCCGGTCAGCGTCCCGGCCGTCGCCACCAAGACCGAGCGCACCCGCGTGATCCGGGGCGGTTCGTCGTCCAGCCACAGCCGGACCGGGTGCCGGCGCCCGGCCACCAGCCGGCGCAGCCCGGCCGCCACGTACGCGCCCCACCCGATGGTCCGCTTGAGCGTGTCGTCGGTCTCGCCCACGACCTCGGCGTCGAAGCCCATCCCGAGCATCACCACGGACGGCTCGTCGGTCACCGAGCCGTCGGGGCGCATGATCCGCGCGCGCACGAGGTCGATCTCCCGGGTGTCCCCCCCGACGATGACGCGCACGGCGGCCTCGCCGTCGTTGAGCGGGACGCCGAGGTTGCGCGCCAGGAGGTTGCCCGTGCCCATCGGCAGCAGCCCCATCGGGACGCCGGACCCGGCCAGCACGCCCGCGACCGCGCGGGTGGTGCCGTCCCCGCCGGCCGCCACGACCAGCGACGCGCCGGCCCGCACCGCCTCCCGGGCCTGGCCCTCGCCCGGGTCCTCGGGGGTCGTCTCCCAGATCTTCGGCGGCGCCCAGCCGGTCTGCTCGGTCTCGGCGGTCACCAGTCGGACCAGGTCCTCGACCCCCGCCGGCGCCTTGGTCGGGTTGGCCACCACGGCGCACCACGGCGTCATGGAACGGCCGGAGGCGTCCGGTGCGGTGGCACCCTCGTCGGTCACGCGGCCCACCGTAGGCGGGACCCGTAGCGTGTGCCCACGTGATCGATGTCCGGCTCCTCCGCGACGACCCCGACACCGTCCGTGACAGCCAGCGGCGCCGCGGTGCCGACCCCACGACGGTCGACGCGGCGCTGGCCGCCGACGCGGGCCGGCGGGAGTCGCTGCAGCGCTTCGAGGCGCTGCGGGCGGAGCAGAAGGCCCACGGCAAGCGGGTCGCCGCGGCCCCGGCCGCCGACAAGCCCGCCCTGGTCGCGGCGGCCAAGGCGCTCGCCGGGTCGGTACGCGCCGCCGAGGCGGCGGCCACGGTGGCGGCCGAGGCCTTCGACACCGCGATGCGCGCCGTCGACAACGTCGTCCAGCCCGGCGTGCCGGCCGGCGGCGAGGACGACTACGCCGTCCTGCGCCACGTGGGAACCCCGCGGGACCTGGCCGCCGAGGGGGTCGAGGTCCGCGACCACCTGGCGCTCGGCGAGACGCTCGGGGCGATCGACGTCGCCCGCGGCGCCAAGGTGTCCGGCAGCCGCTTCTACTTCCTCACCGGGCACGGCGCGCGCCTGGAGCTGGCCCTGCTGGGCCTCGGCATGGACACCGCCGTCGAGGCCGGCTTCGTGCCGATGATCACCCCGACGCTGGTCCGGCCCGAGGTGATGGCCGGCACCGGCTTCCTCGGCGCCCACGCGGCCGAGGTGTACCGGCTGCCGGACGACGACCTGTACCTCGTCGGGACCAGCGAGGTGCCGCTCGCGGGCTACCACGCCGGGGAGATCCTCGACCTGTCGGGCGGGCCGCTGCGGTACGCGGGGTGGTCGTCCTGCTACCGGCGCGAGGCCGGCTCCCACGGCCGCGACACCCGTGGGATCATCCGGGTCCACCAGTTCCAGAAGGTCGAGATGTTCGTGTTCTGCGACCCGGCCGAGGCCGCGGACGAGCACGAGCGCCTGCTGGCGTGGGAGGAGCGGATGCTCGCGGCCTGCGACCTGCCCTACCGGGTCATCGACACCGCCGCGGGCGATCTCGGGTCCTCGGCCGCGCGCAAGTACGACTGCGAGGCGTGGCTGCCCAGCCAGCAGCGGTGGCTCGAGCTGACGAGCACGTCGAACTGCACCACTTTCCAGGCCCGCCGTCTCGACGTCCGGTTCCGCTCCGGCGGCGAGGGCGCCCCGACCGAGCCGGTCGCCACCCTCAACGGCACCCTGGCCACCACCCGCTGGCTGGTGGCGATCCTCGAGAACCATCAGCAGGCCGACGGTTCCGTGCGGCTGCCGGACGCGTTGGCGGCCCGGCTCGGCACCGACCGACTGGCGCCGCCGGGGCCCCGGTGAGACCGGCCGGGCCGGGGTCGCGGTCCAGGGCCGCGCACCGGTGACCGATCCTGACGGGGTGACGTCGCCCGCGCCCGCCCCCCTGCTCGTCGGCATCGACATCGACGGGACGATCCTCGACTACGACGACCGGATCACCGAGACCGTCCGCGAGGCCGTCGCCGAGACCGCCCGCCACCACCACGTCGTCATCGCCACCGGGCGCAGCGTCGACGGCACCCTGCCCGTGCTCGACCGGCTGGGCCTGGTCACGGGCTTCGCCGTGTGCGCCAACGGCGCCGTCACGATCCGGCTCGACCCTGCGCTGCCGCAGGGCTGGGAGGTGGAGGACCTGCACAGCTTCAGCCCGGCGCCGGTGCTCCGGCTGATCGCGGAGTACCTGCCGACGGCCCTCTACGGGGTCGAGGGCACCGACCTGGTCAAGTACGTGAGCGGAGCGTTCCCCGAGGGCGAGCTCGACGGGGAGCTGCGGCACGAGTCGTTCGAGCGCCTGCTGCACCGCCCGGCGCTGCGGGTCGTGGTGCGGTCCCTCGACCACACGCCGGAGGACTTCCTCGCCCTGGTGGAGCGGATCGGGCTGCACGGCGTGTCGTACGCCGTCGGGTGGACCGCCTGGCTGGACGTGGCGCCGGAGGGCGTGACGAAGGCGACCGCGCTGGAGGTGGTGCGCCAGCAGCTCGGCGTCCCCGACCGGGCGACCCGCGCCGTCGGCGACGGGCGCAACGACGTCGAGATGCTCCGGTGGGCGGCCCGCTCGGCGGCCATGGGGGGTGCGCCCGAGGAGGTGGTGGCGGCCGCCTCGGAGGAGGTCCCCGGGGTGGACGAGGACGGCCTCGCCGCGTTCCTCGAGTCCGTGCTCGTGGAGTCGGGGGTCCGCCGCCCGGCCGGGTGAGCGGGGCGGCCGGCTCGGGGGGTCGATCGGCCGTCGCCCGGTTCGGGCCGTCGGCGCGGACCGCGTCCCCGGTCCGGGCAGCGTGCGACGATCTCCGGGTGCGGCTGCTCGCCACCGACGTCGACGGCACGATCGTCGGTCCCGACCTGCGCGTGTCCGCCCGCACCGCGGCCGCGTTCGCGGCCGCCCACCGGGCGGGTGTCGTCACGGTGCTCGTCACCGGCCGGCCGCTGCGCTGGATGCCCGAGGTCGTGCGGGCGCTCGGCCACGTCGACGCCCTCGTCCTCGCCAACGGGGCGGTGCTGTATCGGCTGCCCTCCGGCGCCCTCGACGGCACCGAGCAGCTGCTCGGGCGCCGGACCATCGACCCCGGCGACGTCGTCGACTGGGCGGTCCGGGTGCGGGCCCGGGCCCCGGGCGTGGCGTTCGGGCTGGAGCGGCCCGGCGGGTTCGGTGCGGAGCCCGGCTACGAGGCGCCCGGGGGGACCCCGGACCTCACGGTCGGGAGCATCCCCGAGCTCCTCGCCCAGGACGCGGTCGTCGTCAAGCTCCTGGCCCGGGTGCCTGCCCGGTTGGTGGCCGGGACCGCCGAGTTCCCCGGGGACGTGCTGCTGCGGGCCGCCCGGGCGGCGCTGGGTCCCCGGGTGGCGCCGGTGCACTCCGACCGTCGCAAGGCCCTCGTCGAGATGGGACCCCCGGGCGTCGACAAGGCCACCGGGCTGGCCGCCGTGGCGGCCGCCTTCGGCGTCGACCGGCGCGACGTCGTCGCCTTCGGGGACATGCCGAACGACGTGCCGATGCTGACCTGGGCCGGGATCGGCTACGCCATGGCCGACGGGCACCCGGAGGCGCTGGCCGTCGCGACGGGCGCGGCCCTGGCGTGCGCCGCCGACGGGGTGGCGTGCGCGGTCGAGGAACTCCTGGCCGCACCGGCGGTCGCGACGGCGGGTGCGGAGGTGACCGAGCGGTGAGCGCACGGACGTGGTGGCGGATCGGGGTCGGCGCGGTCGTCGTCCTGCTGGTGACGGGACTCGGAGTCGTCTTCGGGGTGGCCTGGTACTTCTCGGGCGTCGCCCTGGCCGTGGTCCGCGACCCCGAGCCGCGGGTCACCGTGCAGGCGGTCGACGGCGGGGCGGCGATCGAGCTGCCGCCGGAGGACGCCACCCCGGACGGGCGGCACGCGGTCCGCCATCCCGACGGGTGGGGGATCATGAATGACCGGGTCGGCGGGGGTGGCGCCGGGCCCGTGGCCCGGGGGTGGGACGACGTGCAGGGGACCCTGCCGGCGGATCCCGTCCCCGGCGTGGTGGACCAGGACGTGTTCGTCGGTGATCCGTCGAGCGTGGGCCTGGAGTTCGACGAGGTCGTCGTCACCAGTGACGTCGGGGACCTGCCGACCTGGCTGGTGCCCTCCGAGGCCGGCGACGAGGGCGCCGACACCTGGGTGGTGTTCGCCCACGGTCGCGGCGGCACCCGGGAGGAGGCGCTGCGGTACCTGCCGCTGTGGCACGAGCTGGGTCACCCGGTGGTGGTGCCGTCGTACCGCAACGACCCCGGGGCCCCGCCCGACCCGGACGACCGCTACGGCCTCGGCGAGACCGAGTGGCGGGACGTCGACGCGGCGGTCGGGTACGCCCTCGACAACGGGGCGGAGTCGGTCGTGCTGGCGGGGTGGTCGATGGGCGGGGCGATCGTGCTGCAGGTCCTCGACCGGTCCGAGCACGCCGACGCCGTGTCCGGGGTGGTACTCGACGCCCCGGTCGTGGACTGGGTGGACGTCCTGGTCCACCAGGGCGGCGAGGCCGGGCTGCCCGGCTGGTGGTCGCGGCTCGCAGTGGCGCTGGTGGAGGTCCGCGGCGGGCTGGACCTCGACGACTACGACTGGGTCGACCGGGCGGCCGAGCTGCCGGACGACGTGCCCGTGTACCTGGTCCACTCCGACGGCGACACCTACGTCCCGAACCGCCGCTCGGTGGCCCTCGCACAGGCCCGCCCCGACGTCGTCACCCTGGTCCGGGACTCCGAGGCCGACCACACCCGGGAGTGGAACGTCGACCCCGAGGGCTACGAGGCGGACATGCGGGCCTGGTTCGAGGACGAGATCGGCTGAGCGACGGCGGGCCAGGCCACCGGACCGGCCCCACCAAAGATCGTCGACAAATCGACGATCTTGGTGGGACCCGGGTGGCGAGGGTCCCGACCCGGCCTCCGGGTCGGGGCCTCGGCACGGGTTCAGGAGAGCTGCTGCTGGCGGACCAGTTCCTCCAGCTCAGCGCACAGCCGGTCCGGCCGCCGGAGCAGCCGGATTCCCACCTGCAGTACCAGCCACCCCGCCAGACGGATGCCGTTGTGGCGCTCCAGGTCCCGGCCGTGCTGCGCCCGGTCCCGGTGCACTGCCCCGTCGTACTCGACCCCGACCCGGAACTGCGGCCACCCGAGGTCCAGGTGCGCGACCAGCACCCCGCCCGGCGACGTCACGGGGCACTGGACGACGGGGTCGGGCCAGCCCCGCCGTCGCAGGAGCAGGCGCACGTCGGTCTCCTTCGGGGACTGGACGCCGTCCCGGGCGAGGGCTCGGCGGCCGTCGTGCAGCCCCCACAGCCCGGACTCGCTCATCGCCCGCTCGCGCGCCACGACCGCCGCCAGCCCCGTCCGCTCGAGGAACGCGTCGAGGAGGACCACCCGCTCGGTGATCCCGAGCGGGGCGGTTCCCACCCCGCGAGCGAGATCGACGGCGGTCCGCGGGAGGGATGTCACCCGGCCGGTCGCCCCGGCGAGGACGTCCGGCGGCTCGAGGCGCGACCGGTGGGCGACCAGCCCGCGGGCCCGGCGCGGCGTGACCCCGGCGACGTGCACCGCAGGCGGCCCGGGACCGACGTCCAGCCCGTGCTCGACCGCCGCGCTCCAGCCGACGAGGACCGGCTTCGGTCCGAGCCGGGCCCTGGTCCCTGCGATCGCCGCTCGGTGGTCCGCGGAGTTCCCGTCGAGGCTCACGGCGCCAGCGGACCCCAGTGGCGACGGCGAACGCCGGATACGGACCCGGGTCCTGTGGGTCGGGGCCGGCACCGCAGCCTGTGGACGGGAAGTCGGTGTCACCCGGTGACGTCGACGACCGGCTACGCCGTGGACGAGACGTCGTCGACGGCCGCCTCGATCATCGTCATGGCCCGTCCCCCTATCCGTCGACCATGCTGCCGAGCCTGCCGGCGCCGCTCCGCCGCCCCGTCGTCCGCTTCCGGGGGAGACCGCTGCTGCGCTCGTACCTGGATGCGGTCGTCGCCGGATACCGTCACCACCTGGAAACGGGAACGCCACCCCCTCGGAACCTTCCCCGTCACCCCTGGTTCTCGGCTCGCTAGAGGGCCCGACGCCCGGGCACGGACCACGGTCTCGTCGGTGACGATGGGGCCAGCTGGTGCGGGCCCGGGCCGGCTGCACCGAGTGGCGACGATCTCTGGGCGCTCACCCGGTGCCGCGTGGGTCCAGCAGCGCGAGTGCTTCGTCCGCCGCCCGTCGAGCCGCGGCGGCTCCGCCGCCCTGCCCGCCCAGCACCACGGCCTGCGCGGCCTGGGCACAGCGGCCGGCGGCCCGGGACAGCGCCCGATGCAGCGCCGCCAGGTCGTCGTCCCGCGGGACCTCCGCCAGACCCGACCGGGCGTCCCGGGCCGCCGCCGCCAGGCAGGCCGTCCACGCCACCGACCGCACCTCCTCCAGGGTCGCCCGGACCCCGTCGAGATCCTCCCGGTCCCCGGCCACCTGGACGAAGCGCCGGCAGGCCCGGTCCAGCCGGGCGAAGTCGTCCGCCCAGAGCCCCTCGGGCAGGCCGGGCGGATCGCGTCGCCGACGTCGCGGCAGCCACCGCCCGAGGTGCGGTGTCAGAGATACTGCCCCGGGCCGGGGTGCTGGGTCCCCGGGGCCGGTGCCGCCTGGCCGGGGGGCTGCCCCGGCATCTGGCCGGGCATGGCCGGACCGCCGGGCAGCGCCCGGCGCCGCATCTCCTCGAACTGCGCGCGCGCGGCCATCTGCTGGGCGAACAGCGCGGTCTGGATGCCGTGGAACAGGCCCTCCAGCCACCCGACCAGCTGGGCCTGCGCGACCCGGAGCTCGGCGTCGGACGGGGCGTCCTCGGCGAAGGGCAAGGTGATCCGCTGGAGCTCCTCGACCAGCTCCGGCGCCAGCCCGCTCTGCAGCTCGCGGATCGAGCGCTCGTGGACCTCCGCCAGCCGCGCCCGCCCCGCGTCGTCCAGCGGGGCCGACCGCACCTCCTCGAGCAACCCCTTGATCATGCTGCCGATGCGCATCACCTTGGCCGGCTGCTCGATGAGGTCGCCGAGGTTGTCGTCGCTGCGCGCCATCGACATCCCCTGCGGCGTGACGACGAGGACGGTGTCGCCGTCGTCCTGGCGCGGGTCGGGGGTGGCGTCGCCGTCCTGGGGTGCCTGGCTCACGGCCCCATCCTGCCCGTCCCGGAGCCCGGCGCCATGGGGGAGGCCAGCAGCAGCTTGCCGACGTGGGAGGACTCGGCCATCACGCGGTGGGCGTGGGCGGCCTCGGTGAGCGGGAGGACCTCGTGCACCACGGGTCGGACCGCTCCCGACGCGACCAGCGGCCACACGTGCTCGCGCACCGACGCCACGATCGCCGCCTTCTCCGCCGGGGGCCGCGTCCGCAGGGTGGTGCCGACGACCGCCCCGCGCCGCGCCATGAGGGCGCCCAGGTCCAGCTCGGCCCGGCGCCCGCCCTGCAGCCCGATGACGACCAGCCGCCCGCCCGGCGCCAGGACGTCGACGTTGCGGGCCAGGTACTCGGCGCCCATGTTGTCGAGCACGACGTCGACGCCGTGCTCGCCGGTCGCCTCGCGGACGACGGCGACGAAGTCCTCCTCCCGGTGGTTCACGAGGATCTCCGCGCCCAGCCGGGAGCACACCTCCAGCTTCGCGGCCGACCCGGCGGTGACCGCCACCCGGGCGCCGAGGGCAGCGGCGAGCTGGACGGCGAACGTGCCGACGCCACCCGCGCCGCCGTGGACCAGCAGGACCTCGCCCCGGCGCAGCACGGCGGTCATGGCGAGGTTGCTCCACACCGTGCAGGCCACCTCGGGCAGGGCCGCCGCCTCGACCAGTGTCACCCCGCCCGGCACCGGCAGCAGCCGGTCGGCCCGGACGGCGACCCGCTCGGCGTAGCCGCCGCCGTCGAGCAGGGCGCACGCGGGGTCCCCGGGCGCCCAGCCGGCCACGGCCTCGCCGACCTCCCGGACCACGCCGGAGCACTCCAGCCCCGGCCACGGCGGGGCGCCCGGCGGGGCGGGGTAGCGCCCCTCCCGCTGCAGCAGGTCCGCGCGGTTGACCCCCGCGGCCACGACGTCGAGGACGACCTCGCCGGGTCCGGCCGCGGGATCGGGCACCTCGGCCGCCGTGAACGCCTCCGGACCGCCGGGTTCGGGCACCGTCATCGCGAGCACGCCCCGACCGTAGCCCCGGCTCCGCCGCCATCCCCGGGGGGCGGCGCCTCCGGCCGGGTGAGTGTCCGGAACGTCGCTCACGTCCCGCGCGCCCGGTGCCGATGCCGGGTCGTGCCCTCCCTCGCCGTCATCGCGATCGCCGCCCTGGTGGTCGCGCTGTCGGGCGCGGTGGCGCTGCTGGCCCACCGGGGGCGGCGCCGCCCCCGGGCCGGGGTGCCCGCGCCGGGCTCCGAGGGGACGGCCCCACCGGGGACGCCGGCCGCGCTCCCCCGCCCGCCGGCGGCGCCGTTCCCGGTCGATGCGCCGTTCCCGGCCGACCCGACGGGCCCGGCCGACGCCATGACGCCGGGCGGGGTCGTCAACATCGCCCGCCGCTCGCTGGTGCTGCTGGGGCGGCAGCTGGCCCTCGTCGACTCCCTCGAGCGGGACGAGCTGGACCCCGACACGCTCGAGACGCTCTACCGCCTCGACCACCTCGCCACCCGGATGCGCCGGTACGCCGAATCCCTCCTGGTCCTCGCCGGCGAGGACGTCGGCCGGCAGGCCCGCGCCCCGATGCCCCTCTCCGACGTGGTCCGCACCGCGACCAGCGGGATCGAGCAGTACGCCCGCATCGACGTGGTCTGCGACGAGCCGCGCGAACCGGACGAGGAACCCGCCGTCCACGCCCACCGCGCCCTGCCGCTCGCCCACCTGCTGGCGGAGCTGCTCGAGAACGCCACCGCGGCGTCCGATCCCGCGACCCGGGTCCGGGTGACGACCCGGCGCACCGGGGACGGCGTGCGACTCACCGTGTCCGACGAGGGCCTGGGCATGACGGACTCCGAGATCGACACAGCGGTCGCGATCGTGCGCCGGCCCGGGGGCGAGCACGCGGCGGGCTCGACCCAGCTGGGCCTCCACGTGGTGGGCCGGCTGGCCCACCGGCTGGGGGCGTCGGTGGGGATCCGGCGCGGGGAGACCGGCGGCCTCGCGGTCGACGTGCACGTCCCGGCCGAGGTCCTGATGTCGGGACCGGCCGAGGACCCGGGCGGCGCCGAGGCACCCCCCGCACCCGCGGCACCGGTGGTCCCGGCCGGCGCGCCGGTCGCGCTGCCGGTCCGGCCGCAGCTGCCCCGGCGGCGCGACATCCGGCGCCCGGCCCCGGCCGAGCCCTCCGACGGCGGCCTCGCCGCCTCCGCGATGCCGGGGTTCGGCCCCGGCGCCGAGCCGACGGCCTGGATCCCCTTCGCGACGTCGCCGGTCACCGGGTCGCCCGCTGTGCCGCCGCCCGCTGCGTCGCCGCCCGTCCCGGCGCCGGTCGCGCCGACCGTGGCCGCGGCCCTCGCACCCGTGCTGTCGCCGGTGCTGTCACCCGCGGCGGACATCCTCCCGGCGGGCCGGGAACGGCGGTCCCGGCGCTGGGGTTCCGAGGCCGCGCCCGCCGCGCGGGCGGTCGCGGCGGTGCTGCCGCCCCGGGCCAGGGACCTCGGGGGAGACCTCGGGCGGCGGTCCGCCGTGGCGTCGGAGGCCCTCAGCGAGCTCAGCATGCTGTCGTCCTACCGGCCGGAGGCGGCCCCGACGGGCGCGTCGCCGCTGCAGCCGCGCCGGCCGGCCGAGGTGCCCCCGCCGGTCCCGCCGCCGATCCTCGCCCCCGCGCCGCGCGACCCGGCGGCGGTCGGGGGGCTGCTCGCGGGGTTCGCCGCGGGCGCCCGTCGCGGACGCGCCGGCCACGACGCCGCCGGTGTCGGACCTGTGCCGACCCCTGTGCCGACCCCTGTGCCGCCCACCGCGCCGACTGCGGCCGCCGCCGGCTGGCGTGCCCGACCCACCATCGAGGAGGGACCATGACCACCACGACGACCGAGGCCACCGGCTTCGGCTGGCTCCTGGACACCTTCGTGCGGACCGTGCCCGGTGTCCGGTACGCGCTCGTGGTGTCGGCCGACGGCCTGCTCATGGCCATGTCGGGCGGCCTCGACCGGACGACCGGCGACCAGCTCGCCGCCATCGTCTCGGGCATCTCCTCGCTCACCCGCGGGGCGGCCCGGCACCTGGGCACCGGCGACGTGCGCCAGGCCGTCGTCGAGATGGACGGGGCGCACCTGTTCGCGATGGCCGTCGGCGAGGGCTCCGTCCTCGCCGTGCTCGCCGAGCCGGAGTGCGACGTCGGGGTCGTCGGCTTCGAGATGGCGACGCTGGTGCAGCGCTGCGAACAGGCGCTGACCCCGCACCTCGTGGCGGCGTTGCGGGCCGCGCTCCCGCTGTCGGGGGCCCTGCGGCAGGCGGGCCGGTGACGGGCGCCGGCACCGTGGCCCCGGTCCGCGACGAGGCGGGTCCCTGGGACGCGGAGTCCCCCGTCCGGCCGTACGCCCTCGTCGGCGGGCGCACCCGGGTGCCCGACGAGCTCGGGCTGTCCGTCGGCGCGCTGATCCGCGGCCTGGTGGCCCCGGGCCCCGGCCTGAGCCGCGAGGAGCGTCGCATCCTCGACCTCACCCGCCACGACCACCGGTCGGTCGCGGACCTCAGCGCCCGCCTGTGCCTGCCCCTCGGGGTGATCAGGGTGGTGGTCGCCGACCTCGCCGGCCGCGGCAGCGTCCGCGTCGGCTCCCGGTCCCGCCGCGGGGGAGCCCCGCCGGTTCCCCGCAGCGTCCTGGAGAGCGTGCTCGATGGCATCGCCACCCTCTGAGCTCGGCGTCCCGGTCCGCCCCGGCCCGGGCGACGTCCCGGCGTCCGCCTCGGCCGGCGCGGTCCCCCCGGGCGGGGCGCCCGACACCGCCCCCACCATCGTCAAGATCGTCGTGGCCGGCGGGTTCGCCGTCGGCAAGACCACGTTCATCGGCTCCATCAGCGAGATCGAGCCGCTGTCCACCGAGGCCGCGATGACCGAGCACGCGGTGGGGGTCGACGACGCCGGCCAGATGACCGAGCGGAAGTCCACGACGACCGTCGCCCTCGACTTCGGCCGGATCGCCCTGCCCGGGGACCTGTGGCTCTACCTGTTCGGCACGCCGGGCCAGGACCGGTTCTTGTTCATGTGGGACGACCTGGTCCGCGGAGCCGTCGGGGCGGTCGTGCTCGTGGACACCGAGCGCCTGGAGCACTGCTTCCCGGCGGTCGACTACTTCGAGGACCGGGGCCTGCCGTTCGTCGTCGCCGTCAACTGCTTCGACGGCATCGCGCGGCACCACCTCGACGAGGTCCGCAGCGCGCTCGGCATCGCGCCGGACGTGCCGGTGCACTACACCGACGCGCGGTCGCGCGCGGCGACCAAGCAGGCCCTGCAGGCCCTGGTGCGGCACGCGATGTCGCGGCTGCACGGGACCGGCGGCCCGACCACGGTCTGACCTCCCCGGCGATCGCACCCGCCGGATCGGGCAGAATCGTCGCGTCGTGCGGGAGGGTCCGTGGCCTCGATCGAGGACGTCGCCCGGGAGACCGGGGTGTCGACGGCGACGGTGTCGCGCGCCCTGCGCGGCCTGTCGTCCGTCGCGGAGCCGACGCGCGCCCGCGTCCAGCGGGTCGCCAAGCAGCTGGGCTACGTCCCCTCGGCCGCGGCGACCAGCCTGGCGACCGGGCGGACCCGGGCGGTGGGCCTGGTCACGCCGCACGTCTCGCGCTGGTTCTTCGCCGTCTGCATCGAGACCGTCGAGGCCGTCATGCGGACCCACGGCTACGACGTGCTGCTCATCATCCTGCCCCCGGGCCAGCGCACCGAGCCCGGCCCGCTGGAGGCGCTGCCGCCCGGCCGCCCGCGCCTGGAGTCGGAGCTGCTGCGCAAGCGCGTCGACGCCACGGTGATCCTCAGCCTGCGGCTGGGCGACGACGAGGCGAGGCTGCTGCAGGGGCTCGGGCCGTCGGCGGTGTACCTGGGGCCGCCGGTGCCGGGGCTGCGCACCGTCGGCGTGGACGACGTCGAGGTGGGCCGCCTCGCCACACGGCACCTGCTCGAGCTGGGACACCGGCGCCTGCGGTTCCTCGGCGGCAGCGCCGACGAACGGGACTGGGCCCCGCAGCTGCGCCGCTACCTGGGGTTCCGGGAGGAGCTGGCGGCGGCCGGGCTCACCGAGGACGCCCCGATGGTCGCCGCCGACCTCACGGTGGAGGAGGGGCGGCGCATCGGCCGGGGGCTGCTCGCCTCGGGCAGCATCGCGCCGGGGCTGGTGTGCTGCTGCGACGAGCTGGCGATCGGGGTGATCCACGAGCTGCGCGCCGCCGGGGTGCGGGTGCCGCAGGAGGTCTCGGTGGTCGGGGTCGACGACCACCCGTTCGCGGCGCTCGTCGACCTCACCACCGTCGCCCAGCCGGTGGCGGACCAGGCGGAGATCGCGGCGAAGTGGCTGCTGGAGGTGCTGGCGTCGCCGGAGCCGCGGTCGCCGGCGCCGGCTGCCGGTGCCGCCCCGCCGGTCGAGCAGCTGCCCGTCGGTCTGGTGGTGCGGGCGACGACGGGGCCCCCGCCTCCCCTCGGCTGATTCGACCGCCGTGGGCGGCCCGGCGGCCGGCCGGCATTGCCGGTCAGGTCGGGCCGCGTGTCGCCCCGCCGACGGCCGCGTTTCCAAATCGTTACGGCCTTTCGGTCGAACGGGGTTGCCCCGCTTGACATGTAAGCGTTTGCATGACCCGGGGCCGGGCTACCGGCACAGACTCCAGGAGGATGTCCTATGGCAGTACGCACCTGGCGCCGCGGCGCCACGGTCCTGGCTGCAGGGGTCAGCGCGGCGCTCGTGCTGGCCGCCTGCGGGGGTGACGACGGCGGCGACGGAGACGGCGGGGACGCAGGCGGCGAGCTGCCCGAGGGCTGTGAGGCCTTCGAGGACTACGGCAGCTTCGACGGCGAAGAGGTCGAGATCTACAACTCGATCCGAGACACCGAGGCCGAGCGCTTCCGCGAGTCCTTCACGGAGTTCGAGGACTGCACCGGCATCACCGTCGAGTGGAACGACAGCGGCGAGTTCGAGGACCAGCTGCGGGTCCGGGTCCAGGGCGGCGACGCCCCCGACCTCGCGGCCATCCCGCAGCCCGGCCTGCTCGCGGACCTCGTCGCCCAGGGCGCCGTGGTCGACCCGGGCGAGGAGTACGCGACCTTCGCGGCCGAGAACTACCCGGAGGCGTGGCTGGAGTACGGCACGATCGACGGCACGTTCTACGCGGCCCCGCTCGGCGCCAACGTGAAGTCCTACGTCTGGTACTCGCCGAGCTTCTTCGAGGAGAACGGCCTGGAGATCCCGGAGACCTGGGACGACCTGCTGGCCCTCACCGAGGAGATCAACGGGATCATGCCGGACGACGGCATCAGCGAGCCCTGGTGCGCCGGCATCGAGTCCGGCGAGGCCACCGGCTGGACCGTCACCGACTGGTTCGAGGACATCGTCCTGCGGACGGCGGGCCCCGAGGTCTACGACCAGTGGTACACCCACGAGATCCCGTTCGACGACCCCGCCATCGTCGCGGCCGGGGAAGAGGTCGAGAAGATCCTCAAGGACGAGGACTACGTGAACGGCGGCTACGGCGACGTCCGCTCCATCACGATCACCGCGTTCAGCGACGGCGGCCTGCCGATCCTGCAGAACCAGTGCGCCCTGCACCGCCAGGCCTCCTTCTACGCCAACCAGTGGCCGGAGGGCACCACCGTGGCCGAGGACGGCGACGTCTTCGCGTTCTACTTCCCGCCGCTGGAGGCGGACGGGGAGCGTCCGGTGCTCGGCGGCGGCGAGTTCCTCGCGGCCTTCAACGACGAGCCGGCCACCCTCGCGGTGCAGCGGTACATGGCCTCGGCCGAGTACTCCAACACCAAGGCCGGCATCGGTGACTGGATCTCGCCGAACCTGGGCCTCGACGTGGCCAACGTCGAGAACCCGATCGACCAGCTGTCGGTCGAGATCCTCCAGGACCCGGAGGCGGTCTTCCGCTTCGACGCCTCCGACCTCATGCCGGCGGCCGTCGGTGCCGGGTCGTTCTGGAGCGAGTCGACGGCGTGGATCAACGGCGACGTCGAGCTCGAGGCGATGCTCGCCAACATCGAGGGGACCTGGCCGGCGTCCTGACCGGTCACCCTCCGCAGCATCTGCACCACTGTCGGCGGGGCGCATCCCCGGGACCCTGGTCCTGGGGGTGCGCCCCGCGGCATGATCGGGGGGCTAGGGTCGGCCCCGCCGGTTCGAGGACGTTCGAGCGTCGAAGGAGACGGAGCGTATGGACGAGACTGTCGCCAAGCTCACCGTGCTGGCGGTCGGCCTGATCGCGTGGATCGTCGTCACCGTGCTCATCGTGGCGGTGTCCGACCTGGGACGCGGACGGGCCAAGGAACGATGGCAGATCTTTCTCTTCCTGTTCCCGGCACTCTTCCTGCTGGTGATGGGTCTCATCATCCCGGCGGTTCGCACCTTCATCCTGTCGTTCTACGGCCCCACCGGGGCCGAGTTCGTGGGCCTGGCGAACTACGAGTGGCTCTTCACCCAGCGGAATGCACTCATCGCCCTGCGGAACACCGCGCTGTGGGTCCTGCTGGCGCCCATCCTCTCGACGGCGATCGGGCTCATCTACGCCGTGCTCGTCGACAAGACCCGCGGCGAGGCCGTGGCCAAGACGTTCATCTTCCTGCCGATGGCGATCTCGTTCGTCGGGGCGTCCATCATCTGGAGCTACGTCTACGCGTTCCGCCCCACCGCCGCCGACCAGATCGGCCTGCTCAACGGCATCATCGTGGCGCTGGGCGGCGAGTCGGTCCAGTTCCTCAACGAGAGCAGCCTCGCTCTCAACACGTTCCTGCACATCATCATCCTCATCTGGATCCAGGCCGGTTTCGCCATGGTCATCCTGTCGGCCGCGATCAAGGGGATCCCGGACGACATCGTCGAGGCGGCGAAGATCGACGGCACCAGCCCGGTCCAGCGGTTCTTCTTCATCACCCTGCCGTCGATCCGACCCGCCCTCATCGTCGTCCTCGCGACGATCACCATCACGACGCTCAAGGTGTTCGACATCGTGCGGACGGTGACCGGCGGGAACTTCGACACCTCGGTCATCGCCAACGAGTTCTACGTCCAGGCCTTCCAGGCGGCGCAGTTCGGGCAGGGCGCGGCATTGGCGATCTTCCTCTTCGTCCTGGTGCTGCCGCTGGTCCTCTACCAGGTGCGGGTCCTTCGACAGACTCAGGAGATCCGATGACATCCACTCCCGGCGGCATCGCCGTCCCTGTCGACGACCCCGACCGCCGGCCCGGCCGGCCCGGCAGGCCCACCGCCCCGCCGCGGGACACCGCCGCGGGACGCGCCCGGCGGCGCCTCACCAGCCCCACGGCGTCGGTCGTGGCGGTCCTCATCGCCGTGCTGTGGACCATCCCGACGATCGGCCTGTTCCTCAACAGCATCCGGCCCGAGACCGACGTCCTCACCACGGGCTGGTGGACCATCTTCACCAACCCCAGCTTCACCCTGAGCAACTTCGAGGAGGTGCTCTTCGGACGCCAGGACCTGGCGGGCGTGTTCGTCAGCACCTTCGTCATCACCATCCCGTCGGTGCTGTTCCCGCTCCTCTTCGCGGCGCTGGCGGCCTACGCCCTGGCATGGATGGACTTCCCCGGCCGGGACTGGCTGTTCATCTTCGTCTTCGCGCTGCAGATCGTCCCGCTGCAGGTCGCCCTGGTCCCGCTGCTGCGATTCTTCAACCTCGGTGAGATCGCGGGTATCGAGGTGTTCCCGGGCGGCTTCGGCATCGAGGACGAGTGGACCGCCATCCGGGTGTGGTTCGCCCACACCGCGTTCGCGCTGCCGCTGGCGATCTTCCTGCTCCACAACTTCATGTCCGAGCTGCCCCGGTCGCTGTTCGAGGCGGCCCGGGTGGACGGGGCCAGCCACGCCCGGATCTTCCGGTCGCTGGTCCTGCCGCTCATCACCCCGGCGCTGGCGGCGTTCGCCATCTTCCAGTTCCTGTGGGTGTGGAACGACCTGCTGGTGGCGCTGGTGTTCGCCGATCCCGACATCGCACCGCTCACCCGGCGCATCTCCGAGCTCGCCGGCACCCGGGGCGAGACCGACCACCTGCTGCCCGCCGGGGCGTTCATCACGATCCTGGTGCCGCTCATCGTGTTCCTGTCGCTGCAGCGGTACTTCGTCCGAGGCCTGCTCGCCGGCGGTCTCAAGGGCTGACACGCATTCCGGGCGGGGCCGTCGCGCGACGACCCCGCCCGGATGCGCCTCACCGTGGCGTCACCTCCGCCAGGACGTCGGCGTAGGACGCGGCCGTCTCCTCGCGGTCGCCGCGGGCGACCGTCACCCCCTCCGACCTCAAGAGGTCATGCGCCTGCCAGGTGCCGAGTCCCAGGGCGCGCGCGAAGTCCCTCAGCGTGACGCGACCGCTCCGGTACGACTCGATGGCCTCCCGCTTCTGGATCTCCCTCAGCGCGTAGTCGACCAACTGACGCAGAGCGGTCGAGCGGTCCTCGTACCGCTGCGCCGCGTATGCGTCCACCCTCCGCAGCAGTTCCGTGTCCATGGTGGCGTTGACCCTCACGGCTCGGCCCATCACAGCTCCTTCAGGTAGTCCTCGAACAGTTCGCTGGTCAAGCGGCCCGCGGCGTGCATCCCGTGCATCACGGCCATGGCCCGTCTCTCGGTCACGTGTCCGGTCCGGACACCGAGAAGGACCAGATCGGCAGTGCGTAGCCAGCGAACGCCGACGTTCGCCGCGCGCCGGCCGAGTGCGACATCGTTGGTCAGGAGCAGTCCGTGCTCGCGTGCGGCGACCAGGACCGCTTGGTCCGTCGTCCTCGCGTCGACCGGCTCGGTCATGGCGGCATCAGAGATCGCATCGGCGATGGCGGCGGCATCCGGGTAACCACGGGCCAGACCTTCGTCGACCGTCTCGTGTCGCACCTCGGCAGGCACGACGAGACTCACCGGGCAGCACGGGGGGGAGATGAGGTCGAGGCCACCTGACCAGGCGAGCGAGATCAACGTCGACGAGTCGACGACGGCATACACAAGCCGATGATGACACATTGGGGCATCCCCTTCGCGCTTGCTCCGCGACCCGCAGCCGGGCGAGGCTGACGGGGTGACCCCCTCCGCTCCCTCCCCCGGCGTCCGCTACGGCACCCCCGCGGGAACCGGCCTGCTCGCCGCCGTCATCGTGGGGGGCGCCATCGCGTTCCTCGACGCCACCGTGGTGAACGTGGCGCTGCCGATCATCGGGGCGGACCTGGACGCGTCGTTCCAGGAGCTGCAGTGGGTGGTCACGGGCTACTCGCTGACCCTGGCCGCGTTCATCCTCGTCGCCGGCTCGCTGGGTGACCACATCGGCCGCCGCCGGGTGTACGTGCTGGGGATCGCCGGGTTCGCCGTGACGTCCGCCGCGTGCGCGTTCGCGCCGACCGCCGAGCTGCTGATCGCCGCCCGGATCCTCCAGGGGGTCGCCGGGGCGCTGCTCACGCCGGGCTCGCTCGCGATCATCCAGGCCAGCTTCGTGTCGTCGGACCGGGGCCGGGCGATCGGGATGTGGGCCGGGATCGGAGCGCTGGCCCCCGCGATCGGCCCGCCCCTGGGCGGGCTGCTGGCCGAGTACGACTGGCGGTGGGTGTTCCTCGTCAACATCCCGCTGGCGGCCGTGGCGCTCGCGCTCACCCACCGGTTCGTCCCCGAGAGCCGGGACCCCGAGGCCGCGGCGACACTGGACTGGGCGGGCGCGGCGCTCGGGGTGGTCTCCCTCGGTGCGCTGACGTACGCCCTGGTGGGGCTCGGGGGTGAGGGCGGCGCCGAGACGGAGGCGGCCGCCGGCCCGGGACCGCTGGTCTGGGCGGCTGCCGTGGTCGCCGTGGTGGCGGGTGCCGCGTTCGTCTGGTGGCAGCTGCGGGCCCGCGACCCCATGGTGCCGCCGTCGCTGTTCGCCAACCGGACCTTCACGGTGGCGAACATCCTCACCCTCGGCGTGTACGCGGCGCTGGGGGCGATGTTCTTCTTCCTCGTCATCCAGCTGCAGACGACGCTGGGCTACCGGCCGTCGGTCGCGGGCCTCGCCGGCCTGCCGTCGACGCTGCTCATGCTCCTGCTGTCCGCCCGGGCCGGCGCCCTGACGACCCGGCTGGGGCCGCGGATCCCGCTCACCGCTGGGCCGCTGGTCGCCGCGGGCGGCACGGCGTGGCTGGCGTTCGTCGACGCGGGGGACTCCTACTGGATGGACATCCTCCCCGGCGTCCTGCTGTTCGGTCTCGGGCTGGTCCTGCTGGTGGCACCGTTGACGACCACCGTCCTGGCGGCCGCCCCGGACCG
The DNA here is from genome assembly GCA_050329835.1 of Kineosporiaceae bacterium. Taxonomy (GTDB): domain Bacteria; phylum Actinomycetota; class Actinomycetes; order Actinomycetales; family JBBAYJ01; genus JANNOG01. The sequence continues at coordinate 4,300 of JBHJOJ010000011.1, read as the reverse complement.
CCTGGCGGGCACCGCCTCGGGGGTCAACAACGCGGTGAGCCGGGCCGCGGGCCTGCTCGCCGTCGCGGCCCTGCCGGCCCTCGTCGGGCTGTCGGCGCAGGACTACGCGGACCCGGTGGCTCTGACAGGCGGGTACCGGTCGGCCATGCTCGTCGTCACCGGCCTGCTGGTCGCGGGCGGCCTGTCGGCGCTGCTCATCCCGCGGCGGCTGCACGACTGCCGCCCGCCGGGGGAGCCGCAGGACCTCCCGGTCACACCCGGCGCGCGTCCCTCACGGTGACCCCGCTGCGCGTGGCGGTCGCGGCAACCGCCCTACCCTCCGGGGATGATCGAACTCATGCCACGTCAGATTCCCGGGTGGTCGAACCTGCGCTGGCATGAGTTGGATCTCCCTCAACCCGGCGGACCTGCGCTGGCATGAGTTGGATCTCCGTCGACGCGCGCGCCGGGGCCTGCGCGCCCTCACCTTGGTGGAGGCCCCTGAGGGTGCCGGCTCAAGGCCCCTCCCAGGCGGCCGATGACTTCCCTGACGGCCGCGGGTCCCCGCGCCGTTCGAGGAGGCACGCGCGTGGACGAGCTGGACGGCATCGTCGAGGAGTTCCTCGTGGAGTCCCACGAGAACCTCGACCGCCTGGACCGGGACCTGGTGCAGCTGGAGGCGAGCCCCTCGTCCCGCGAGCTGCTGGCCGGCATCTTCCGGACCATCCACACCATCAAGGGCACCAGCGGCTTCCTCGCGTTCGGCACCCTGGAGCGGCTCACCCACGTCGGGGAGAACCTCCTCGCGAAGATGCGCGACGGTGAGCTGGTCCTGACCCCGGCCCGCACCGATGTGCTGCTCCAGATGGTGGACTCGGTCCGGGCCCTGCTGTCGATCATCGAGCGGACCGGCAAGGACGACGGGCTCGACGTGGCCGACATCGTCGCCCGCATCGAGGCCGCCCGGGCCCCCGACTTCGAGGGCCCCGCGGCGGAGGAGGCGCCGGATCAGGCCGGGATCCCCGCACAACCGGAGGCGATCCCCGCTCAGCCGGAGTCCCCCGCTCAGCCGGAGTTCCCCGCTCAGCCGGAGTCCCCCGCTCAGCCGGAGGCCGGCGTCCAGCCCGGGCCGGCTGCTCAGCCCGAGCCTCCGACGCAGCCTCAACCTCCCGTGCAGCCGGAGTCCCCTGCTCAGCCGGAGTCCCCTGCGCAGCCCGAGTCCGGCGCGCGGCCCCCGTCACGGACCGCCGCGGCGACCGTCCCCGCCGCCCGCCTCCCGACGGCCCCGGAACCCGAGCCGGACCCCGTCCGGCGCAGCGCGGTCGACTCCTCGATCCGGGTCGACGTCGCGGTGCTCGACTCGCTCATGCGGCTGGTCGGCGAGCTCGTGCTGGCCCGCAACCAGATCCTCCAGCAGGCGACCACCAGCGGCGACGCCGAGGCCGTCCGTTCGGCGCACCGCCTCGACCTGGTGTCGGCCGAGCTGCAGGAGGCCGTCATGAAGACCCGGATGCAGTCCATGGACTACCTGTGGTCGAAGCTGCCCCGGGTGGTCCGCGACCTGTCGGCCCAGTGCGGCAAGCAGGTCGAGCTCGTCATGGAGGGCCGCGAGACCGAGCTCGACCGCACCCTGCTGGACGCGGTGAAGGACCCGCTGACCCACCTCGTCCGCAACTCCGTCGACCACGGCATCGAGACGCCCGACGACCGCCGCGCCACCGGCAAGCGCCCGGCCGGCACCCTCACCCTGCGCGCATACCACGCCTCCGGCCAGGTCGTCATGGAGATCGTCGACGACGGGCGCGGCATGGACCCCGAGCGCATCCTCGCCAAGGCCGTCGAACGCGAGCTCGTCACCGCCGCCGAGGCGCGCACCCTGACGGCGTCGGAGATCGTCGACCTCGTCTTCCGGCCCGGCTTCTCGACCGCGGCCAGCGTGACGAACGTGTCGGGCCGCGGGGTCGGGATGGACGTGGTCCGGACCAACATCGAGGCCATCGGCGGCACCGTCGAACTGCAGAGCGAGGTCGGGCGCGGGTCCACCGTCCGGGTCACCATCCCGCTGACCCTGGCCATCATCCCCGCCCTGGTGGTCCGCCAGGGCAGCCAGCGCTACGCCATCCCGCAGGCCCAGCTCCTCGAGCTGGTCCGGATGGACCCCGGCGACCCCACCCGCGGGGTCGAGTACGTCGCCGGGTCCCCGGTGCACCGGCTGCGCGGCAAGCTGCTGCCCCTGGTCGACGTCGCCCGCGTACTGCGGATGGACGGCGCGGAGTACCGCGGCGAGGAGGACGAGCAGGCCCCGGACCGGCAGCGCACCGTCGCCGTGCTGCGCGCCGACACCACGGAGTTCGGCCTCGTCGTCGACGAGGTCCTCGACACCCAGGAGATCGTGGTCAAGCCGCTCGGGAACGCGCTGTCGGGCATCGGCGTCTTCGCCGGCGCGGCCGTCATGGGCGACGGCCGGGTGGCGCTCATCCTCGACGTCCCGGGCCTGTCGGCCCAGGGCCGGATCGCCGGCACCGCCGCCGAGCTGGCCGCCCGCGGCGACCTCGCGACCGGGGCCGGCCGCGGCCAGGGCCAGGGCGAGGGCAGCTACGTGGTCCTGCGGACGGACGCCGACGCCATGTGCGCGGTGCCGCTCGGTGCGGTGGACCGGCTGGAGGAGGCCCGCGAGTCGGCCTTCGAGCGCCTCGGCGACTTCACGGTCCTCCAGTACCACGGCGACCTGCTCCCGGTCGTCGACCTGTCCGGGGGCGGCGGCTACGGCATGGCCGGCCACGTCCCGTTCCAGGGCGGGGCCCCCGACCTGGAGAGCGTCGAGGAGCCGACCCGGGCCGTCGTGGTCTGCCGGACCCAGGGCCGCCCGGTCGGCATCAAGGTCGCCGAGGTGGTCGACATCGTCGCCGTCCCCCTGTCCGCCTCCACCGTCGGAACCCGGCCCGGGACCCTCGGCAGCATCGTCGTCGACGGCCGCGTCACCGAGGTGCTCGACATCGACCACCTGCCCTACGTCACCCCGGAGATGCTCGGTGTCTGACGCCCTCGATCCCGCCCAGGCCGCCGCGGGCGTTCCCGCGAGCGACGCCACCATGTACTGCACGTTCCGGATCGACACCCTGTACCTGGGCATCGACGCCGGCGTCGTCCAGGAGGTGCTCCGCGAGCAGCCGGTGACCCCGGTGCCGCTGGCGCCCCCGGAGGTCCGGGGTCTCATCAACCTCCGGGGCCAGATCGTCACCGCGCTGGACCTCGGCATGAAGCTGGGCCTGCCGCGGGCCGAGCGCCGCATGAACGTCGTCGTCCGGACCGGCCCCGAGGCGGTGAGCCTGCTCGTCGACGCCATCGACGACGTCGTCACGCTGGCGGCCGCCGACCACGCGCCGGTCCCGTCCACGGTCGATCCGGCCATCGCCGGACACCTGGTGGCGACCGGCACCCTGGACGCCGAGCTGCTCCTGGTCCTCGACCCCACGGCAGCCACGAGGATCGCCGCGGCCGCCTGACGCCGGGTCCCGCCTGCTCACGAGGTCTTGATCGCCGTTCGGCGGTGACCTCTCGACGCGGTGCCCCGCTCTGTGGACGATCATGACGTGCTGACGCCCGCGTGATCATCAGAGCCGTGACGTGCAGGCCGTGGTCGAGGGGGCGACCTCCGGGGTATGTTCCCGCGGGCGAAGGCCGACGCCGATGCCCTCGACGGCGACCTGCGGGCGATCACTGCGGAGAGGTTGGGTTCGGCGCAAGACGTCGGAGGTGCGTGGGCGTGCGGGGCAGGAAGTCCATGAGTTCGACCTCCCTTGCCTCACGCATAGGAACTGACGCCCGGGTCGGTCGCCCGCGAGCGGTGTTCGAGGGGGTCCGCTTCCGCGGGCCTCTGCGTCTTCCCGTGGACCGGGAGTTCACATTTCCCCGGTTCGTCGGCTGTTCCTTCGATGGCCCGATCGTCCTTGATCGGTGTGTGGTCGGTCGACTCGAGTTCATCGAGTGCTCGCTCGATTCGTTGACCGGAAGGGACATGAGGGTGTCCGGTGACGTCGTGCTCGACTCCTCGGACCTGCGAAGGTTGGACGTGACCGGATCGACGATCCAGGGTCGCCTGTCGGTCAAGAACTGCAGGGTCTCCGGCGATGGTTTCGGTACCCCGGCCTTCAGAGCGGACCTGGTGACCATGTCGTCCTTCGACGGGGACGGGCTGCGGGTCAATGCCACGTAGCTTAAGTTGATCAATGGGTTGAGCTGGTGGTTCTTGGTCGTTCGGCGTGGTGTGAGCGGCTTGGGGGGGTGGGGTGGCACGGTCGCTGGTCGTGGACGTGGGTGT
>JBHJOJ010000010.1:0-19023 GCA_050329835.1 Kineosporiaceae bacterium | reverse complement strand
TTCGGCTCCACCCAGCGGTTCGGGGTGCCGCTGTTCGGCGGCGGCCCGCACGCGGCGTACCTCGCGGTCCGGGCCGGCCTGGAGCGGCAGCTGCCGGGCCGGCTGGTCGGGGTGTCGGTGGACTCCGCGGGCGCGCCCGCGTACCGGCTGGCGCTCCAGACCCGCGAGCAGCACATCCGCCGCGAGAAGGCGACCAGCAACATCTGCACCGCCCAGGCGCTGCTGGCGAACGTGGCTGCGGCCTACGCCGTGTACCACGGGCCCGAGGGGCTGCGGGAGATCGTCGAGCGGGCGCACCGGCATGCGGCGGCGCTGGCCGGGGGGCTGCGGGCGGCCGGGATCGCCGTGCGGCACGCCGAGTTCGTCGACACCGTGGTGGCCCGGGTCCCGGGGCGGGCCGGCGAGGTGGCGGCGGCGGCGGACCGCCGGGGGATCCTGCTGCGCCTCGTCGACGCCGACCACGTCGGCGTCACCTGCGACGAGCGCACCACCGCCGAGCACGTCGCCGCGGTGCTCGCCGCCTTCGGCGCCGAGCCGCCCTCCGGGTCGCCCGAGCCGTCGCTGCCGGCGTCCCTGCTGCGCACCAGCGAGTACCTCACCCACCCGGTGTTCCACTCCCACCGCAGCGAGACCCGGATGCTGCGGTGGCTGCGGCGCCTGGCCGACGCCGATCTCGCGCTCGACCGGACGATGATCCCGCTGGGCTCGTGCACGATGAAGCTCAACGCCACCGCGGAGATGGAGCCGGTGAGCTGGCCGGAGTTCGCGGACGTCCACCCGTACGCCCCGGCCGCCGACCGGGCCGGATACGCCGAGCTCGGCGACCAGCTCGCCCGGTGGCTGGCCGACGTCACCGGCTACGACGCGGTGAGCCTGCAGCCCAACGCCGGGTCCCAGGGCGAGCTGGCGGGGCTGCTGGCGATCCGGGCCCACCAGCGGTCCCGCGGCGAGGCGGAGCGCGACGTGTGCCTCATCCCGTCGTCGGCGCACGGGACCAACGCCGCCTCGGCGGTCCTCGCCGGGCTGCGCGTCGTGGTGGTCGCGTGCGACGACCGCGGCGACGTCGATGTCGAGGCGCTGCGTGCGGCGCTGGCGGAGCACGAGGGCCGGGTCGCCGCCCTCATGATCACGTACCCGTCGACGCACGGCGTGTACGAGGAGGGCGTCCGCGAGGTGTGCGACCTGGTGCACTCGGCGGGCGGCCAGGTCTACATCGACGGGGCCAACCTCAACGCGCTCGTCGGCCACGTCCGCCCGGGCGACGTCGGAGGCGACGTCTCGCACCTCAACCTCCACAAGACGTTCTGCATCCCGCACGGCGGCGGCGGTCCGGGGGTGGGCCCGGTGGCCGTCAAGGCGCACCTGGCCCCGTTCCTGCCCGGCGACCCGGTCGCGTCGGCCCCGCCGCCCGGGGAGGTCGGCGCGATCGCGGGGGCGGCGCTCGGCTCGGCGGGGATCCTCCCGGTGTCCTGGACCTACGTGCGGCTCATGGGGGCCGAGGGGCTGGCGCGCGCCACCGCGCACGCGGTGCTGGCGGCGAACTACGTGGTGGCCCGGCTGCGGGGGCACTACGACGTGCTGTACACCGGGCGGGGCGGGCTGGTCGCGCACGAGTGCGTGCTCGACCTGCGCCCGGTGACGAAGCGGACCGGGGTGACGGTCGAGGACGTCGCCAAGCGGCTGATCGACTACGGCTTCCACGCGCCGACGATGTCGTTCCCGGTCGCGGGGACGCTGATGGTCGAGCCGACCGAGAGCGAGGACCTCACCGAGATCGACCGGTTCTGCGACGCCATGATCGCGATCCGGGGCGAGATCGAGCGGGTCGCGACCGGGGAGTGGCCCGCCGACGACAACCCGCTGCGCAACGCCCCGCACACCGCCGAGGCCGTGACCGCCGACGAGTGGCGGCATCCGTACCCGCGGGAGCTGGCGGCCTACCCGGTGCCCGGGCTGCGCCGGGGCAAGTACTTCCCACCGGTGGGCCGGATCGACGCGGCCCGGGGCGACCGCTCGCTGGTGTGCGCCTGCCCGCCGGTGGAGGCGTTCGCATGAGGGCCTCGCCGCTGCACGACGCCCACGTCGCCGCGGGTGCGGTCCTGACCGAGTTCGCCGGCTGGCGGCTGCCGCTGCGCTACGGCTCCGAGACCGCCGAGCACCAGGCCGTCCGGTCGGCGGTCGGGGTGTTCGACCTGTCGCACATGGGCGAGATCGAGGTCCGGGGGGCGGGCGCCGGCGCGGTGCTGGACGCGGCGCTGGTCGGCGACCTCGGGTCGCTGCGCGTCGGACGGGCGAAGTACACCCTGCTGTGCGACGACGGCGGGGGAGTGGTGGACGACCTGGTGGTCTACCGCCTGGCCGAGGAGGACTGGCTGGTGGTGGCGAACGCGGCGAACGTCGGCGAGGTCACGCGCGCCCTGGCGAGGGCGGCGGTCGGGCGCGCCGCGGCGGTTGGGTCTGACGCGGCGGTTGGGTCTGACGCGGCGGTCGGGTCTGACGCTACGGCCGGGCCTGACGCTACGGCCGGGCCTGACGCGACGGTGGTCGACGTCACCTCGGACGTCGCACTGATCGCCGTCCAGGGACCGGCGTCGCCCGCGACGCTCGACGGTGTCCTCTCCGCGGATCGTTGCACCGTGCAAGGTGCACCACGCAACGATCCGGGAGTGCACTCCGATCGGGAGGCGGCGACCAGCCTGCGGCGCTACGGGTGCGTGCGGGTGGACGTGGCCGGGGTGCCGGCGGTCCTCGGGCGGACCGGCTACACCGGCGAGGACGGCTTCGAGATCTACGTCCCCGCCGGGCAGGCGCCCGCCGTGTGGGACGCCGTGCTCGCTGCCGGGGCAGCCCACGGCGCCGTGCCGGTGGGGCTGGCGGCGCGCGACACGCTGCGGCTGGAGGCCGGGATGGCGCTGTACGGCCACGAGCTCACCCGCGAGATCGACCCGTTCGAGGCGGGGCTGGGTCGGCTGGTCGTGCTCGCCAAGCCCGGCGGTTTCCCCGGGCGGCAGGCGCTGGCGGAGCGGGCGGGTCGGCCTCCGGAGCGCCGCCTGGTCGGCCTGCTGGCCGAGGGCCGGCGGATCCTGCGCCACGGCCAGCCCCTGACGGCGCCGTCTGGCGCCGGTACCGTCACCAGCGGCGCCTGGTCGCCGACGCTCCAGCGCTCGATCGCGCTCGCCTACGTCCCGGCCGGCGACGCCGAGCCCGGGACGCCGGTGACGGCGGAGGTGCGCGGGACCGCGGTGGCGGCCGTCGTCACCGAGACCCCCTTCCACCGCCCACCCACCGGAGGAACCCCGTGAGCGACGTCCCCGAGACGCTGTCGTACACCCGCGAGCACGAGTGGGTGTCGCCGCCCGACCCGTCCCCCGGCGCGGTCGTCACGGTGGGGATCACCGCGTCGGCAGCCGGGCAGCTGGGGGAGCTGGTGTTCGTCGAGCTGCCCGAGGCGGGGGCGGCCGTGACGGCGGGGCAGCAGTGCGGTGAGGTCGAATCCACGAAGTCGGTGAGCGAGCTGTACTCGCCGGTGACGGGGACGGTGACCGAGGTCAACGCCGCCCTCGCCGACGACCCCGCGATCGTCAACGGCGACCCGTACGGCGCGGGGTGGTTATTCAAAGTCGAGGTGAGCGGGGTGGGCGAGCTGCTGGACGCTGTGGCGTACCGGGAGCTGACGGGCTGACGGGTAGGGGGCGCGGCCCGGCGTCGGTCGGCGCCACGATCGAGGGCGTGTCGGTGCGCCGGTCCTACCAGCCCGCCCGCTTGGTGAGGGCGACGGCGTACTCGGGCCAGAACTCGCCGGCCGCGGGTTCCCGGCGACCGCACGGTCCGTCGGAGATGCCGGGCCGCTTGACCCACAGCAGCGCGTCGACCCGACCGTGCGGCGGACGACTGAGTGGCACGTCGCCCAACGCGCGTCCCGGTGGGTTGCACCAGGAGGGCTCCCCGCTCCAGGGACCCGCACCGTTGCGCGACGTGTCGATGACGAAAGGCGCTCCTCCGAGGCGGTCGCTGATCTGGAGCCCGTACTCCGTCTCGACGTCCGTGCGGTTGTAGTAGGACACGTTGAGAGAGAAGCCGCGAATTTCGGCGACGCCTGCATCGGCCAGGTGCCGTGACATCTCCACGGGTTCGATCCATCCCGCGTGACCACCGTCCAGGTACGTGGTGACACCCGGAAGCCGCCCGAGTGCCTCTGTGGCGGAGCGCAGGCTGAGCAGGCGTTCTTGCCGGGCCCTGTCGGAAGCCAGGCAATCGAGCTGGGCGAGCGCGTCCGGCTCCAGCACCACGAACGCTCGGGCGTCCGCGAGAGCCGACGCGAGGTCCCGAATCCACTGCCTGTACTCCTCGTGGTCGCTCATCCCCCCCGTCGAGAATCCTCCGCAGTCACGATCCGGGATGCCGTACACGACGAACAGCGGTACCTGCCCGACTGCGGTGGCGTCGTCGAGCACCGACTCCACGTAGTCCGCGGGTGCCGGAATCCACTCACCCAGCCACACCCCCTGCGGTTGCTCCAGCATTCGCGCGACGAGGCGTTGGTCCTCCCGATCCAGACCTGACATGTCCGGCTGGTAGGTCACGTCCCGATACAGCGACACCTCATCGAACGGTGAGGTCGCCGACAGCCCCTTCGTGTTCACGACCACGAAGGTGACGATGGCGGTCACCGCGAGCAGGGGCGCGAGGAGGCGGCGACCGTGTGACGTCCTGTCGCGGCCCCGAGCCAGCTCCGTGCCGGACATGGTCGACGGGAGTGTGTCATGCATGTGCCGTCCCTAGGGTCAGCGGTCGGTGGACTCGCCGAGATTACGGTGCACGACCTCCCGCGTCTTCCGGATTCGGTCCTCGGGTCACGCTCGCCCCACATGTCAGGTTTGTGTGTGACCTGCGTCAGACTTTCGGGCTGGGCGGTCGAAATGACAACCCGTTTCCGGGTCTGGCGCTAGGTTCCAGCCCTGCGGTCAACGGGGATCGAGACATGCCACGCCTCAGCATCGAATGGATGTCTTATGTCCCAGTCTGTCCCACCGCCCCTTGCTTCCGACCCCACTGACGGCCGAACCCGCGTCGACTCGTCGCCCCCTGTTGTGACGAGGGCGACGGGCGGTCGGAGGAGTATCCACAGCGACCGTCCAGAGATTCCGGCGCGTGCCAGAGGTCCGTTGGTCACGCGCCCGGCATCGGCTCCGGGACTGCCGAATCCCCCCGCCGACCGGGAGCTCGTGTGGTACCTCGGCCCGCAGCGGCGCTGGGTCCTCCTGGCTCAGACCACCGGATTCCTGTTGGCCGCGTACTCGCTCGCGCGGTTCTCGCTGTCATCGACGTGGTTGCTCGTCTTCGTCGTCCCGCTCGTCCTCAATGTCATCACGAGCGTCGTGTCCCTGTCGTCCAGCCAGCGGCGGCGGCGCGTGGACCTCGTGGACCACACCTCGACAGTGACTGACTGGCGGCCGGAGCGGTATCCGTCCGTCGACTTCTTCCTCCCGACGTGCGGCGAGGCGATCGAGGTGTTGGAGAACGTGTACGCCCATGTCGCCGCCGTCGTGTGGGAAGGGCCGGTCACGGTCTACGTCCTGGACGACGGCGCACGTCCCGAGGTCCGTCAGGCGGCCGCCCGTCACGGCTTCAACTACGTGGTCCGGCCCAATCGAGGTGAGCTCAAGAAGGCCGGGAACATGCGGCACGCCTTCAATGTCAGCTCCGGTGACCTCGTCGCGGTGCTGGATGCCGACTTCTGTCCTCGTGTCGACTACCTCTACCACCTCGTGCCGTACTTCGACGACGCCGGTGTCGGTATCGTCCAGAGTCCGCAGGTTTTTGACACCGACACGTCGATGAACTGGCTCCAGCGCGCCGCGGGCGCTACCCAGGAGCTCTTCTACCGATGGATCCAGCCGTCACGAGATCGTGCGGGTGCACCCATCTGCGTGGGAACCAACGCCGTCTACCGTCGCGCCGCTCTGGTGGATGCCGGTGGTTTCGCAGCCATCGAACACAGCGAGGACGTCCACACCGGCGTCAACATGCTGAAGGTCGGATACGCCACGCAGTACGTGCCGATCCAGGTCGCCAAGGGGGTGTGTCCGGACTCCCTGCGCGCCTTCATCAACCAGCAGTACCGCTGGTGCACGGGCTCCATGAGCCTCCTGGGTAGCAAAGAATTCCACCGGTCGCCGCTGACACTGCGACAGCGCCTGTGCTTCTGGGCGGGCTTCCTGTACTACATCACCACTGCCGTCAACGTATTCACAATGTTCCTGCCGGCGATTGTCATGGCATTCTTCTTCCCAGAGGACGTGCGCGCTTCACATTACATTCCCTTCACGATCCCGATGTGGCTGTGGCTCGTTCTCATGCCCTATCAGATGAAGAACCGATGGCGGTACGAGGTTCTCCGAGTGCAGGTCGTGTACTCGTTCTGCCATGCGGTGGCGATCGCGGACATGCTGCTCGGTCGCACCGCGGGCTGGGTCCCGACCGGCTCCGTCGGGGGTTCGGATGGACTCGCGCGGCGTGTGGCCCAGGTGGCCGTGGTGTCGACCGGCCTCATCCTGGCCGGGGGTTACGGCGGCCTCCTGTACGGTGCGCTCACCCAGGGGTGGGCCGAGTTCTGGCCGATGGCCATGTTCCTTGTCGCCAAGACCTATCTCGGAGTCCCGTTGATCCGGGATCTGATGGCGGAGTGCAGGCCGTTCGGGCGAACTGTCGTCGGAGGCGGCTCCGCGAGGTCGACCGCTCGTGTCGACGGACCCGTCATCGACATCGTGCTGTCGCGGGAGCAGCCCCCCGCTCAGCCGGCCGAGATCCGGCTGGGGGTCCTGACGGCGCTCACGTCGCCTTCGATCCGGGAGCGCAGCGCCCACTCGCTGAGCCGGATCGAGGCGGTCACCATCACCGCGGCCCTGGCACTCGGCATCTCGCTTGCGGCGGGATGGTTCGATCTGATGCTCGCGTGGGGGTGGTGACAGTGACAACCACGGCACCGGCTTCGCGCACCACCCAGTCCCCGGTCGTCGGCAGTGCCGCCCATCTCACGCGCCGGGCGCCCTTCCGCGCCGACATCGAGGGGCTGCGAGCTGTCGCGGTCCTGGCCGTCGTCGCCTTCCACGCCGATGTCCCGGGGATTTCTGGCGGCTTCGTGGGGGTCGACGTCTTCTTCGTCCTCTCGGGATTCCTCATCACGGATCTCATGCTGCGCGCCCTGGTGAACCAGGGGCGGCTCGGATTCACTGACTTCTACGCCCGGCGGGCTCGGCGCATCCTGCCCCTGGCCGCCACGGTTCTCGTCGTCACCGCCGCCGCGTCGGCCCTTCTCCTGCCGCCCATCGGGGTGCTCCAGATGCTGCGCGACGTGGCGGCGAGTGCCCTCATGCTGTCGAACTGGCACTTCGTCTCCCTGCAGACCGACTACTTCGCCGACACCGGGGCCGAGTCCCCGGTCCTCCACTACTGGTCGCTCGCCGTGGAGGAGCAGTTCTACTTGGTCTGGCCCGCCCTCATCGCGGGCCTCGCCGTCCTGGCACGGCGGCGAGGGTGGTCCTTCGCGCGGGTTGTGGGCGCAGGGGTCCTGGTGCTCTCGGTCGGGTCGTTCGCCCTCGCCGTGCTCTGGACGCGGACGGACCCGACCCTCGCCTACCTCTCGACCGCGACGCGGGTGTGGCAGTTCGGCGTGGGCGCGCTCGTGGCCCTCCTCCTTCCCAAGCTCCAGGAGGGTGTCCTCAGCGGGCGACACCGCCTGATGCCCGGTCTGGTCCGTCACAGCCAGCGTGCGGCTGGCTGGGCGGGACTGGTCGTCCTCGTCGGCTCCTGTGCCCTCCTGACAGAGGCTGGATACCCCGGGACGCTGGCTCTCGCCCCCACGTTCGCCACCGCGGCGCTCATCCTCGCCGGCATGCCGGGCCCGGACGGCTCCTCCGTCCGGACCGGCGTGTCGACCGTGCTCACCCTGACGCCGCTCCGCTTCGTTGGCCGGATCTCCTTCGGTCTCTACCTCTGGCACTGGCCCGTCCTGGTCCTCGGGGCAGAGCTGCTGGGCGAGATGTCGTGGACCACCGCGATGGCGCTCATGGTCGGAGCGGGTCTCCTCGCGACTGTCAGCTATTTCGCCGTCGAGGACCCCGTCCGCCGATCGCGTCGGCTCGCGGCCAGCTGGGGGAAGTCGTTGTCGGTCGGCGTTCTGGCGGTCTTGGTCGCGCTGGTGGCCTCGTTGGCCGGCGGCAGCGCCCTGATCTGGCGGCAGACCTCAGCGGTTGAGGCCCGCCCCACCGCAGCGCTGGAGCTCCCCGACACCGGCGACGGCGCGTCCACCCTGAGGGAGGGCGAGCTGGTCATGACCCCGTTCGCCGCCTCCACGGACTTCCCGTCAAGTCCGGAAGGGTGCATCACCTCGTGGGAGAGCACCGTCGCCGAGCCGTGTGTGTTCGAGCCCGGGGAGGGGCCCCGGGTGGTCCTGTTCGGGGACTCACATGCCCAACAGTGGAGCGAGGCGCTCGTGCCGGCCGCCGAGGAGGGTGACTGGAACCTGGAGATCCTGTCCAAGGTGTTCTGCACCCCGGCGACGCGCACCGTCTACGCCGATGCGCTAGAGGCCGACTACGTGGCCTGCGACCAGTGGCGGGAGAGCGCCTTGGCGCGGTTGACCGACCCTGCGACGCGGCCCGACGTGGTCATCGTCGGCGCGCTGAACACCGCGGGGTTCGCCGCCGAGGAAGCGGCGAAGAACGCGCAGGGTTGGGAGACGACACTAGACCGGCTGCGGGCCGCCGACGTGCGGGTCGTCTACCTCCGTGACACGCCACGTCCCGCCGGGAACGTACCGGACTGCCTGGAGCGGCAGGAGGCAGCAGCCTGCGATCTCGACCGCATCGCGGCTCTCCCTCCGGATGCGACTGCGGACCGCATCCAGGCGGGACTGGAACCGGACATGGCCGTGGTCGACCTGACGCCTGCCTTGTGCGGATCGACGTACTGTCCGGTCGTCAGGGACGGAATCATCGTGTACCGCGACGACAGCCACCTCACCAGCTCCATCACCGTGGCGCTCTCGCAGTCGATGACGGCCGCCCTGGACGCGACCGGCCTGTTCGCGGAACCCGCCGCCGGCTCGTGAGGCGGCGTCCCCGCGGTGCCCGGCGATCAACCGACTGCAGGCGCTGCAGGGGCGGTGTGCCGGCACCAGTGTCCGGGTTGGTGCCGACACACGCGAACGAGGCCCGTCACACTGCGTCCACTCGCCCCGCCCGACACGATGCGCGACGCGCCAGGCCTGCTGCGCTGCCTGACGGCGTCATGACCGAATCAGCCGCCTGACCTGGAGCTCCGGTCCGTGTCCGGGGTCCCCTCTACCGTCGCGGGCATGACAGGGAGCCTCCAGGCACAGCCTTCCGAGCCGCAGTGGTCGGCCTCGGACGCTCGCGCGTCCCTGGCCGCTGCGGGTCCGCAGCGCGCACTGGAGGTCCTGGAGCACTCGTCGCGGCTGGCCGCGATCGCCGAGGCGATGTCGCTCGCAACTCTGGCGGCCCTGGAGTCGCACGCCCGCGACTGGGCCGACGACCTCACCGCCAAGGGCGACCTGGACGCCGCGGATGTGGCCCTGTCGTCGGTGGCGAGCGAGGTCGCCGTGGCGCTGCCGATGTCGCCGCGCACCGCCCGGGCGCGGCTGGCGCACGCCGGGCACGTGCTCGAGTGCCTGCCGCGGACCTGGGCCGCCCTGGCGGCGGGGGAACTCGACGCGGCGCGGGTGTACCGGATGGTGGACGGCACCGTCGGCCTCGCTCCCGAGGTGGCGGGCCGGGTGGAGGAGCTGGTGCTCGACCGGGCGCGCGGGCAGACTCCCATGCAGGTCGTCCGGTCCGTGGCCCGGGCGCGGTTGATCGCGGACCCCGACCCCGAGGCGGCCTCCGACCGTGCCAGGGTGCGCGCCCGGTGTGCGGTCGGCGTCCGGCCCAACTCCGAACCCGGCCTCGCCGATCTCGTCGTGACCGGCCCGACCGACCTCGTGGCCGCCGCCTTCGCCCGGATCGACGCGGCCGCCGCGGCGGCACTGGCGGCGGCGCGCGAGGCCGGGGTTCCCGTCGCGGACCGGCCGACGCCGGGCGCCGAGCGGTCCCGGATCGCGCTCGCGGCCCTCGCGGGGGAGGGGGACTCGGCGGCGGAGCTGGACGGTGTGTCGATCGAGCTCGCCGTGATCGCGCCGATGGGCACCGTGCTCGGCGTCGAGGGCCCGTCCGGCGACGTCCCCGGCGACGTCCCCGGGGTCGGCCCCCTGCCGGCCCCGGTCGTCCGGGCCTTGGCGGGTGACGCACGGTGGCGGCGCTGGCTGACGGACCCTGACACCGGCGTCGTGTCGGACGTGGGACGGACGGCGTACCGGCCGCCGTCGGCGCTCGCCGACCTCGTGCGGGCGCGGGACGGCACCTGCCGGTTCCCGCGCTGCACGCTCCGGGCAGCTCGCTGCGACCTCGACCACACGGTCCGGTATCCCGACGGGCCGACGGCGGAGGGCAACCTTGCCAGCCTCTGCCGGCGGCACCACCGCGAGAAGCACCACGGCGGGTGGCGCGTTGTCCAGGAGGGTCGCGGTCGGCTGACCTGGACCGGTCCGCTCGGCCGGACCATCACGACGACGCCGGATCCGCCGGCGCCGTCCCCACCGGTGCCCGCCACCGGCACCACTTTCGACGTCAGCGCGCCCGCCGACATCGCCGCCGCCGATCCCCCATGAGACTCGGCGGGTACGGGCCGCGGTGACGGGTACTCGGCATGCATGACGGTCGGCGCTCGACAGCAGGTCCCCACCGCCTCGCCGCGCCATGCCCTCCGGGCGCTGGCGACCGTGGTCCTCCCCGTCGCCGCCCGCGGGGCGATCGTGCGGCGGCCGCCGGTGACCCGGCTCCTCGACCGGGTCGACGCGGACGCGGGCGCCGTGCACACGATGCAGCGGCTGCGCGACGCCTACGGGGCGGGCCCGGTCCAGGTCCGGCTCGTCCCCGGCGGCTGGCGTTCGTTCTCGACCCGGGCGACGTCCACCGGGTGCTCGGCGGCACGCCCGAGCCGTTCCGGCCCGACACGGTCGAGAAGCGGCACGCCCTCGGCCACTTTCCAGCCGGAGGGGGTGCTGATCTCCTCGCCCGAGGAGCGGGCGCACTGCAGGCCCTTCAACGAGAACGTCCTGGACTCGGGCCGGACGCTGTACCGGATCGCCGGACCCGCCTCGGCCGTGGTGGAGCACGAGGTCGGCGTCCTGCTCGAACAGCTCACGCACGACCCGGTCCTCGACTGGCCCCGGTTCTCCGCCGCGTGGTGGCGGATCGTCCGACGCGATCGTGCTCGGCGACAGCGCCCGCGACGACGACCGCCTCACCGACCGGCTGCTCCGGCTGCGCCGCCACGCCAACTGGTCCTACCTCCACCCGAAGGACACCGACCTGCGCGACCGCTTCCTCGCGGGAGTGCGGTCGCGGCTGGACCGCGCCGAGCCCGGCAGCCTCGCCGCGGTCGTCGCCGAGACCCCGCACCACCCCGACACCCAGCCCCACCGGCAGGTGCCGCAGTGGCTGTTCGCCTTCGACGCCGCCGCCTGGGCGACCTACCGGGCACTCGCGCTCGTCCTCGCCCACCCCGACGCCGTCCTGCGGCTCCGCGAGGAGCTTGCCCAGGCCCCCGACCTGCCCTACGGCCGCGCCTGCGGAACCGCACGTCCGCCGATCACCCCCTGGTGCCGTTCAGCGGCGGTCCCGGGATGTGCCCGGGGCACAATCTCACCCTGCTCGTGGTGAGCCAGGTCCTCGCCCGCGTCCTCGCCGGCGGCGACCGTCGGGCCGAGGGTCGGGCCCTCGACGCCGCCCGGCCAACGCCCGGGACGCTTGACCCGTTCCGCCTGCGCTACTCGCCACTCGTCCCGGACTGACTCGAGGAGTGGCCACGCTGGGACCCGTCACTCCGACGAGCGGCGCACCAGCGCCAGCAGCGCGCGGCCGTACGCTTCCGACGGGTCGGACCCGGTGAACTCCTCCCGTGCCCGGCCGCTCCCGGCGACCGTCACCCGGTACCCCGCCCCGTCCCGCTCCAGCGTCCGGAACGTGCCCCCCAGAAGTTCCCGGAGCTGGTCCTCCCGCGGCAGCCACAGCGCGCCCTCCAGGGCCACCGAGTCCAGCGCCCACTCCGTGGTGCCGTTGAACCCGAGCACGGTCCCGGTCGGGTAGTCGTGCGCCTCGATCGTCATCTCGGACACCGTGAACACCTCGCCCTCGAGGGCGGGCTGGGTGACGACGAAGCGGTCACCCGACGCGGGCTTCCACACGAGGCCGGAGGCTCGGAGCTCGCGGGCGAGGGCGACGGTCACCATGTCCCATGGTGACCCGGCGTTCAGTCCCCGCCGCCGCCACCCCCGTCTCCGCCCTCGCCGCCCCCGGAACCGCCGCCGTCGGCGGCGTCGAAGGCACCGGCGTCGGCGGCGTCGAACATGTCGCCGACGCGCACGGCGTCGTCGGCGGAGCCCGTGTCCCCGGACGCCAGGAGGAGGAACGTGGCGTCGCCGCCCGACCCGCCGTCCTCGGCGAGTGCCCGGCGGATCTCCCCGGCGTCGGCCAGCAGGTCCTTCTCGGCGATGACGAGGACCCCGGCGGCCCCCAGCGCGCCGGCGGCCGCTGACCGCGCCTCGCGCACCTCCTCGGGAGCGCCCCGGGAGGGGATCGCCTCGACCGCGGCCCGGGCGGCGGCCACGCGCTCGGCGCCGTCCGCCGCGACCGCCTCCCCGTCGGTGCTCAGGGCGAACCGGCTGGTCCGGAACCACCGCGGCGGCTTGACCTCCACGACGTACCCGGCCGACTCCAGCGCCGGCAGGACGTGCCGATCGGCGTACGCGGCGCCGTCCGACGCCTCGCGCAGCGCCTTGACCACGGACGCGACCGTGCGGCCGCGACGGCCCTCGGCGTCCTCGACCTCGGGGGCGGCGTCGACCGCCGCGAGGACCGGGGCGAGCGTCCCCGGTGGGTCGCCGTGACCGGGGACCAGGTGCCACTCGTCACGAGGCCGGAACAGCCCGCGCCCGCTGCGGCGCTCGATCCGGAGCAGTCCCCGGACGACGCACTCGACGAGGGCGGCACGGACGACCGGGCCGTCCGCCGGGGTGCTGCCGCGCGACAGCAGGACGACGTACTCGGGAGCGGTGAGTTCCCGGAGACCGCGAGCGGTGGCGGGCGACGATCCCACGAGCGTCAGCCTAGTCAGACACTGCGCGAGATCAGCGCCCGCTTGACCTCCTGGATCGCCTTCGTCACCTCGATGCCGCGGGGGCAGGCCTCGGTGCAGTTGAAGGTCGTGCGGCACCGCCACACGCCCTCCTTGGTGTTGAGGATCTCCAGCCGCAGGTCCGCGCCGGAGTCCCGGCTGTCGAAGATGAACCGGTGGGCGTTGACGATCGCCGCCGGTCCGAAGTACTGGCCGTCCACCCAGTACACCGGGCACGACGTGGTGCACGCCGCGCACAGGATGCACTTGGTCGTGTCGTCGTAGCGCTCGCGGTCCGTCTGCGACTGCACCCGCTCCCGGGTCGGCTCGTTGCCGCGCGTAATGAGGAACGGCATCACCTCGCGGTAGGCGGCGAAGAACGGCTCCATGTCGACGACCAGGTCCTTCTCGACCGGCAGGCCCTTGATCGGCTCGACGGTGATCGGCCGCGACGGGTTGAGGTCCTTGACGAGGACCTTGCAGGCCAGCCGGTTCTTTCCGTTGATCCGCATGGCGTCCGACCCGCACACCCCGTGGGCGCACGACCGCCGGAAGGTCAGCGACCCGTCCTGGTCCCACTTGACCTTGTGGAGCATGTCGAGCAGCCGGTCGGTGCCGTGGGCCGTGGTGCGGTAGGTCTCCCAGTGCGGCTCGTCGTCGACCTCGGGGTCGTAGCGGCGGATGCGCAGGGTGACGTCGAACGAGGGGATGCCGCCGCCGGGGGTGCCGCCGGCCGGCGCCGGTGCCTCGTCGAGGATCGCGGTCATTCAGTACTTCCGTTCCATGGGCTGGTAGCGGGTCATGACGACCGGCTTGTAGTCGATCCGCACGACCGTCCCGTCACCGTCGCGCGCCGGGTAGGCCATGGTGTGGCGCATGAAGTTGACGTCGTCGCGGCGCGGATAGTCCTCGCGGAAGTGCCCGCCGCGCGACTCGTTCCGGGCCCGCGCCGACACCACGAGCACCTCGGCGAGATCCAGCAGGAACCCGAGCTCGACCCCCTCCAGCAGGTCGGTGTTGAACCGCCGGCCCTTGTCCGTCACCGCGACCCGGGCGTAGCGGGCCTTGAGCTGGGCGATGTCGTTCTCGGCCTGCTTGAGGGTGGCCTCGGTCCGGTAGACCTGCGCGTTGAGGTCCATGGTGTCCTGCAGGGCCTGGCGGATCGGGGCCATCCGCTCCGTCGGCTCGCCGGGGGAGTCGCCGGAACCCCGCGAGCGCAGGGTCTCGAGCATCGACGTCACGCGGGCCGCCGGGTCGGCGGGCAGCTCGGCGGCCTGGGCCCGGGCGGCGAACTCGGCGGCCGCGATCCCGGCGCGGCGGCCGAAGACGTTGATGTCCAGGAGCGAATTGGTGCCGAGGCGGTTGGCGCCGTGCACCGACACGCACGCCACCTCGCCGGCGGCGTACAGGCCCTCGACCGTCGTGTCGTTGTCGAGCAGGACCTCGGCGTCCACGGTGGTCGGCACTCCGCCCATCGCGTAGTGGGCGGTGGGGAAGACCGGCACCGGCTCGGTGTACGGCTCGACGCCCAGGTACGTGCGGGCGAACTCCGTGATGTCCGGCAGCTTCGCGTCGATGTGCGCCGGCTCCAGGTGGGTGAGGTCGAGCAACACGTAGTCCTTGTTCGGGCCCGCGCCCCGGCCCTCGCGCACCTCGGTCGACATCGCCCGGGCCACCATGTCACGGGGGGCGAGGTCCTTGATCGTGGGGGCGTAGCGCTCCATGAAGCGCTCGCCCTCGGAGTTGCGCAGGATGCCGCCCTCGCCGCGGGCCGCCTCGGACAGCAGGATCCCGAGCCCCGCCAGCCCCGTCGGGTGGAACTGGTAGAATTCCATGTCCTCCAGCGGCAGCCCGGCCCGCCAGGCGATCGCCATGCCGTCGCCGGTGAGGGTGTGGGCGTTCGACGTGGTCTTGAAGACCTTGCCGAACCCGCCGGTCGCGAGGATGACGGCCTTGCCGCGGAAGACGTGGATCTCGCCCGTGGCGAGTTCGTAGGCGACGACGCCGGCGATCTTCCGGGAGCTGGAGCCGGGCAGGTCGCCGTCGGCCATCACGAGGTCGAGGACGTAGAACTCGTTGAAGAACTCCACCTCGTGCTTCACGCACTGCTGGTAGAGGGTCTGCAGGATCATGTGCCCGGTGCGGTCGGCCGCGAAGCACGACCGGCGCACCGCCGCCTCGCCGTGGTTGCGGGTGTGCCCGCCGAACCGGCGCTGGTCGATCCGGCCCTCGGGGGTCCGGTTGAACGGCAGCCCCATCTTCTCGAGGTCGAGGACGGCGTCGATCGCCTCCCGGCACATGACCTCCGCGGCGTCCTGGTCGACGAGGTAGTCCCCGCCCTTGACGGTGTCGAAGGTGTGCCACTCCCAGTTGTCGTCCTCGACGTTGGCCAGCGCGGCGCACATCCCGCCCTGGGCGGCCCCGGTGTGCGACCGGGTCGGGTACAGCTTGGTCAGCACGGCCGTCCGGGCACGCTTGCCGGACTCCAGGGCGGCGCGCATGCCGGCGCCGCCGGCGCCCACGATGACGACGTCGTGCCGGTGCTCGTGGATCCTCACGTCGGTCCCTCCGCCTCGCTCAGTTCGCCGTGCAGACCGCGAGCGTCGACGCGGGGTCGAGGCACGGGTCGAAGGTCACGATGGTCAGCGTCCCCACGACGATCATGACGAGGACCGCCAGGTACAGCAGCCCCTTGAGCCACAGCCGGGTGACGTCGCGGGTCGCGTAGTCGCTGATGACGGTGCGCAGCCCGTTGGCGCCGTGCAGGGTGGCCAGCCACAGCATCGCGAGGTCCCAGACCTGCCAGAACGGGTTGGCCCACTTGCCGGCGACGAAGGCGAAGTCGATCTGGTTGATGCCCTCGCCCAGCATGAGGTTGACGAACAGGTGGCCGAACACCAGGACGATGAGCAGCACGCCCGAGGCGCGCATGAAGACCCACGAGTACATCTCGAAGTTCCCCTGCCGGCGGGCCCGGGTGCGGGGGGCCTCCAACGGCGGCAGGGCGGGGGGAGTCGCGACGGCCACGGTCAGCCTCCGAAGACGAACATCAGGTGCCGGATCGTGAAGGGGATCATCGCGGCGACCCACAGCGCGACGACCGCGTACAGCATCTGCCGGTGGTACCGCGGCCCGGGTCCCCAGAAGTCGACCAGCGCGATCCTCAGGCCGTTCAGCCCGTGGTAGAGCACCGCCCCCACCAGCCCCACCTCGGCGAGGCCGACGATCGGGTTCTTGTAGGTCGCGATGACCGCGTCGTACGCCTCCGGCGAGACCCGGACCAGGGCGGTGTCGAGCACGTGCACGACGAGGAAGAAGAAGATGAGGATCCCGGTGATCCGGTGGAGCACCCACGACCACATGCCCTCGCGGCCCCGGTAGAGGGTGCCGGCGGGAGCCCTGACGGCGGTTGCCACTCTCGGTCCCTTCCCCCGGCTCCCCCCGCGTCGGCGGGGCGTCCGGGTGTCCTCGACGACCTCCCGAGGATAGGTGCCGCCCCTGCTGGGAGCCGCGGCGGGGGGTGGGCAGCGGGCCGATGTGACGCACGCGACGCCGCGCCGGCGGTCGCGCGGCCCGCGCCGCGCGCCGGCCCGTGCCGCTACTGGCGCAGCGACAACGTCGCCGCGGCCAGCCCGCCGAGGTCGATCGCCTGCCGCCGGTCGGTGGCGGCGTGCTCGGCCATCGCCCGCTGGTAGTACCCCAGCAGCTGGTCGCACACCGCCTCCCAGGACCGGGTGAGCACCACCCGGCGCGCGGCCTCGCCCATCCGCTCCCGCAGCACCGGGTCCCCGGCCAGCTCGACCACCCGGCGCCGCAGGTCGCCGTCGTCCTCGGGCGAGTACAGGTACCCGGTCTCACCGTGACGGACGATGTCCACCGGGCCGCCGGCGCCCGGGGCCACCACCGGCAGCCGGGTGGCCATCGCCTCCTGCAGGGTCTGCCCGAACGTCTCCTCGGTGCCGGTGTGGACGAAGACGTCGAAGGCCGCGTAGGCGTCGGCCAGCTCGTCCCCGCCGAGCATCCCGAGGAACGTCGTCCGCAGCCCGTCCACCGCCAGCGCGCGCTCCACCGACCCGCGGGACGGCCCGTCGCCGACGATCGCCAGCCGCACCCCCGGCACCCCGGCAAGGGCGGCCAGCCGCTCGACCCGCTTCTCCGGGAACAGCCGGCCGACGTAGCCGATGACCACGTCCTCCCCTTCCGGGTCGATCCGCCGCCGCACCGCCGCCCGCGCGGCGCCCTCGCGCCGCGCCGGGGTGAAGCGGACGGTGTCGACGCCGCGGCCCCACAGCTCCACGCGCGGCACCCCGTGCGCCCGCAGGTCCGCCACGGAGGCGTTCGACGGCGCCAGGGTGAGGTCCGCCATCTCGTGCAGCTGCCGCGCCCAGTCCCACAGGACGCGCGACGCCGCCCGCGGCAGGCCGTGGTGGAGGGCGAAGCCGGCGATGTCGCTCTGGTAGATCGACACCGTCGGCACGTCGAGACGCTGGCAGGCCGCCAGGGCGATCCCCCCGAGGACGACCGGGCTGGCGACGTGGGCGACGTCGGGCTCGAAGTCCTCCAGGGTCTGGGCGACGTGGGCGGTCGGCATCCCGAGGGGGAAGTGCCACACCTTGAGCGATGTCACCTCGCGGACCGGGAAGTCGAGGTAGGACTCCGGGGCGGGGCCGGGGCAGACGACGATCGCCTCGTGCCCGCGGGCGTCGAGGTGGTCGAGGACCCGCAGCACGCTGTTGGTGACCCCGTTCATCGTCGGCAGGAACGACTCCGTGACGACGGCCACGCGCATGGTCGGGACACTAGTCGGCCCGCGTCGCGACGCCTCCCGGCCGCGGGCGCTACGTTTCCCCTCCGTGGTCTCACCCCCCGCCCCGGACCGCCGCCGGGCTGCGTCCGGCCTGCTCCCCGGCTTCCACGCCGTGGTGCCCGCCGGCGGCGCCGGCACCCGGCTGTGGCCGCTGTCGCGCGCCGCGCGCCCGAAGTTCCTCCACGACCTCACCGGGTCGGGGCGCACCCTCGTCCAGGCGACCTGGGACCGGCTGGTGCCGCTGGCCGGGGAGCGCGGGGTGCTCGTCGTCACCGGCGCCTCGCACGCCGTGGCGGTGGCCCGCCAGCTCCCGGGGCTGGACGAGGCGAACCTCCTGGTGGAGCCGGCCTCGCGGAACTCGGCGGCCGCGATCGGCCTGGCGGCGGCCATCGTGTCCCGCCGGGACGCCCACGCCGTCATCGGGTCCTTCGCCGCCGACCACGTCATCCGCGACGTCCCCCGCTTCCACGCGGCGGTCGTCGAGGCGGTCGCCGCCTCCCGCGACGACCTGCTGGTGACGATCGGGATCGCGCCGACCGGGCCCTCGACGGCCTTCGGCTACATCGACCCGGGCGACCCGCTGGACCTGCCGGGCGCCCCCACGGCGCGCCGGGCCCTCGCCTTCGTCGAGAAGCCGGACGCCGGGACCGCCGAGCGCTACGTCGCCGAGGGGTGGCGGTGGAACGCCGGGATGTTCGTCGCGCGGGCCGGGCTGATCGTCGAGCTGCTCCGCGAGCACCGCCCGGAGCTCGCCGGCGGGCTGGAGGCGATCGCCGGGGCGTGGGAGACCGACCGGCGCGAGGAGGTGCTCGCCGCCACCTGGCCCGGCCTGCCGTCGGTGGCCATCGACCACGCCGTCGCCGAGCCGGCCGCCCGCGAGGGACGGGTGGCCGTGGTACCCGCCGACTTCGGCTGGGACGACGTGGGCGACTGGACCTCCCTGGGCGACCTGCTGCCGCCCCTCGACCGGTCGGCGGGCCAGG
>JBHJOJ010000009.1:0-58483 GCA_050329835.1 Kineosporiaceae bacterium | reverse complement strand
GCGACGGGGCTGAGGTTGGTCGCGGGCTCGTCCAGCAGCAGGGTGTGTCGGTCATCGGTCAGCAGCACCGCCAGGAAGGCGGCCTCCTCGACGCCCGCGCCCGCCAGACGCAGGGGCATGTCCACGTCGTGTCGGCGCTGTGGGTGGACATCGACCATGACGGGCACCACGAGAAGCCGGTGGGTGTCGGCGTCGACGGCCTGCTGGCGGACGTCCAGGCGCCGGCCGGTGATCTGGGTGAAGACGTCCTGCACGGCGTGGAAGCGGGCTCGTTCTCCCGCGTCGCTGTTCTTCAGCCGTAGCAGCTCGACCGCGGTCCCGGAGCCGTCCGCGATCCCGGCCGTGCCCGCCAGTTCCGGTACATCGACCGTCGTCCGGACCGGGGAGCGACGGTTCTCGGTGACGGTCAGGGCACGGGACAGCAGATGGTCCAGCACCCGGGCGAAGGTGACGTGGTCGCGGGGTAACTCCCGCAGTTCGGGGAACCGTTCGATCAGTCGCCGCAGGCAGGCGGCCTCGGGGTCGCTGCCTGCTCGGCGGGCGATGAGTTCCACCGGCGCCGACATGGTCAGCAGATCGGTGAACGTGAAGGCGCCCAACGCCGTGGCGTACTGGGCGACGACCGGTTGCGGGGACTGTTCGCTCAGGTCTGGGAGGGGTTGCCCGTCGGGGGAGCGGCAGAGCTCCACCCGCAGGTCCGACCTTGCGGTCCCCACGCGTCCGGCGGCCACCGGGCCGGATACGACCGCGTGCCACTGCCACAGATCCAGGTGGGCCGGCGGCTGCACGATCTGCCAGAACACGCCCCACGGGTGACCGGTGCCCGGGTCGTGGCGGACGACGAGCTGGCCGGCGCCGAGGAACGCCCCCGCGCCCAGGTCATCAGCGAGGAGATCCTCATAGAGCGGCCCCTGCTGGTGACTGCTGCCCCGCAGGCCCGTGACCACGGCCGCTCGAGCCCAATCCTCGATCAACGACAGCTCGTCCTGATCCTCGAACGCCACCGCCAGCCGCACCTCGAAGGCGGCGCTGCCGTACCGTCCGGCCAGGGACCACTCACGGTCGAGCTCGGCGAAGCTGCTGGTGGCGACCGCCTTCACCGCGGCCAGGGCGAGCCGGACCAGGCGGCCCAGGTTCGTCTTCCCGCTGCCGTTGGGCCCCACGATCACGGACAACCCGTCGCTCACGTCGAGGGCCACCGTGTCGAAGGACAGGGTGTCCGTAGCGTTCAGCGAGGTCAGGCGCATACCAAGCAGCCAACCAGCCCGGCGCGATCCCGGTCCTCGCGGCGCGCACTGGTGATCGAGTGACACCCGCCCGGGCCGGTGCGTTCACTGGTCACGGCCGTGGCGGTCCCGCATCCGGACCTGACGGGCGCGCAGCGCCGTGCGGACGGTCTGGCCGTCGACCCCGAACCGGTCGCCGATGCGCGCCAGGGACCACCCGTCGGTGTACAGCCGGACGGCACTGTCGACCTGCGCCGAGTCCATCCCCCGCCGCCGCCGCGGCACGCCGTGCCGGCCCCGGACGGCCGCGATCGTCGTGCGGTGCACCCCGTACCGACGGGCGAGGTCGACGACCCCCGCCCCACCCCGGTAGTCCTCGACCACCCGCGTCTCGACACCCGGAGACAGCCGAACCTGCCGCTGCCGCGACACGCCACTCCGCCCGTCGTCGGCCACGCACAGCATCAGGACCGGAGCCTCGACCGTGAGCGAGGTGTTCGAGTACCGGGACCACGGCTCCACCGGAGGTTCCAGTACTCGAACACCCCGACCGTCTCGTTTGCCGTGACGCCTCGTCCGTTGCTGTGGGCGGGGCGTTGTCGTGTCTGCGGGGGTGTGGGGTGGTGGTGTCCGGTGGGGGATGCGCAGGACGGGGGTGGCGGTGTGGGTGGTGAGGTCGAGGTGGAGTTCCTGGACGAGGGCGTCGCAGAGGGCTTTGCGGTCGGCGGGTGACCGTCGCCGACAATGGCAGGGGTCCTGGCCTGTCGGAGACCTATGGCAACAAGTCCGACGCCCAGGCCGCGATCAACACCGTCAAGCGGGAGGCCACGACGGCGTAGACCGTCGACCTCACCCGCAGTGCCGTCCGTCGCTACTGACGGGCCGGCGACCCTTCCAGGGCCACCTCTAGCCGACCGTATCCCCGGGCAAGGTCTTCGTCGCCCGGCACGGCGTCAGCGAGCTGACGACGACCCTGCTCACCGCGGGCGAGGTGCGCGACCTCGTGGAGCGGATGCTCAAGTCCTCCGGGCGGCGGGTGGACCTCAGCAGCCCGTTCGTCGACGCCACGCTGCCCGACGGGTCCAGGCTGCACGTCGTCATCCCCGACATCACGCGGGAGCACTGGGCGGTCAATACTGCCCATCCTTAGAAGTACTACAGTGCTCACGTGCCCCTGCAAGCCGCGATCTACCTGCGCATCTCCCAGGACCGTGTGGGCGCCGGGCTGGGGGTGACGCGCCAGCGCCAGGACTGTGAGTCCCTGGCCGAGCAGCGCGGCTGGACGGTCACCGCCGTGTACGAGGACAACGACATCTCCGCCTACTCAGGCCGCACTCGCCCTGGCTACCAACGACTGCTGGAGGACATCGAGGCCGGCCACGTCGGTGTCGTCGTGGCGTGGCACACCGACCGCTTGCACCGTTCCCCGCTCGAACTCGAGACCTACATCAGCGCGTGCGAGCGCCACGGGGTCGCCACCATCACCGTTCGGGCAGGCGAGCTCGACCTCTCCACAGCGGCCGGTCGCATGGTGGCGCGCATGTTGGGCGCGGCCGCAAGGCATGAGAGCGAGCAGAAGTCCGAGCGTGTCCGTCGCGCCCGCGTGCAGGAGGCCGAGGCGGGACGGTTGCAGGGTGTCCTGGGCTACGGATGGCGCCCTGACGACCAGGGGACAGGGTGGGTCGTCGACGAGGACCAGGCAGCTGTCGTCCGTGAGATCGCGGCGAGGCTGCTCCGGGGAGACGCGCTCGCGAGCATCGCCCGTGACCTCAACGCCCGTGGGGTGCCCACTCCGGGTGGACGGGTCGGCGGGTGGAGAGGGGGCAACATTCGCTCGATGATCACCGCTGGTCGCTACTGCGGTTGGCGGGAGCACACCCCCACCCCCGCGACGGGGCAGCGAAGCCGTGGCAGGGGGATGGGTGCTCTTGTTGCGGAAGGGGACTGGCCCGCCATCCTTGACCGGGCGACGACAGAGAGCCTGCGGGCTCTCCTCCATGACCCGGCCCGTCGTACAGGAGGTCGGCCGGGCCGCGCCACCTACCTGCTGTCGGCGGGGGTCGCCCGGTGCGGCCGATGCGCCGCTCCGCTGGCAGGCCACCACGACCAGAAGAGGGATTACCGCAGGTACTTATGCGTCAACCAGCCTGGCCTCGACCGGTGCGGCCGCCTCGCCATCGCGGCGGACGCCCTCGACGCGTTCGTCACCGCAGCGGTCTTCGACGCTCTCAGCGGGTCCGTGCCGACGCAGTCGCGACTCGACGACACCCAAGCCCACGAGGCGGTGGCCAACCTCCGCAAGCAGTTGGACGAGCTCGCGGTCCTCTACGCCGACGGGGAGATCGGCCAGGCCGAATGGCTTGTCGCGCGCAAGCGGCTGTCGGAGAGGCTGGAGCGGGCGCAGGCTGAGATTCGGACGACCTCCCACCGTCGGGTGCTGAGCGACGTGCCCAAGACATCGGCGGATCTTCCCTCCTATTGGGCCGAGCTGTCGCTGTCCCAGCAGCGCAGGGTGATTCAGGAGTTGTTGGCGTCCGTGGTGGTTCAGCCGGCGGCAAGAGGCGGCAACCGCGTCGACCTGTCACGTGTCACGCTCAACTGGCGAACCTGAGCCTCAGGCAACGGATCGACCGCGCATCCCTTCCGACAGGATGGTGGTCACCAGCCGAAGGACGCCCGGGTCCTGCACGACCGGGGGCAGTCCCTGATCCGCTCGAGACTTTCGGACCGCTTCCCTGACGTCACGCGCATCGATCGCTACCCACAGGACGGACCTGTCAGGTCGGGTGAGGGGGACCAGGAGGGTGTCCCCGAGGGGCCTGCATGGGGGTCGCCTCCCCCGCGACGTGGTCGGAGTGCTGACTGGCGCGGGGGTGATTGCCCCACGATTGCCGGCCGCGGTGGCCGTCACGCGACACGTCGAAGTGGTGCCGGGGCGGGTCATCCCAGCCCCATCCCTGCGGCCGCCGGGACCTTGCCGGCCCGGCCCCGCCCCGGTATCGGGTCGGCGGTGCGGATGGGATCCGCGGGGTGGTGGGGTCGTGCCTCGCGACCATCGAGGGCTGCGGTCAGGTGCCGGTACCCAAGAGATCTGACGCCCTCTGCTTCGGGGGACCTGCGAGGTGCCCGTTCCCGCAGGTCTCGGGCGACGCGCACCCAGGTCCTGAGCTGAGTCAGCATGCTGCTGGTCGAAAGGGGGGCTGCGTCCGCGGTGCCGACGATGGTGTCGAGCGCGGCGGCCTTGCTGGTCCAGCGGGGTGCGCCCAGCTCGGTGAGGACTCGCCTGCGGGTGAGTCGGGCCAGGCGGGGCCCGTGGGAAAGGACGGCGACCGCGACGCTGTGCCCCTCAGCGCTGCCCGGGCGCAGCGAGCGGGTGTAGTGCAACAGCTCGCGGCATTGGTGCAGCGGCCGGTCGGTGCCGGGGGAGGCGGTGATCAGCGGCCGGAGAGCCGCATGCAGGCGGGCGTGGGCAAGCCTCTGCTGGGTGAGGAGGTCGTGGAGTCCGCCAACTCGGCCAAGCCGGGCGGCGTCGACCGCGAGCTGGTGCTGGGCTGTGACGAGGTGCCCGACAGTTGCCGGCGACAGGCTGCGGGCGTCCTCAATAAGGTCACCGAGCCGCCACAGGGCGGCGTCGACATCTCCAGGTTGGCGGACGAGCACGGGGATCCGGGCGTGGGTCATTGGAGTCAGGGATCCCGGGGGGAGGACGTCGGCGGAGCCGGCCATGCGGCTGACGCGCTGGGCCACGGCGAGGAGCTCGTCCGCCGCTGATGGCTGCCCGTGGCGGACCCGTCGGTCCTGGCGGGGGAGGGCGGCGCGGAGGGCCTCCAAGTGACGACGTTGGACGGGCTGGAGCCTCTGCACGGCGTCGTCGCCTCGGTCGAGGATCGTGGCGAGGTCGCCGCTGAGCCGAGCGGCGGCTTCGGCGAGAGCGGCGACGTCGGCGAGGACGCCCCATCGGCCTGCTGAACCGCCGCCGGCGGTCGTGCCCAGGCGGTCCAGCCGGCGGGTTCGGACCTCGAGGCTCTGGTGCCACTCACCGCCCGCCACGACGGCAGCCCGGAAGAGGTCCATCCACGCCGCGTCACCTGGAGACCGATTAGGAACGGCGAGGGCGTCGCTCACGCTCACGACCCGGGCCCGAGGCTGAGCGGCGAGGGACATGCCGAGCGCCCACACCGGCTGGTTCGCGACGTGCGCCATCGTCACTCCACGGGTGGCGCCCTGCTCGCTGCCACCCGGTGCTGCGGGGAGGGAGCGGGATGGCCTCCCAGGGAGCCCCGCCGCCTCGTGCAGCACCAGCAGGGTCGTGTCGAGCAAGGCCGCATGGGCCGACGCGGCCAAGGCCGCGTCCGCACTATCGTGGCGAGGCGAGGCCAGGAGCCGCCCCGCGGTGACGGCGAGGTCGCACCAGGCCCCGTACCAATACCCCTGGCCGCGGGCCGCGTCGGCCGCCGCTGACCCAGAAGGGGACGGTGAGAAGGGCGTCGGCTCGGTCACCATGAGCCGTCGCGGCGCGCTTCCGGAGCGGCAAGGGCCTGACGGGCCGGCAGCGGGACTCCGCCGGGGCAGGCAGCACGCTGGTGCAGCTCCTCATGGACGGCACCAAGGTCGCGTACTGCCAGTGACACCGCGATCGTCACCCGAGGAGCAGGGGCTGCCGCGTCGGCGGCGCCCACGGGGAGGGTGGCGAGGCACGCCTGCAAGTGGGACGCGGCCAGCTGCAACGCCCCGCAGGGCGACTCGGTGAGGTCGACCGTCTCGGGGTCCAGCGCCAGGGTCGCGTCGTCGCGCGTGAGGTCGCTGTGGGCGTCGGCGAGGGCCAGGTAGACGTGCTGCAGCTGGTGCCGCGTAGGTGCGTCAGGCCACGACGACCCGAGCGGTGCTTCGAGCAGCTGCACGGCCGCACCGATCGCTTCCGCCCAGGCGCCACCGTCGCGGCCACGACCAGCGGGGGGGAACTGGGTGGGGTACTTGGGTGTCGCGCCGAGCTCGGTATTCCTCACGACCGGCCAAGGTCGAGCGCGCGGATTCGCCGTGACGTGTTCTGGCTTCAGAAGAAAAACCGGTGCGGTTCATCTCTTGCCCGGGCGGGGTTGGGCAAGACATCCGCTTGATGTATCGGGTGATACCAGACCCTGCTCGGATCTACGAGCCTCGTTCGGTCAGTGGGCGAAGTGCCGGTCGACGTCACTACCGAGATTGTGAGTGACGCACTCCTGTGGGCCAGGCTCAGCTCGGGTCTCCTGTCCGACCTTCCTCGCCCCATCCCTTGCCCGGCACCTGACAGCCCGGTTCCGGCTTCGGTCGGCTCATCCCACCTGGCACGCCTCTGATCAACTGGTCGCAGCGTTGTCACAGCGCCCACTCCACCGGGCGGCACCTGGTGGTTGGCGGCAACGCACAGTCCGGTGCCGTCAAAGGCCGTGAAGGTGACGTCAGCCGAACCCCCGCGGCCGCAGTCCGACATTGGCGTGGGGCCGCCGGATACCAGTTGACGCTTGTGGATAACGGACAATGATTGCGTTAGAGGTGCTAAGAAGAGGAGGAGCAAGCTAGACGGCTAGGTGCCCTAACCGTGGGACACCCGATTCTCCGTCGCCGATTCCGCGTCATCGGTGTCGCGGTCGCTGCGCTGGGCCCACCTGCCATCACTGCAGCAGTGCAGGACCCCTGGCGGGATCAGCGAGGAGGAGACCCGTGGGCGACGACCAGCCGACAGGTGAGGGGGCCGGGCCGCGAAGGCGGCGGGCGAACGTGCCGGGGGGCCGGGCGCGGAGTCACCGGGTGCGGGTCACGGGTGAGGAGGAGTCGGCGCTGGTGGCTCTGGCGCACGAGCAGCGGGTGACGGTGCCGCGGTTGCTCGTGGAGGCGGCCCTGGCGGGTCGTGGGGAGACCGCGACACAGCGAGCCCAGATGCTGGCGGAGCTGTTCCGGGTGCGACGGGCCTTGTCGCAGGTGACGGTGGAGCTGGCCTCGTCGGGGCAGGTGGAGCGGCGACCGGGCAGTGTTGGCGGCTCGGTGACGGAGCCTTTGTGGTCGGTACAGGACGAGATCAGGTCGGCCCTGGCCCGGCTCGACGAGGCGCTGAACCTGCTGGGCGCCCGACCCGACCAGGCAGCCGGGTCACGAGGATCGCCAGGGTCGGCCGCGACGCGGGCGCGTGCGGGTTCGGCGAAGGCCGCAGCCAAGGTGCTGTCGAGGTGATGCCGAACGTCTCCCGCGGGAAGTCGGTGCGCGGCCTGATCGAGTACCTGGCGGGTCCGGGACGGGCTAACGAGCACCGCGACCCCCGCGTGGTCGCGGCGGATCCGACGGTCCTCGCGGCCGTGCACGACGCCTCCGACGGCAGCGGTTACACCTCGAGCGGGGCGGTGTCCCTCGCGGGTGGCGCGGTGCGGCGGGCGGTCGCCAGGGAGCT
The DNA here is from genome assembly GCA_050329835.1 of Kineosporiaceae bacterium. Taxonomy (GTDB): domain Bacteria; phylum Actinomycetota; class Actinomycetes; order Actinomycetales; family JBBAYJ01; genus JANNOG01. Next base: position 50,836 of record JBHJOJ010000009.1, on the reverse strand, counting down.
GGAGCGTCCCGGGCAAGCTTTCGGCACCAATGTCGCGGGCGGGTGGGTGTGGCACTGCTCGCTGAGCGTTCGGGCGGGAGAGGGGCCGCTGGCGGACGCGACGTGGGCTGCGGTCGCGGAACGGTTCGTGGCCCGGATGGGGTTCGCCGGCGACGGGGAGAAGGGGCCCGCGCCGTCCCGGTGGGTGGCGGTTCATCACGGGGCCAGCGCCGCGGGGAACGACCACATCCACGTCGTTCTCGGGCTGGTGCGTGAGGACGGCACGACGGCGTCGGTGTGGCGCGACTTCGTGCGGGCGCAGCGTGTTTGCGGGGAGCTGGAAAGGGAGTTCGGCCTGCAGGTCCTGGCGTCCCGGGCTCGCGGCCGCGGTGGCCGGGGTGTGAAGCGCGGCGAGGCGGAGGCCGACGCCCGCCGCGGCCTGCCGGAGCCGGCCCGGTACCGGCTGGCCCGCATGGTGCGGGCGGCTGCCGTGCTCGCCGACAGCGAAGCGGAGTTCGTGACCCTCCTGCGCGCGGAAGGGCTCGGGGTGCGGCCGCGATGGTCAGCGGACGGAAAGGGCACGGTGGTGGGGTACTCGGTCGCCCTAGCGCCGGTGCGGGGCGAGAGTCCGGTGTGGTTCGGCGGCGGCCGTCTGGCTCGCGACCTGGCGTTGCCGAGGCTGCGCGGCCGGTGGGCCGACGCCGGGTTGGACGCAGCGGAGTCGAGTGTCGCGGCCTGGCGGCCCTCGTCCGGGCGACGTCGGGGTCGCCGACCTCCTGCGGGAAGTGCGCAGGGGGTCGCGTCCGCGTCGCCGGCGGAGGTCGTGGCGGCGCTGGAGGCCGCGCGTCTCGAGCTGGCACGGATCCCGGTGGAGGAGCGGGTGCTGTGGGCGCGGGTGGCGTCACACGTCGCCGGAGTCCTTGGAGCGTGGTCGCTGCAGACGGAGCCTGCCGGGGACGGCCCGCTGGCCAGAGCTGAGGCCGCCGTCGCTGCGGCTGCGCAGTTGCATTGGGACGACGGCGGCGGCATGGGCCACCCCGCATGGTCCGCGCCTGCAGGCCCGGGCCTGTCCCGCCTGCAGTGGGCGTGCAGACAGGCCGTCCGACGTCTCGACGATCGTGGAGTCCTCCGCAGCATGCACCGTCTCGGCAGGGTGATCGCACGGCTCTCCTCGGACAGGAGCACCGCCTTTCCCCCGACTCGCGACGTCCTCGCGGCGCAGCAGCAGCGAGGGAGGACGTCCGAACCGACCCCGGTCCCAGGCACTGGCCGCTGAACCGACACGGTGACAGCACCGGAAGCCGACCCACCTACCCGCAGCGTGAGAACGAGTGCCGAGCCGGACCGGGATCGAGCCAGGGGACGTCAACGGTGACGACTCAGGAAGGCGACGAGGTCGGCGCCGCGCTCCTGGAGCACTCCCGCACCGCTTCGGTCGCCGTCGGCATGTCCGCCGCCAACGCCGCAGCCATCGTCCAGCGGCTGCGTGACCGGCGGGCCCAGGCTGAGCGCGCGGTGCGACTCGCGGCGGCACGCGGCGGGGTCGACGAGGCGCTCGCAGCGGCCGCCCGCGACATCGCCGACGGAACCCACGCCGCGGCCCTCGCGGCGGCGAGCTTCCCGACGCCGCTTCACCCCTCACTCGCAGGTGCGCGTCGCGGGTCGTCTCGTGAGCCCGCCGGTCGCTCCCGTGCGTCGACCTTGACGGCTCCGGTGGATCAGGCGCGGACCGGCCGCTCGTGGCCGTAGCCGACCACCTGCGAGCACGCCGACGACGTCATCGAGAGCTGGACCCGGCCCGGTGTCGGAGGGAGCGGTCACGAGCCGTGGACGCCACGGTCCGGGCCAGCTTGCAGGCACTGGACGCCGATGCGCGGAACCGGTGGCGCGAGATCACGGACTTCGGCGAGGACGTCGACATCCCCTCCTGGCCGGCGTCGATGCGGCGAAGCAACTCTCCGCAGAGGCAGCTGACGTGACGTCTCAAGGCCGATCGCAGCGGTCCGTCCCTTGGCCTCGGTGACCAGCGCTCGTCGCCGCGCTGCGCGGTCACGTCCGGGTACGCCCGCTTCCGTTCGATCGACTCCCAGCCCCCGCGGGCACGTCGGTCGGCCCTGCTGAACTCACGTACCCAAAGTCACTCCGCGGGCGCCGTAGAAGGCCTGCGGGTCGACGAGGTCCTGGTCCTGGAGTACCTCGGTGTGCAGGTGGCAGCCCGTGGACCGGCCGTTGCTGCCAACCCGGCCGATGACCTGACCCCCGGTGATGGGTTGTCCGATCTCAACGAGGACCCCGTCGGCGTACATGTGCGCGTAGCGGGTGACGGTCCCGCCGCCGTGGTCGATGGCGATGAGTTGCCCATACCCGGCGGCCGGGCCGGCGGCGACCGCGACGCCGGCGGCCGCGGCGCGGATCGGGGTGCCGCAGGGTGAGGCGATGTCGGTGCCGGTGTGGAGCCGGTACACCCCGAGGGTCGGGTGCAGCCGCATCCCGTAGGCGCTGCTGATCCTCCCGGCGACCGGGGACTGCCACCCCGCGGTCGACGCCCCCGCGATGCCGGGGTTGCGAACGCACTGGCCTGTCACGTCGACGAGGAGATGCGCGCCGCCGAGCGTCGAGGAGCCGAGAGTGTTGGCCCCGGCGAGGGCGGCGACGACCTGGCCGGCGTCCGGCCAGCGGGGTTGGTACACGTAGGGGTCGGCGTTCCGTTGCACGCGGTGGGCCGCAATCCACGGCGGCAGGGACTGCCAGCCCGGGACCCGTTGCAGGGCGAGGTAGAACGCTGTGGCACTGCGGTGCGGGTCCATCCGGTCGGCGAGGGAGCCCCAGGCCCCGTTGTCCCGCTGCTGGAAAAGGCCCCGGGAGTCCGGCCCGACGGCGTCGCCGTGGTCGAGGACCCGCAGGCTGGACTCGGCCATGGCGGTCATGACGGCGATGGTCTGGGCGCGGCGGTCGAGCCCGAGGTCCACCCCGGCACTCATGATCGCGGCGGCGTTGCGCAGCTGGTCCCCGCGGTACCCGGCGACCGCGACGGGTAGGTCCCGGGTCGGGTCGACGCGGGCGCCGGGACCGTCACCGCAACCGGTGTCGGGTGCGGAGGCGGCCACCGTGATCACCGCGAGCACGGGCAGGCCGAGGACCACCGCGGGGGCGGTCAGGACGGCGGCGACGAGCAGCCCGCACGTCCACCGCACGGCCCCGCCGGTCACGACGGGGTCTGCTTGCCCGCGCGGCTCCCGGTGTCGGGGGCGGTCGGCGTGGCGGGGGTGGCTGGCAAATGGGCCGTCGGGTTAGGAGGCGTGAGCCGCTCGACGTGCCACTCGGTGCTGGCGCCGTCACGGACAAGCAGAACCGTGTAGAGCCCGGCGTCGGTGGGGACCTCGACCGACGCCAGGTACGGGCTCGCGGTCTCGCTACACGCGGGCGTCCCGGTGACGGCGGACGCGGGCACCCTGGAAGGGTCGGTGCCGGCGTAGGCGACCTGGGCGGTCGGGGTCAGCCACGCCGCCAGCTCCTCCCACCAGGTGCGCGGGTCGATGTCGGAGTTGGTGAACGCGGCCATCGCCGAGGCCGCGAAGGCGGCAGCGAGAGTGCAGTCCTCGGCGCCCCAGGTCGGTACCGCGGGGGCCGCCGTGGGGTAGGTGTCCTCGTCGACCCACGCGGCCGCGGCGGAGTCCGCCGTGATGGGCGAGGTCATGCCGCCCGCCGGAAACCGTGCGGTATCCGTCGGTGCTGCACACGCGGGCAACACGACCGTGACGATGCCCGCGATCATCACCCTGCCCGCCACGGACACCGCTGCACCGGCGTTCGCCCTCATGGAGATCCTCGGCCGGGCGGCCTCGGGGCGGGGGAGGTGTCCAGCGGCGCGCCGCAGGTGCCTCGGTCTCATGCCCCGAGCAGGTGGCCCCCACGCGGGCGCCGTGACTCGCGCGCCACGCCGTCACAGGCCGCGGGCTCGAACGACCTACGCCTGGTGTCAGCGGACCGCCTCGTGACGGTCCGACGAGCCCTGCCGGTGGGAGGACGTGTGCTGCAGACGTTGACGAGGCCGTCGGCCCCGCCGCACGAGGACACGCCGGTGAGAGTCCTGCTGGCGGTGCCGGGTCCCCGCCCGCCGCAGGGGCCGGCACGGGGGTTGCCCCACCGGGTGACGACGGAGGAGTCCTGCTTGTGGTGGGTCGGTGTCCACGGCGGCGCGGGGGAGAGCACGTGGGCGCGGTTGCTGCCGGGCTCGAGGGCCGCCGGTCACGCCTGGCCGGTGCCCGCGACCCCGCACCTGGCCCCGAACCGGGTGGTCCTCGTGGCCCGTACCGACCTGCGGGGTTTGCTCGCGGTCCAGGCCGCGGCCGCCCAGTGGGTCGAGCAGCATCGCGGAACGGTTGACCTGCTCGGGCTGGTCCTGTCCGCCGACGCTCCTGGCCGCTTACCGAGACCCTTGGCCGACCTGGCCGGTCACGTCAGCGGCGGTGTGCCCCGCGTGTGGCGGGTCCCGTGGTTGCCGGCGTGGCGGATGTACCTGCCCGACGAAGCCGACGTCCCGGGCAACGGCGCGGTGCACCGGGTGCTGCAGGAGGTCGTCCACCTGATCCCGCCGCGCCCCAGCGATCCGTCGTCGCCGCACGTCCCCGGCGGGGAGGGCTGATGCCTGTCGCGTCCCTCAGCGTTCTGCTGGGCGCCACGCTCGCGGTAGTCCTGCAGCTGTCGACCCGCCCGGCCTCATCGGAGCCCGTGACCCCCTCTTCGGGGTTCGGAGTCCGCCCGCCTGGGTTCGAGGCGTTCGCCGTGATCCTGCAGTGGGCAACGTGGATCTCCCTAACACTCTGCGTCCTCGGTGTGATCATCACCGGCGCGATGATGGCGTTGGGCAGCCGTCGGGGAGAGGGCGCCGAACACGCCATGCGCCTGGGGTGGGTCCTGGCCGCCGCGGTCGTCATCGCGTCGGCTTCCGCCCTCGTCGGCGCCCTCGTCTGACCCTGTCGTGGACATGGCCCGCCCCCTCACCCTCGCCATTCTTCTCACCGTCATCACCGGGATCACGGGTGCCGCAGTCGGCGGCTGCAGCGCCGACCCGACGGATGACTCCCCATCCGAGGAGACCGTGTCCCCGGTTGCCGAAGCCAGCTACGTTTCCTTCCCTTCGACTCCTCCCGCGACGACCACCCCCGCGGCCCTGGCGCCATGCCCGACCACGGCAACGCACGCGGAGCTGCCCGTCGCCTCCCCCGAGGGCACGACGTGGCGTGGTGTCGGCGGACCCATGCCGGCCCCCTGGGCTCCGAGGGTCGGGCCGGACGACATGAGTGCGGGCGTGCCCCGCTGCTACGCGCCGTCACCGGCCGGGGCGCTGTTCGCGGCGGCGGGGTTCCTCGCGGCCGCCTCCGACCCCGCGCTTCGCCGGGCCGCCGTGCAGGAGCTCACGGTCGACGACTTGGGTCGAGCAGCGGCCTTGCGCGTCCTCGACAGCGGTGACGATTCGACACCTGGGCCGTCGGCCGGCGGAGTGGAGGACGAAGTCGGAGCGGAGGACGAAGCTGCGTCGTCCCCGGTGCTGTCCCCGGTCGGGTTCCTCGTGTTGCCCACCTCCCACACCGGTGTCGCAACGAGGATCACCCCCGGGCTCCCAGGTCCGGCTCCGGTCGAGGTCCGTCTGGCCTACGCGTTCGTCGGCGACGGCACGTCCGGGCTCGTCCAGTTCACCCTGACCATGGTCTGGAGCGAGGGGGACCAGCGTGTCCTCGTCTCCCCCGACGGGGTGCCGTTTCGCACGTCCCCGTTGCCCACTCTCATCGGGTTCGTGCCGTGGGGGGACGCGTGACCTGCGCGATGGACCCGACGTGCGCGGCCGAACGGACCGTCGGCGGCGTCGTGGACGCCGTCGGCGGCCTCGTCGGCTCCGCCGCGGCACAGGCCAGCGGGTCGGTTCTCACCGCGCTGCTGGACACCATGGCCAGTCTGCTCGTGACCGCGCTCGGCCGGGCGTTCGCCGCCCTCGGGACGGCGTGGATGGTGGTCCCGACCCCACAGCTCGCCACCGGCGACGGGTGGGCTCCCTCACCTCCGGTGGCGCTGATCCAGTCCTCCCTGGCCCCGTACGTCGCCGGGATGGCGGTGCTGTCGGTGGCGATTGCGGGCGCCCGGATGGCGTGGGAGCAACGGGCGCAACCGGCCCGGGAACTCCTCAAGGGCCTGCTGACGCTGGTCGTGGCCAACGGCGCGGGGCTGGCGGTCATCGCCCTGGCGACGTCGGCGGCGGACGCCTTCGCGATCTGGATTCTGTTGAGGTCCACGGAAGGACGGGACCTCGGCGCCGCGTTCCTCAGCCTCGTTGTCGTCGGCACCTGGACGGGCGGCAACCTCGTCATGATCCTTCTCGGGTTCGTGGCCCTCTTGGCGTCCGTCGCCCAGGTCATCCTCATGGTCATTCGCGGTGGGATGCTCGTGCTCCTGGCGGGCACGATCCCGCTGGCGGCGAGCCTTGAGTCGACCGAGACCGGCCGGGCGTGGTTTCGCCGGGTCGTGTCCTGGACCATCGCGTTCATCCTCTACAAGCCCGTCGCGGCCATGGTGTACGCGACGGCGTTCTCCCTCGCCGGCAGCGGTGCGGGTTCGACGGACGACCTGCTGCGCACCATCACGGGCCTGGCGTTCATGCTCATCGCCCTCGTCGCCCTGCCCGCCCTTATGCGATTCGTGTCCCCCTTGGTCGCCGCCACCACGGGCAGCTCCGGCGGGGCTGCGGCGTTCGGGCTGGGGATCCTCACCGCCCTGCCCATGGGCTCCATCGCCCTGCCGGGGTCGTCCAGCGCCGGGGGGTCCGGGCCGGCGGGCGCGCCGGTGACGGGTGGCCCCGGTGGTGGCCCAATGGCCCAGTCCGGTGCCTCTGGTCCGTCGGGTGGTGGCCCCGGACCCACCGGGGGCACCGCGAACGCCGGACGGCCGGGCCCCACTGGCGAGGGCAGCGGCGGCGGCGCGGGAGTCGGCGGAAGCACACCAGCCACGGGAGCCCCGGGCGTTGGCGGCACCGTAGGCGGCAGCGACGCGACCGGCGCCGGGACGTTGAGCGATACCGCGCCGGCCGCGTCGCCTGCTGAAGCGGCGGCTGGCCCCGCCGCAACCTCTCGCAGTGTCGGAGAAGTCGCGACCGGGGTCGGTGCCAGCGGCGGTGCGAGCGGCGGCGGTGCCAGCGGCGTCGCTTCCGGTGGTGCGGCCGGTGGTGCGGCCAGTGGTGCGGCAGGGGCGGGCGCCGGAGCTGCCGGCGGTGCTGCGGGCATTGGTGCTGCGGGCATCGGTGCTGCGGGCGGCGGTGCCGCAGGTGGGGCCGCTGCGGCAGGTGCCGCTGCAGGACCGGTCGGGGTCGTCGCGGGTGTCGCGGGAGACGCGGCGGTGACGGCGCTGTCCCGGATCGCGGCCCAGGCCCAGCAGGCCGCATCGACGGCCACCGCCGACACCGCGGGTGACGGGGGACCCGATGGCAGCGCCTGAGTCACCCCGCCCGTCCCGGACCTACGGCAACTGGCGGCGCCCGGTCAGCCCGGGCCTGGGCGGTCTGGGCGCACTCGGGACCGCCCTGTTGTTGGTCGGGGCGGTCGTCGTCCTGTTAGCCCTCATGAGCGGCGGCCTCGGCCCGGCGACAGGCGTCGGTGCAGGGCTCGTCACGGTCTTGGTCCTCATCGTGGTCCGCGACCGGTACCACCGCTCCGGGGTCGACCGGCTCCTCACCTGGCTCGGATGGGCCCTGACCACCGCCAGCGGGTCGCACCTGTACCGCAGCGGACCCCTCAGCGGCCTGCCGCTGGGCCGCTGCCAGCTGCCCGGGATCGCGGCCGTCTCCCGCCTGAGCGAGTGGTCGGACCCCTACGGGCGCCCGTTCGCCCTCCTCGAGCTGCCCACGACCCGTCACATCACCGTCGTGCTGGCTGCCGACCCCGACGGCGCCGCCCTCGTCGACGAGGACCAGATCGACAGCTGGGTCGCCCACTGGGGCGCCTGGCTGACCTCACTCGGTAACGAACCGGACATCGTCGCCGCCGGGCTGATCGTCGAGACCGCCCCGGACACCGGCGCCCGGTTGAGGCGAGAGGTCGCCGCCCACCTCGATCCCGCCGCGCCGGCGGTCGCCCGGCAGATGCTCACCGAAGCCGTCGCCGACTACCCCCACGGCTCCGCCGGGGTCCGGGTGTGGATCACCGTCACCCTTACCACGGCCCGACCCGGGCGGCGGATCCCGGTGGCAGACGCTGCCCGGGACGTGGCCGTCCGGTTGCCCGGCCTCCTCGCCCGCCTCGCCGCGACCGGCGCTGGGGCCGTGCGCCCGGTCCCCGCCCAGGAGCTGTGCGAGGCGATCCGGGTCGCCTACGACCCCGCCGCCGCGGCCGTCATCGACCCCGCCCGAGCCGCGGGGGACGCCCCCGCGTTGCGGTGGGACGACGTGGGGCCCGTCACCGCCCATGCCGGGTACCGCGACTACATCCACGACGACGCGGTGTCGGTGTCGTGGGTCATGAGCAGCCCCCCACGCGGCGAGGTCCATGCCACGGTCCTCACCCAGCTCCTTGCCCCGCACCCCGACGTCGCCCGCAAACGGGTCGCGCTGCTCTACCGGCCCATCCCCGCCGCGGTGACGGCGCGGATCGTCGAACGCGACCGGCGCGCCGCGGACTTCCGCGCCACCACTGGCCGCCGCCCCTCGGCGCGGGTCCTGGCCGAGCAGCGCGCCATGGCCGCGACCGCCGCCGAGGAGGCCCGCGGCGCCGGCCTCGTCGACGTTTCCCTCGTCGTCACCGCCACCGTCACCAGCCCTGACCGGCTGCCCGCTGCCCTGGCCGCCGTCGACCACCTGGGCGCCACGGCCCGGCTGCAGCTGCGCCCCGCCTACGGCCACCAGGACAGCGCCTTCGCCGCCGCCCTGCCGCTCGGCCTGGTGCTGGCCGCCCACCAGCGGGTCCCGACCGACATCCGACGGCTCCTCTGAGATCGGCGACGCCCGTGACCGAGACGATGAAGGCGCCGAGTCCGCGTGGTTGGCCCGGCCGCGGCTGGGGCGCCGCCATAACCCTTGAGGCGCCGGAGGAGTTTCGTGGCACCACCGTGCAGGTGTGCGGGCTGTGGCCGTTCGCCGCCGGCGCCGCCACCCCGACGGTCGGGGTCCCCGTCGGGCGTCACCTGATCACCGGCGCCACCGTGTGCTGCGACCCGATCAGCTGGTTCCAGCGGGCCCGGCTCATCGCCAACCCCTCAGCGTTCGTCCTCGGCAAGCCAGGCCTCGGCAAGTCCACGATCGTCCGGAGGATCGCGCTCGGCCTCGCCGGATACGGCGTCCACGCTGTCGTGCTCGGGGACCTGCGCCCCGACTACGTCGACCTCGTTACCGCCCTCGGCGGACAGGTGCTGAGCCTGGGGCACGGCCGTGGAAGCCTCAATATCCTGGACCGCGCCGACGCGCTCGACGCCGCCGCACACCTGACCGGCCAAGCCCGCGCCGACGTCCTCGCCGACGCCCACGCCCGCCGCCACGCCCTGCTGGCGAGCCTGGTGACGATCCTGCGCTCGGCGCCGCCCACCGACCGGGAGGACGTCATCCTCGACCGCGCGTTGCGGGTCCTCGACGACGCCCACCCTCACCCCGAGGGCCAACCCGTGCTGGCCGACCTCCTCCATGTCCTCCGTGCGGCCCCCGACCCCGTCCCCCACGTCGCCGTGGACCGCGGCGACCTCACCCGCTACCGCGACCTCATCGACCCCCTCGAGGCGACCCTCACGTCCCTCGCGTCGGGGGGCCGCCTCGGTGGCGTCTTCGCCCGCCCCTCCACCGTGACGATGCGCCGGGACCGGTCCGTCGTCTTCGACATGTCCGCGATCGGCGATGGTGAGAGCGACCTGCAGGCTGCCGCCCTGCTCGCCTGCTGGTCCTACGGCTTCGGAGTGATCAACGCCGCCAACGCCCTCGCAGACGCCGGCGCCGGGCCCCGCCGGCACTACCTCGTCGTCATGGACGAGCTGTGGCGGGCGTTGCGCGCCGGGCCCGGGATCGTCGACCGCGTCGACGTCCTCACCCGCCTCAACCGCGGCCGCGGCGTCGGGCAGATCATGGTCAGCCACACCCTGACCGACCTGCTCGCCCTCACCCATGAGGCTGACCGCCACAAGGCGCGAGGCTTCGTCGAACGCGCCGGAATGGTCATCGCCGCCGGGCTGCCCGCCGCCGAGATGCCCCATTTGCGCAGCGTCGTCGCCCTGTCCCGCACCGAGGAAGCGCTCCTCACCAGCTGGCAGGACCCCCCCGCCTGGGACCCGGCCACCGGTGCCGACACCGCCCCACCCGGGCGGGGCCGGTTCCTCATCAAGGTCGGCGGCCGGCCGGGAATCCCCGTCGAGGTCACCCTCACCGCCGTCGAGCGCACCCTCGGGATCAACGACACCGACCGGCTCTGGCACCAACCCGCAAGTCCAGTGATGCCAGCGGGACGGGCGGCACGCCCCCAGTGAGCGCCCCGTCCCAGCGCAACCACGCCACCCTCGCCGGAGACCTCGCGGTGGCGTGGGCTGGTATCGGGGCGGGCGTCGTGACCGTGACGGTCATCAACGTCGCAGTCCGCGTTGCCGCCGCTCTCGACCCCCTGCTTTCACCCCGTCACCGCCCCGACGAGACCGCCGCCGGGTCTGTCGGTGACGGCCAGCCCCTGCCTGGCAACCCCGTGCACCTCGCCGTCGACGTCGTGACCGGTGCCGAGCCGTGGACTGCGTTCGCAACCGCGGCAGCCGCCGTCCTCGTGGTCATCCTCGGCCTCGCTGCCCTCGTCGGAGTCCGGTGGGGACCTCGCCTGTGGCGGGCCATGCAAGCCCGACTGGGCAAGGCAGGTGTCGACGCCGCCGCAGCCCACCTCGCCCGCGCCCGAGACCTCACCCCCCTGACCCATGCCGGCGCCGCCGCCACCACCCGCCGCCTCCACCCACCTGGCAGCAGCCCGAGCCCGTTCTTGCTCCCTCCGGGGCTGCCGTTGGGCACGACACTGGACGGCCACCCGCTGGTCCACTCCTGGGAGGACGTCACCGTCGACATCTGGGGTCCCCGGACCGGCAAGACCACCGCCAGGGCCATCCCCGCCGTCATGACCGCCCCCGGCGCCGTCGTCGTCACTTCCAACAAGCGGGACATCGTCGACGCCACCCGCGGCCCCCGCGCTCGCGCCGGGCGGGTGTGGGTGTTCGACCCCCAGCAGATCGTCGGAGAGAACCCGACGTGGTGGTGGGACCCGCTGACCTTCGTCACCGACGAGGCCACCGCGGCGACCCTCGCCGACATCTTCGCCATGGCGACCCGCCCCGCCGGGGCCCGCACCGACGCCTACTTCGACGGTGCCGGGCAGGAACTGCTCGGCAACCTCATGCTCGCCGCCGCCCGCGCGGGGCGGCCCCTCACCCAGGTGTACGAGTGGCTGACCGATCCCACCGACGACGAGCCCGCCATTGTCCTGGCGAAGCACGGCTTCCCCATGGCCAGCCGCGCGATCGCCGGGGTCGTGGCCGCTCCCGACCGGCAGCGAAGCGGCGTGTTCGGCACCGCCCAACAGATGGCCGCCGTCATGACGAGCTCGGCCGCAATGCGCTGGGTCACCCCCCGCTCCGACGGACCGGACACTCGCCCCCGGTTCGACCCCGCTGCGTTCGTCTGCTCCGCGCACACCGGCAGCCCCGAGACCGTCTACTCGCTGTCCAAGGAAGGCAAGGGCACCGCCGGCCCCCTCGTGACCGCGCTGACAGTCGCCATCACCGAAGCTGCCGAAATCCTGGCTACCCGCTCACCCGGCGGGCGCCTGCCCGTCCCCCTGGTCGCCGTCCTTGACGAGGCTGCCAACGTCGTCCGATGGCGGGCCCTGCCAGACATGTACTCCCACTACGGCTCCCGGGGCATCGTCGTCATGACCCTGCTGCAGTCCTGGTCCCAAGGAGTCGAGGTCTGGGGCCGCGACGGGATGCGGAAGCTGTGGTCCGCCGCCACCGTCAAGGTCTACGGCGGCGGGGTCACCGAAGCCGAGTTCCTCGATGAACTCTCCCGCCTCGTCGGCAGCTACGAACGCACCACCTGGTCCACAACCCACGGCCGCGGCGGCCGCCAACGTAGCCGCGCTACCAGGACCGATCGCATCCTCGACGTCGCCGACCTCGCCGCCCTCCCGCGCGGACGCGCCGTCGTCCTCGCGTCCGGCACACGGTCCGTTCTCGTCCGCGCCACCCCGTGGATGGATACACCGTACGCAGCCCAAGTCAGAGCGTCGATGGCTCGGTACGACGGGCACCGTCCCTCTGGCCCGCTTCGCGCAGGCGACCAGTCTGGAGGGCCTGATTGAGGGAATTCCTGACCGTGACCTCGGCGACCCAGGTGGGGGACGGACTCGGCCCCTGCGCGGCTTCACAGCGGCCCCGACATCCGATACTGCTACGTCATGGAAAAATCTGGGCTAGGCCTGGCGATCCATCACACTCGGCGGCCCCACTGTCACCACGTAAAGCCCTTGCCAATGCCATGTCGGGACGTCTTCTTTTCCGATCAAGATGCCTTTGGCTACGTTCGCGCCCATTGAAAGGGGAGCTAAGGTGATGGGCGACTCACGACCGTATATTCCAGGGATCAGGTAGTATCTGACGGTCCCAGAACGAGAGATGGAACGTCCCACCACGGTCTTAGCGGCTTCCTCGGGCTCATCCATCGAGAAATAGTTGTCCGAGCTGACCCTCCAGCCGGACTGGTCCCGTGCCCCAGGGCGTATCTTAGTGCTGCTGTACCAGTGAAGTTTATTGCGCACAAATTCTACGATATGGTCACCCTCGTCTGTCCGACGCTCTGTTCGTGCGCCCCCAAACGGCGTGGACGGAAGACGAGTCCACGTGACCTGATCAAAACGAGATCGTTCTCCGGGATGGCTAGTCGGGCGATTCGGCAGTCCCGCTTCATACGTGTCGTCGTAGTCTCCAATAATAGTCAAGTTGAAAGCCACGTCATCTCTGTCGTTGATCATGTCACAAGCCGCGTCGAAGGCTGGAGAACGTGTCGGCAGCGATACGTTAAGAGCCTCGGGAGCCATCTCATTCACTATGTGGACTATGGGCTCATTAGAAGACGGACTGGTCACTTAACCCCCCTGCTATTGTCACTCGAAGCGGTAGCGGACTTTCGCTCTAAGCGTAGCGCGTGCTACCCACTTCGTCGAGACCTTTGATAGTGCGCCACAGGTGTCTCACGTACCGCCTCCCCTGGGGCAGGGCCGGGCCAAGGCGGCTCTTCGCACTTCGGCGTGATGCCCGGGACTGTTCCGGGTGTTCACGTCGGGCGTCGGGGGCTAAGCACGAGGATACGGGTGCGTTAGTGAGCCATGTTGCGGTAGCCGAGGCGGACCGCTTGATGTTCTGGATCGTGGCGTTCGCCGCCTCGGTGCGGGCGTGGTGACCCCGGTCACGATGAGGACCTCGATCGCTGGCTACCAGGTGGTGATGATGCGGACCCAACTGGGGTCGCGGTGGGGTGTCCCGCATCGCACCGCACCGCACCGTGGCGGTGGCGGTGGCGGTGGCGGTGGCGGTGGCGGTGGCGGTGGCGAGCACGGTCCGCCCGTGGCCCAGCGGCACCGCCGCCACCGGGGCGGTGTGGCCGGTGAGGGTCATGCTTACGGCATTCCATTGTATGGATTTCGCCCCCCGGATGTCCGTTCACGCTCGAAGCCGTCGCTGGCTATCCCCCTGAGTGGCGATCCCAGTGATCTCAGAGAGTAGCCCTCTGCCTGAGATCGAGACCTCCGGCGAGGTGGTGACTCGAGACCTTAGCCGCAACACTGGGGGGTAACGGCCATTGGCCCCAAAGGAATGTGTGAGCATGGACCTCGTCGGCGCACCGGTATCTAATCGGTCAAGCAGTTCGCCATTGGCCTCGATTGCGTTGTGGTCGTCAACGGGGCGACGTGCTCAGGCGCGACACGCTGCAGATACGGCTAAAATCACGGAACGTTTCGGCGTCTAGCCTCAGAAGCACACTCGTCACTGGGTGTTGCGTGCCGGTGATATTGCTCGACGAGCCACAGTTGATTGAAGAGCATCGAACACGTATGCGGACGAACTCCTATTGTTGACGGCTGGCCACACGAGATTCAGCCGGTGGAGCCCGCGTCCGCCTCGCGCGACCAGAGGTCGGCCTCATTCCTCGAACAGCACTCGCAGCACCGGCGGCGTCGCCAGCAGCAGCAGGAAGATGAGCGACAGCGCCGAGACGGGGAACGTCATCCGCTCCCCGGCCGCGTTGGCCTTGGTTTGCTCCCGCGCCAGCATGGCGGCGCGCAGCCCCTCGGCGCGGGCTCGCAGGGTCGTGTATACGGCGGCGCCTTCCTCGCCAGAGAGCCGCATGATGTCCGACACCTCGGCCAGCTCCGGCAGGTGCAGCTCGTCGGCCAGCGCGGTGAGGGCGTCCCAGGGCGGGACGCCGGACCAGCGGGAGCGGGCGAGTTCCTCGGAGAGCCGGCGGAAGACCCAGCTGTCCCCGACTGCGGCGGCGGCCTCCATGGCCTGGCGGGGGCCGGATCCGGCCTGGCGTTCAAGGGCGACGAGGTCGACGTAGGCGCCCAGGGCGCGGGCGAACTCCTCCCGCGCCTTCACCGCGTCACTGCGCGCGTTGTAGTCCGGCAGGAAGCTCAACGCCAAGGCCAGCGCGAGCGACCCGGCGACGGGCAGCGGGACGGGGACGCTCACCCCGACGACGGCGACTAGGACGCCGAGGACGGCGGGGGTGGCGAGCCCGATGAGGGCGAACAGCGCCTTCTCCCCCCAGTACCGGTGGACGGGGATCCGCAGCAGCGCCAGCTGCTGGTTCGGCACCCAGCTCAGCCCAGTTAAGGGGAGGTGGCGCATGAGCCACAGCCCGAACCGCTCGGAGGCGGTGGACGCCGAGGCGGGGATCTCCGGGCGGCGCAGGGACCGGTCGGGGGAGACGACGTCGAGGACGCTGCGGAGGTCGGGATGGGCGGGAGCGAGGCGCCACAGGAGCAGGGCGATCCCGAGGCCGATGAGCCCTCCGGCGGTCAGGGCGATCTGGGTCGTCGTCACAACGGACGACCGCCCGCCGGCGTCCGGTCGCCGAGGAAGCGGGGGAGCCGTTCCCCGCGGGCCATCGACCGCAGCCACAGGAGGGTCGCCACGTACAGGGCGAGGAGCAGGGCGAGGACGAGCTGCCCGACGCCGCTGCCGTAGGGGGCGACGTAGGGCCCGTTGAGGGCGAGCAGCCCCAGCACCCCCACCGTGATCAGGGTGATCCAGCGGGCGGTGGAGCGGGGCTTGGCGCGGTCGGCCTCGATGGCGCGCCGGGCCCGGACGTCGGCGGCGACGGACTCGGCGAGCCCCTGCAGGACGCTGGCCAGGCCGGAGCCGCGGCGGTGGGCGCCGAGGAGGAGGTTGGCGGCGATGAGATCGCCGGTAGCGTCGTCGAGGTCGTCGGCGAAGGCCCGGATGGCGTCCGGGGTGGACCACCGGGCCCGCAGCCGGGCGACGAGAGTGGAGACCTCGGCGCGGATCGGCGCGGGGGTGGAACGCAGGGTAGCGACGAGGGCCTGCTCGAGACCGACGCCGACGGTGAGGACCCCGGCCAGGGCACGGGTCCACTCCTCCATGGCCTCCAGCCGGTCGATCCGGGCCGCGGGTTCGGGCGCGGTGAGCAGGATCGGCAACCCGGCGAGGGCGGCGGGCAGGACGACGACGGCGATTACCCACCCGGTCGTCACCGCCACGGCGATCCCGGCGACCGACCCGACCCCGAGCAGCCACCGGGTGCGCCGCGACAGCCGTCGCCCCACCAGCTGGGAGAGTGCGCCGCGCCGGCGGTACCGCGGCGGGGGTGCCGCCCGCCGCTGCACCCCGGTCACCGCGGCCCACACCCCGCTCAGGACCAGGAGCGCCGCCAGGGCGGCGGCGACGGGGGCCACGCCGGTCACGGGCAGCCCCCGCACAGCAACCCCCGGCACGCGGAACGCACGACCCCGCCGTCGCCGAGGGGCGGGCGCGTCATCGACGGGCCTCGGTGAGGTAGGCGTCGAGGTCGAACCCGTGCCGGGCCAGGTCCCGGTAGGAGTCGGGCAGCACCCCGGGCGCGGCGGGCCGGTCATCGTGAGCGCGGAAGACGTGAGTGGTCGCCACGTTGCCCTGCTCGCCGGGTTCGACGGCGACGATCTCGCTCACCCGCCGCACTCGCTGCACCCCGCCGTCGGCGCGGGGGGTGACGTCGAGGGCGAGTTGGACGACGAGGTCGATGTGCTCGGCGACCGCGCGTTGGGCGTAGGCCTCGGTGACGTGAGGCCCAGCCTCCAAAGCGCAGGTGACGAGCTTGCGGATCGCGCCGACGGCGGTTGCGGCGTGGGTGGTGGACAGGGACCCGGCCCCGGACTGCATGGCCTTGAGCATGGCCAGGACCTCCCGGCCGCGGACCTCTCCGACGATCTGGCGGGACAGGTTGAACCGAAAGCTGTCGTACAGCAGCTCGTCGAGGGTGATCTCCCCGGCGGGGCGCCCGTCGAGGCCGCGTTCGCCGGAGCCGGGGCGGGCCTCCCAGGCGACGACGCGGCGGTGCCGGTCGGGCAGTTCGTGCAGGTGCAGCTCGTACTCGGTCTCGAAGGTCCCGATCCGCTCCCACGGGTCCAGCTCCGCGCACAGCGCCCGCACCACGGTGGTCTTGCCCGCCCCTTGCGGGCCGGCGACGACGATGGAGCGTTTCGCGCGGACCGCGGCCGCCAGCAGCGACGCCGCGACGGGGCTGAGCATGTCGCGGCCCACGAGGTCGGCCAGGGTGACCTCCCGCAGCCGGTGGCGGCGGATGACGACGGCCGGGCGGGGGGTCACCCACGCGGTGGCGGCGAGGCGGGCGCCGCCGTCCAGGCGCAGATGAAGCCGTGGCTGGGCCTCGGAGAACGGGCGCGCGTTGGCCTCGGAGCGGCTGGCGAGGAAGGCAAGGAAGTCCAGTAGTTCCGCGTCGGAGTCGGCGACCGGCGGGCCGGGGCGCAGGGTCCCGTCGTCGTACTCCAGGACGACGGAGTCGCACCCGGTGATCTCGATGTTCTCCACGTGCGGGTCGTCGACGAGCGGTTGGAGCCGCCCGAGGCCGAAGAGGGCGTCGAACACGGCCTCGGCCAGGCGCTGCTGCTGTGGAAGTGTCCACGTGGGGCGCCCGGCGGCGAGGTCGGCCTCGGCGGCGGCCTCGAGCAACTCGAGGATGACGGTGCGGCCGAGTTCGCGTTGCCCTGCGGTGTCCAGGCCGTCGCGGTCCTGCAACGCCGAGGTGAGCCGGGCCGACGCCTGAGCCCGCAATGCGGCGACGAACGTCCAGTCGACGTCGCGGTTCCCGGGCACGGCGCCCGAGTCCGAGCCGGCCTCCGCTCGCGCACTGGGCCGGGCGCCGTGCGAGCGCGCGGTCGGGTGCTCGCTGCCGTGCGGCGCCCGCCGCGCCCCGCCGCCCGCCGTCTGCGGGCCGGTCTCGCCTGCGGAACCCCACATGGTGTGCCGATCACCCGAACGAGGCCTGGCGTCTCGACCGGCGTCGGTTGACGCCTCACTGGGCGCGCCGGTGACCGCGCCACCAGCCCGTGCGGGCTCACCGTCGGGACCGTCCAGCGAACCGGCGAAGAGGGGCAGGGCAGCGACATCCTCACCGGTCCCATCCTCGTTGCCACTCCCGGCTGTAGGCCTGCCGTCGCCGGTGCGGGTGTCGGTCACGTGCCGGACGCCAAGGACTCGCGGATCCCCAGCCGCCGCTGCCCGCCTTCGACCCAGGCCCGCAAGGCTTCCCCGGCGGCGACCAGGCTGCGGGGCAGCGCGGCGGCGGCGAACCGCCGCCGCGGCATGGCCCCGAGGTGGTAAACGTCCGCGGACGCCGGGTCCCACGCCAGCTCGGCCAGCACGTCCATCCCCAGGACCCGGCCGACCTCCCGCGTGGAGTAGGGGCGGCCCGGGCCGATGACGACCACACCCAAGGCGTCTTCCGTACCCGCGTCACGCAGCCGCTGAGCGAGGGACCCGGCGGCGGACCTGGCGCCGGCGACGGCGGGCAACGTGGTCCGGGTGGCGAGGGCAACCAGGTCGGCCGACGTGATGAGCGGCCACGGGGTCCCCGCCATGCCCACCCGTCCAGCGTCGACTAGGACGTCGACCCCGAGCTCCCCCATCCCCGCCAGCACTTGCGCCAGCGGCTCCCACAGCGGCTGCACGGTCGCGGCCTGGGAGTGCGAGCGCACCCCGGGCAAGAGCTCGACCTGCGACCCGGGCAAGGCGATGGTCGCCTCCCGGATCGCGTTGTCCAGGTCGCCGTGGCGGTAGGCAAGGGCCAGGTCGACGAGGCCCCGGTCGTGCGGGACCTGCCCCTTCAGGTACCCCGCGAGAATCGCCGACCCGCCGCTCGGGTCGGCGTCGACGAGCAGCACCGGCCGCGGCCACGACAAGGCCAGCCCCAGGCAGGTCGTCGTGACCCCCGGGGCTCCAGTGCCGGAAGCGAGGACGACGACGGCCATGTCAGGTGCCCTCGGCCGCTCAGGCGGTCAGGGCGTCAACGACGACCGCGACCCGACCTGTCGCGACCAGGGCCGCCAGCCGGGCCGCGTCGCCGGACGGCACCGTGACGTCGACGACGCTCTGCCCCGTGTCGGGGATCTCCCGGACTGCCACCACGGTGACCGCGACGCTGGCCGGCTCCCCGTCCGGAAGGTCCTCCTGGGCGCGGGGGGTCTGGACGATGCGGACCGGGTCGCCCGGCGCGAGGGGCCTCGCGGGCAGCTGCGCCGACGCCAACGCCACCCCGACAACGGACTCACCCTCAGCGGGGACCACCCTCTCCGTCACCGCGGCGTCGGTGAGCAGTGACCCGACCGGCATGTCGACCGCCGCCCGCAGGCCCACGACGTCGTCGAGGCGCTCCGCAGCCACCGGGCGCAGGCTCGGGTCCGGGGTCACCCGCGCCACCACCAGGTCACCGGGCTCGATGACGTCACCGCGGGTGATGTCCGCGCCCACGACGAGCACGGCCTCGGTGCGCCCCACAACCGTCGTCACCCAGGCCGCCAACAGCGCCCCGACCGCCACAAGGACCACCCCCAGGATGATCAGGAAGGGTCGCCGGCGCAGTCGGGGCGGCGACGGCGGCACCACCGCAGCGACCTCGGGCCTGTCCACAGGACCCGGACGCGACGGCCCGCGGGGTGACCAGCCCGGACTAGAACCGGCGCCGGTGTCCCCCGTTCCCGGCCTGGTCTGCAGCGTCACTGTCCCCCCGCCACCCAGTCAGGCGTTATGCGTGGAATGTCGGGCCCGAGCCTAGTCGCGGGCACGGTCGACACCGCAACCCAACAAGCGTCCGTATTTGGGCAAGACATCCGGCAA
The DNA here is from genome assembly GCA_050329835.1 of Kineosporiaceae bacterium. Taxonomy (GTDB): domain Bacteria; phylum Actinomycetota; class Actinomycetes; order Actinomycetales; family JBBAYJ01; genus JANNOG01. The sequence continues at coordinate 31,459 of JBHJOJ010000009.1, read as the reverse complement.
GAGCGGCTCGGGAGCGTCTCTGAGCACGACGCCCCACCCTCCGGAGGACCCCTATGCCCACACCGGTCACCGCACCCGCAGCCCCAGGCGCCCGCGCCGGATACAGCGGGTCCATGTTCCGCTGCCACGACACCATGCCGGCGACGGTCACCAGCCCGCTGTACCGGCGGCTCATCGAGGAATGGATCCACCTCAACGACGTCGCCGCTGTCGCTCACACCTTGCGCGAGTGGGGACAGGGCGAACCGGTCCTCACGGGTTGTCGGCGCCCGGCCGACATCGTCGACAAGGTGGACGCCGCCGGACCCGACAGCACCGACCCGTTCCTGCTCGCCCTCATCCGCCTGTGCCAGGGGGGCAGCCAGCTCGCCGGCCGTGTTCTGCTGCAGCTCATGCTCCCCAAGCTCGCGGCCATGGCGGTGCGCACGAGGGGGACCAGCGCGGACAACGCGTGGAGCGAGGACCGCCGCCACATCGTCGTCGCCGAGTTCTGGGCCGTCGTCACCGATTACCCCGTCGCCCGGCGGACCCGCCGCGTCGCCGCCAACCTCGCCCTGGACACCCTGCACCGCGTCACCGCCGACACCCGCAACCGGGTCCACACCGTCGCCTACGACGACATCGAGGTCCTCGCCGTCGACCCGGCCCCCGCCCCCCGCGCGCAGGCTGAGGTCACCAGTGATGACGACTTGCTCCACCTCCTCACCTGGGCCGTCCGCGAAGGCATCGTCACGGCCGACGACGGTCGTCTCCTCGCTCAGGTCTACGTAGCCGACCAGCGCGATCGCGCCGCCGCCCAACGCGGGCTCAGCGATACGGCTCTCCGCCAGCGCTGCCTCCGCGCGCGCAAACGGCTCGCCGAAGCCGTAGAGAGCGGACTTGGCGCCTGACGGCAGATGGGGCTCTACAAGGGCACGTTGAGAAGCGAGGGACGGACCCCCGGCGAGCCCGTCTCGAGGGCCATCGACGACTTGGCCGCTCTGTAGTCTGGGGAGTGCCACGACCCAGTACAGCGACGCTGGGAATTGCGCCGACCAAGGAGTACGCACTTCGACGGACTGGCCGGCAGACGGAGGAGGGTCCAGGCGTGGCGGTCGCAGGTGCTCTCGACTGGCGGCTGGTGAGCCGAGCGCGGTCTTCGCTACTGAGGCCAGCTCTCGCTGAGGAAGATCCCTGGGGCGACGGACTCGGTTCGACGTGGAGTGTCCTGACGGACTGATCGATGCGACCCTCGAACGGGTAGTCAGTGGGCGGCTAGTTGGGGGCTGAGCGACTCGGATGATCGCGAAGACAACGAGGGAAGGCCCGCTAGGAGCGCTAGCGGCTTCACCGGTCGGCTGTTGTGATAACAGTGCGGGCTTGAGTGATCACAGCCTGCGGCAACGACCCGGGGGTCCCCCGTGAGGCACCTCTTCCGCGGCATTTTACTCATCGCCTTTAGTTCCATGGCCCTCGCCATCGGTATACTCATTGACCTGGTGGCAAGAGGGGAGTGGCACTGGCGCTTTTCCCTCATGGTAGTCGTCGCGGCGGGCGCACTAGCTGTGCTTCTAGATTGGATGCGCGCGAATTTGGGGGCGCCTCCTCGAGGTTTTCAAAGGCCCATCAAAGAGACCACGCAAGATCTCGTCGAGCGTCCCGACGAAGAACGGCAGGCAGTCGATGCTGTCTTGCGTCGACACGCGCGCGTAGTTGTCATTTCTGGAGAGAGCGGCTTCGGGAAGTCTACCTTGGCTGAACTGGTTTGCGCGTCGCCCAGGATCCGGAGACACTTCAAGAACATTGTCTGGGCTCCCCACATTCGTGATTTGGCCGACAGCAGTGACAGCCGTGCGATTGCCTCAGCCATTAGAGACCTTCTCGTGGATCTCGGTCGAGACCCGTCTATACAGCCGCTCGCTGATGATGAAGTCGCCGGACGCGTGTTGGCCCGAGAACTGGAGAAGGCTGGGAGAACACTGCTCGTAGTGGACGACGTGTGGACCCAATCGCAGCTTGAGCCGTTCCTAATCGGAGCTCCCAAGTGTGTGCGCTTGATCACCACACGTAGAAGAGACCTGAGACTCACGCCAGAGACGACGGTTAGAGTCGTGGTGGGCGCCATGACATTGTCGCAGTCACACAGACTACTACTGCACGACCTGTCGACGGAGCGCGTCAACAGTATCCAGGAGAACGAGCTCGTCGAAGAGCTGCTCCAAATCTCGTGGCGCTGGCCATTCATCCTTCAAATGATCAACAGGATCCTTGTTGAGAACGTATGCGCTGGCTATGCGTTGGAGCGCGTCCTTAGGGATGTGGTCGACCATATCCAAGTCAGCGGCCCCGCGGCTGCCGATTCTTTGGCGACGGATCGTCCACCCGGGCACCTTGTGGCCGAGACCCTAGAGAGAGGGCTCGAACTACTAGACGCGCCGGACGCGCGGCATCGACTCATCGATCTGGGCATCTTCCCGCGTCAGGCTTCAATCCCATTAGACGTAGTGCTCCAGTTGTGGGCCCGTAGATCCCAGCGTACTACTGCGGAAGCCAGAAGCCTTGCTCTCCAAATGGCCAAACTCTCTTTCTTCAAGTTGAATGATGGCAATCTTCGAATCCACGACATCATGCACGAACATCTCGGCTTCCTAATAGGGCAGTTCGTCGAAGAGGTGTCAGTCGACCTTGTTGAGGCCCTCTCAGTGGATGCGCCCTCCGAGGAAGCGCTCTCGCCGGATACGGGGCTGTGCACAGCATGGTGGAAATCAGACTCTGCGCGCGGATACGTGTCCGAATACCTCCTCGATCATCTAATTCGGGCCGATCGCATAGACGCAGCCAGGCAGACCGCGACCGACCTTCGGTGGATCGTATTTCGCCTTCGAAGTAGTGGTGTGGCGGCGGTCCTCGGAGATCTCGAGCGAGTCGGAGGCGATCGCGCAAGTTCGTTGGCCGACACGGTCTCGCGCCTCCTGCACATGCTCGAGGCGGCCCCTGAACGACCGGAGGCGGAGCAATTCCTTCTGAATGCTCTCCGCAGAGAGCCAATGTGGGCCATGGCTGCGACTATGACTCAGGGTACGTCTTTGGTGCCGCATCTTGTTTCTGCCTGGCCCCTCCCAGAAAATCCTGGGCCGCAGCTCAGGAGAGTCTTTCAGGCGCCGAGCTACGGGTACTGGCGCTCGTACCTCGGCGTTGGCGCACTAACGAGGGATGCTTCGCTACTCCTTCTACCGAGTCATTCAGATGTGTGGTTGCTCTCGACCGCGAGCTGTACTGCGGTGGCCGTACATCACCACGGCAACAAAGTTCAGCGAGTCATTAGCTCCACCACAGGTCGATACTACGCTGCTCTGTTCGGCTTCAAATGGGTTGTCTATGAGACAGTTTCAGGTGCTCAGATGAGCGAGAGCACTGGTGACGTATGGTTCTATACGCTAGCGTTCTCTTGTGACGACAAATCACTGGTCACCACCGATAACGACGGGCAATTGAGGCTTTGGGCGGTTGACAGTGGCGAGGAAATAGCGTTCGGGGACGCCTGGGACCGGCGCTGTGTACTGCCCTCAACAACTGCCGCCTTCAGCGAGGACGGGCGCTGGGTGGTGGCAGCGGGGGACCGTGGTGCTGCGGCGATTTGGGACCGGACCTCCGGTGAACTCATCCGTAGGCTCCGCGATCCAGACGTCACTAGCGGATTCGCCAGTTCGCTCGTCATCGCGCCTGATCGAGCGTGGATCGGCGTCGCCGGTAATGACGCCATTGTGCGGATCTGGGACAGTGAGACCGCCCAACTAACAGCAAGACTGCATCTTGGCGCCAAAGTAAAAGAACTCGCTGTCTCGCAGGATGGTGCGCGGTTAGCCGGCCTCGACGCCGAGGGAAGGATCTCAACTTGGAGTGCCCCCACCTTCAAGGCACGGAAGGGGTTCGAATCTCATGGCAGTGCCACGGCAATCTACTTCGCGCCCGACGGTGACCATCTGTACAGCGTTGGCGCAGGAGATGCGCGACTTTGGGATCTGAACCGTTCGAAGCCTGCGCCAGACGAAGACGGTATGGCCGCTCCCACTCGTGAGATGACCGCCGACCCGTGCGGCGGGTGGGTAGCGAGCATCGTGGCGGAAGGGCGGATAGTTGTCCGAGATTGCGACTCGGGTCGACTCTTAAGGACGCTCGACTGGCACGAAAGAGCTCATCGATTAATTGTCTCTCCGGACGGCTCGCGGATAGCTGGCGAGACTGTCGGCCGGATTCGGGTTTGGGAATGTCTGGGTTGGACAGTGGAGTCCAGCTTCGAGATCCACGTGGACACGGGCGCCATCAGTGAACTGTGGTTCGCTCGGGTTGGGAATTGCCTGCTCGCGCTTGGCGAATTGGGAGTAACCGCTTGGGACCCTCGCTCTGGCGAGCGACTGGCAACAATGACAACATTCTCGAGGAAGTATCACTCCCTTGCAGTCTCCGTGGATAGGTCATGGTTGGCTGCCAGCGACTATTACGGGACTCTGTGGGTCTGGGGATGGGACGGGAGTTTGAAGTGGACACTCGGTGGCTCGTATATTGGGCCGTACCAGTACCGGACTATCTCTGCAGCCGTCGATGGACAACTCGCGGCAACCGGTTGGGAGCGTGGCGTCACCGAAATTTGGGACCCCAGCACTGGTCGGCTTTCGAGCACCGTACGAGGTGGCCAAGGCAACCGGGCACCTGTTTGGTCGCCAGATCTGAAGATGTATGTGGCGTTTCGGGGCGACGGATCCATCGTACTGGAAAGGAGGGAAACTGATCGGGCAGAATGGCTGCTGCTCGGAGGGACGGGCGGCGTGGGCACGCGGAATCCGGAAACGCATGTCGCGTTCTCACCAGACGGTCAGTGGCTGGCCGCTCAACGGGGGGGTGATCTCGCGCTCTGGCGCATTCCTGCCGATGACTCCGAGCAGGCACAGTCCATACTACAGCCGGACCAGGAGCACGGGCTTGGGCGTGGAGTGCGCTGCCTTGCTATTGACGATGATGCGCACACCTTGGTCGGAGGCGTCTGGGATGGAGTAGTCGCCATCGACTTGGCAACTGGGAAGCAGGTCTACCGAATCAGGCACGTTGGTGGGCATGCCTTTGCCAGAATAGAGGGTGAGGACGAAGATGTTCAGACGTACTCGATTGCTCCTGATGCACCTGTGTCCGACACTGTCTATGCCGAGCGAGTCGGCGAGGAGCGAAGTCGCGTACGCTTTATCAAGGCTTTTAGAGGGTTCATGAACCGCGGTCGGACACCTTTTTCAGAGAGCTTTGCAGACTTGTCGCCTCAAGAACAACGAGTAACCAGGAGGTTTTCAGTTCAGGCTGTTTCAACGGTTTCTCCGGATGGCGGGTTAGGGATGGCCACTCTAGATAAGATCGTCGCGGTTCAGGCGGAGACTGCCGTGGCGACTCTGATGACTGATGGGCTTGGCCGAGCATTGCATGCCGTGGAGTCCACTGATGGCAATTACGTGGTCGTAGGCGCGGAGTCATCGCTCTCTCTATGGGAACTTTCCACGGGGGCCTCGAAGCGAGTGACTCTCTGCGACCATTCCACGAGGGGTCTGCATATGAATGAGAACTGGGTGGCCGCTATCTCCAACTATGGGGTTTCGATTTACTCGATGCCGGATTTGGTCCCTCTCCGGGATGTTGTGATGCCCCGAAGTTGGACACCTTCGCGCGTGGTTGCCGGGTCGAAGGGACTTTTCGTGACCATCGAGCACTATAACCGCTCAGTGACGATAATTGATGGGGCGAGCGGGGAAATTCATCTGATGCTTGAATTTACAGACGAGGGGGGCGGCTCACTCGTGATGGCGGTTTCGCCGGATGGCGAGGTGCTCGCAGCGGTTACAGACCACCTTTTTCTCGTCCGAATATCCGATGGTAACGAAATAGCGAGGCACCCGATATCCAGAGGCGCGGAGAGTCTCACCTGGCTACCGGACAATAGGGGCGTTCTCGTGGGTGGGCGCGACGGCTCCTACCTTTTTCAGGTCGAGGGCTATCGATAATTTTTGGGCCACGTCCGCCTCGACATTCGCAACCTGGCATAGCGACGCATCGACGTCCTCGTCGCGATGCCCCACGGTTCCGAGCCCGCATCGAGATCAAGCGCGGTCTGGTGGACTGAAGCCGGGAAGGGATCGATGCCCGCTACCTTGGGCAGGCGCCGAAGTGTGCGGGCGCCCGTCTCCCGCTGGGCGGGCGATCGTCCTCGACCTCAGCGAGGATTGTTGAGCAACCGTGCACATTGCTGACCAGCTCCGGGTCGCGCACCACCGCCCCGCTGAGTTGCTGTTCTGCGCACGGCCCTGAGGTGCGTCGTGACTGGGAACCGTCCGTTGCCGTCTCAGACACCGCCAAGGGCTCGGGCAGGCTTAAGCGGCCCTGTCACAGCCTCAGTCGTTGAGGACCTGGATCTCCCCAATTCTGACGGTGGCGGATCGGGAAAGGCTCAACGGGATGCTGCCGGTGGCACCTGATGTGCTGGTCCAGTCAGCGGTCCAGTTCGTCGTGACCGTGACGGTGTAGACACCGCCGGGCTGGGAGGCACTGGTGCGGCTGTAGCGGTGGCCGCAGTCGGGAGACTCGGTGAGGCCGAACCGGTCGTCGTACGGGGTGCCCGGGGTGGTGCAGATGACGGTGGCCCCGTCGCCCATGTCCCACACGGTTGACGCCGCCCGCGCAGTGGCGGTGACCGTGGTGCCCGCCGCGCTAGCAACTTGGGTCATCGGACCCCACGTCGCCGGCCCCGGGCTGTCAATCCACATCCAGGTCGGCAGCCCGACCGCGCCGACGGCCCCGGCATCGGCGCCCGGGGTGATACCGATGTCGCCGGCCCTAAGGCTCATCCGTTCGATCGCGATCCGGGCCACGTCGGCCGGGTCGGCGGAAGGCGGACCCCCACCGCCAGCTGCGGGCAGCTGCAACACGCGCGGACCGAAGGACACGTACGGGCGGCACACGAAGTACGCCAAGCCCGGCTGCGGGTCCTCCAAGGTGGCCAACCCGACCGCGGCGCCGGCTGCGGCGGCGGTCAGGGGCCCTTCGAGGTAGCAGCCGTTCGCATCACTCCACCATCCGACGCTGCTTGTGCACGGGATGTGCCTGCCACCCGAGGTGCAGACACGCGGCTCGCTGTCTGCGTCAGGCGAGGACGCAGATCCACCCGCTCCACCCGAGGAGACAGGGGACACCTGGTCGCCCTCCCCGCCGGGCTCTCCGACCGTGAGGATGCAGTGGCCGTAGTCCGTACTGATCTGCTCGCATTGCACGGGGGTGGCGTGAGACCAAGCTGGGAGGACTGGGACGAGCAGCAGCGCTCCGACGACGCCCCGAACCGTCAGAGCGCGCATTCAGGAACCTGCTCGTTCCTGCCGTCGGCCACGAACCAGGCGACGGTGTCGTTCTGGGGTGATGGCTGAAAGCTCAGCTCGTAGGTCTCGCTGAAAATCCGGGAGCCTTCGGGGGCCGGCTGCAGCAGATTCCCTGCCTCGTCGACAGCACGCGATGACCTCGCGTCCGTGCACGTGCGGACCGTCGCGACGCCTAGGACGCCTTGCCTGCCGTCCACAGTCCTAGGTTCTGGAAACAGGGTCACGTCGGTCACTTCCAGCGCAGTGATCGCAGTCTCGCCGACCATGCCGCGCGCTGCTGAATACCGTTGCAGCGCGACACTGGGCTCAGTTGAAACGTAACCGAGCTGGGGACTCACCGCCACGCCCTCGATGATTTGCTGCATCTCCGGCGTGACGATGGGGACCCCGTCCTGCGAGCCGGCGAGGACCGCGTTGATGAACCGCCTCTTCTCCACCACGTAGCGTCGGTACGCCGCCTCGACGTCGACAGCGGCGGCCTGCTGCTCGTCGGTGAACGTCGACGTGGCCTCGGACGGGGACGCTGCCGGCGAGGGTTCGGATGGCGGGGGTGTCGCCGTCCCCGCTGCGGTTAGCGATGTCAGCCCGGTGGTCGGCGTGGCGCCGGCTGCCGCCTCGGAGGGATCACCGGTGCACCCGGTCATCAGGCCGAGCGCCACCGCCAGCACCGCCCCGACCGCGCCGTGACCGAGATGGCGTCGATGCTGGCGTCCAGTCGGGACGCCTGGTCGGGTCATGTCAGCACCACCCCCATGAGGTCCTCACGGCGGGTCGGGAGCCGCCGCAGTCGACCGAGCAGTTCTTCGGTCTCCGGTTCGAGGTCCCCGCCCAGCTCGTCGGTGATCGCGAGCAACCGGCGGACGATCTCGTCGCGGGCCCGGGTGTCCCGTGCGCCCTCGGCGGCCATCACCCGATGACGCCACAGCCGTTCCATCCCCGGCTCGACTCCGAGGCCGACGACCGCCGCCGCTTCGGCGGCCCGCCACTGCCCGTGCCGGAGGTGACGGGCGGCGAGCTCGTCTGCCACGTCCACGATCTGAGAGATCATCACTTGGCGGACGGGTTCGGCCCAGGCGTAACGGCGGGGGTGTGCCCCGTCGAAGGGCCGCCCGCGGACCAGGTCCAACGCGGCCTGCAGGGTCTCGGTCTCCGCTAGGGCGGGGCCGCCCGACATCAACGCCTGCCAGTCGTCCCAGTCGCTGCGCACGGCCGGGTGAAGCCGGTACCCGCCCCCGGCCTGGTGGCGCGGCAGGTAGTCCTGCCCCTGGAAATCCGCGCCCAGCCACGCTCGCAGCTTGCTCGTGGCGGTGTTGCGGGTGTTGACGTTGTCCTCGCGGGAGCGTTCGGGCCAGATCGCGTCGTCGATCGCCGAGTGCGTCGCCCCGGCGAAGAGCGACAGGTAGGCCAGGTACTCCAGGAGCCGGGCCCGTTTGGACGGCTCGACGCTGCCGCGCGCCTCTGCCAGGTCGACGCGTCCCAGCAGCAGAGGCCGCGGGGCCGGAGGGGGCACGTCCGGGACGCCATCCGCCTGCCCGCGATCCTCACCGCCCGGCTCGCTGTGGAGACTCGGGACGTCCTCGGCCACCTCGGCGGCGTGAAGACGGTTGCTGAGGTGGGTCTCCCCGGTCGTCTGTCCAGGTCGGGTGGCGGGGGCCGCCGGCAACGATGGCGCCCCGTCCCTGTCTGCTGGTCGATCGGTGTTGGGCGTCGGGTGCCGGGCGTCGTGGCCGGTCGCTGACGGTTGCGCGGTGAGCGCGACCAGCTCGAGGACGTGGGCGTACGTGTGCGGGTCCAGCAGCTGTGGGCGCAGTGCGAGCCCGATGGGGCGAAGCTGCGCGACCTGGTCGCCCGCGATGCGCACGAGGGTGCCGATGCGCGCCTTCGTCGGAACGCCCGCCGGGCGGGGCGCCCCGGTCGCGAAGGCGTCAGGTGCAGGCGTGTCGGCAACGGTGAGGTCGAGCGCCCACTCACCCAGCGTGACCCCGGCAGTCACGACGGCCAGGCCCGTTCGCGGGGTGGCCTGCAGGAGGTCGATGAGGGCCTGGCGGTGGCGGGACGTGAGGTCGTCGGCGATGAGGACGAGCTCGGGGAACCAGGTCTCCGGCACCAGCCCCCGCCCGCGGGCGTCACGGGCACCTGTCGCGCCTGCGGCGGCGAGGGCGTCGCGGTCGCCCTGCACCCGGGATGTCAGTTCCACCAGAAGCTGCTCGACGCTGGCCGCATACCGCAGCCGCCCGCTGCGCAGTGTGTCCTCCAGCTCCGGGTAGGCCCCGACCACGGTGACGCGAACATCGTCCGCCCACGGCGAGGTCGCCAACTCGACCGCCACCGCGGCCAATGCCGCGCGCGCGCCGTCGCCATCGCCGAGGATCCCGAGCGATCCGACGTGCTCGAGGTCGAGCAGCACGGTCCCGCCGTCCATGTCGTGCCCGATCGTCACCAGGGCCGGGTACGGCGCCGCCCCGTCACCGTCGGCCGCTGCCACCGCATCCTCGTCGTCCAGGGGCTCGGCGGGATCGGCGGCCAGCTCGCCGGCAGGGTCCCGACCGGCTGTGCCGGCGATCGAGGTCGTGTCGGTGAGGTCGTGCAGCCACACGGTGCCGTCCGTGGCTGCGGTGTCGAACCGCCGCCACGGCGCGGGTAGGTCCGTGGACTCGGTCAGGTACGCCTCGAGGTGGGTCGCGGTGAGGCGGGCCGCGCGCAGCGGCGGCAGCGACACCCCGGTCGCCGCGCAGTGACGGCGCAGGGATCGCAGCACCCGGTCGACGTCCTTGACCGCGGAGGCGTCCGCGACGAGCCGCAGGTCCTGCTCCACTAGCCCGGTCTCCCCGTCCGGCATCGCGATGACCTCGCCGGCGCGGCGGCGCTGCTGCTGGCGACGCCGCCGTGCCGCGACCACCCCCACCAACCCGGCCGCGACCAGCGTGCCTGCGCCCCCGATCGTGCGAACCGGCCAGGCCTCTGGTTCACCCTCGACGTCCGCCGTCTCGGTCCCGCCCGGTACCTCAGCATCGGCCACCGCGTCACGCGCCGCACTGTCACGAGCGACCCCTTCACGAGGGTCGGCCGGGCCGGCTGACGCGTCCGGGGCGGCGGGCGCCGGTCCGGGCGCAGGGGGTGCCGAACGCGACGCCGGCGCAAGGTCCTCGGAAGTGGGGGTGGGCGCGGCAGTGTCCGGCTCATCGATGCTCGCGCCTTCCGGCGTCGGCGCGGCTGCCTCACTAGCAGCTGCCTCGTCGGTCGCCGCGTCCCAACGGGGCGCCTCGTCCACCTCGGGCGGCTCCGGGACCGCTCCGTCAGCCTCAGGGGGACGGGGAATCACGAGCGTCCACCCGACGTCGATGACGTCCGGATTGGGGATAGACGCGATGACCGGCCCCGGATGCGCCCTCGTGGCCTCCACGATCTCCGGGTAACGCTCCCCGGCTCCGAAGATGTCCTGCGCGATCGACCACAACGTGTCGCCTGACTGCACCCGGTATGTCGCGATGTCGGCTGCCTCGCCGAAGACCTGGTCGGGTCCGGAGGGGGATTCCGCAGACGTCTCGGGAGCAGGCAGGCGCAGCCGCCACCCGGGAGTGATCCAGTGCGACGAGGTCAGCTGAGACCCGTCGGGCTGGACGACGTCGTAGTTGAGCCGGGCGACCTCCTCGTAACGGGCGCCGTCACCCAGGTGACGCTCGGCGATCGACCACAGCGTCTCACCCCGACGCACGACATGCACCGGGCCGCTCTCCTCGGTCGACCGCCCAGCCTCATCGCCGGCGCCCCCGCCGCCGGTGGCCTCAGCTTGCGGCGAGGTCGAAGCACCCCGCCCACCGGTTTCCGCCGCCACCGCGTGATCCGCTGTGGTCGGGGGGGTTGGAGCCGCCGGGGCCACCGACGGGTTGCCCGTCGGCACCCCCGACCACGCCGGCGCGGTCGCCACCGGGGGGGTGGCGGTGCCCACCTGTGCAGCGGCCGAGGTAGGCGTGCCGGCTGCCGCGGTCCCGGGCGCCACGAGCAGCAGCGCGGCAGCGACCAGCCCATGCGCCGCGTGCTGCGGTAGCGCCAGACCGGGCAACCGTGGCGCCCGCACTCCTCGGGCGGCGGCGATGACCTCGACGACGACGGACATCGCCAGCGCCGCCCACCCCAACCACCCGACGACCTCGACCAGCCCCAGCAGCAGCGTCCCGTCGTCCGGTGACGTCAGCGCCGCCAGCACGCCAGCCCATCCACCCTCGGGCAGCATCGGGACCGCGCCGATGCTGACGAGCAGGACCGGTACCCCCAGGACGACCCCGACGATCCCCAGGACCCCGACGAGACCGACGACGCGTGCCCTGGCCCGGGTCATGCCGGGGCCCCGTCGAACGTGAGGACCGGTCTCGCCTCGGCCCTACCGGTCAGGGTTTGCGGGCCGAGTCCGATGAGGGACAGGAACACCGGCGTGTAGGTCACCGACGTCTCCACGACCACCCGGGTGCCACCCACCGACGACACCGTCCCGTCCACCCCCGCGGCCACCAAGTACGCCTCGGCGGCGCTTCGCGCCGCGACCAGGTCGATCCTCGACGCCTCCCCCCGCACGGCAGGGCCCGCCCGCACCGCCCGACCCGCCTGCCGCGCGGCCTCCCGGGCGGTGTCGTCGGCCCGCTGCGCCGCCTGCAGCCGCCCCCCGCCGTCCACGACGAGGCCCACCATGAGCAGCAGACCAAGCGCCACGACGACCATGAACAGGCTCACCGACCCGCCGTCGCCAAGCAGACTGCCCTGCCTCCACCGGCACACCCCCTGCACCGCCAGGGGTCGCCTGCCGGGTCGAGGCGCGGCAGCGGGCGTCATCGGCTGTGAGGCGGGGGAGGGGCGCATGGTCGTCACCGTTCCCGGAAGGTGTCCAGCGGGCTGGTCCGTGTCGCGGTGAGGACCCGGGTGCCCGGGATCCCGGGCACCCCCACGTCCTCCAACCCGAGGACGCAGGTGACGGACGCGGTCACGGTTGCCGGTGTCCCCACGGGCCGGGCGAACTGCGAGGTGTCCACCGACACGGTCACCGCCGTGCAGCGGGTGCTTTGCGCAGCCAACGTCGCCGTTGCCGCAGCCTGCGCCGACGTCGAAGCCTCGGTGGCCGAGCGGGCCAGCGACGCGGTCCGGGCCGCCTCGGACGCCGCCGCCTCGACAGCCTGATCGGCGATCGCGATCCGCCCACCCGCGATGACCACCCCGAAGGTCAGCAGCAGGGCCGGGGCGACCACCACGAGCTCCAAGCTCGCCGACCCAACGTCACCGCCCCGGGTCCACCGGCCTGGGGGCGGGGTCCGTCGTTGGGTCATCGGGTGATCCGTTCGGCCGGCAGGGACGCCGACTGGCGGATCGGCGGCCCCCCGACCCCGGGTAGGACGCTCATGGCCGACCCGGTCACCACGACCGTGACCTGGGTGGGTGCGCGGCTGCTGTTCGCCGCGGACTCCAGCAGCAGCCCCGACCCGGCCCGTGCCGCGAACGCCAACGCTGCATCGCGACCGTCCGCGGCGGTGCCTGTCTCCAGCGAGGCCGCCCGGGCGCCCTCCTGCGCGGCGGTGGCCGCCACCGAACGAGCGCTGTAGTACAGCCCGGCCTGCACGATCCCGAACACCAGGGCCAGCACCGCCGGGAACACCACCACCAGCTCCAGTGACACCGACCCGGCGTCGCCCCGCCGCCGGGTCGCCGCCGTGGCAGGTCGCAGGGGTCTCACCCGAGAGCGGGAATGCGGCGGTTGACCGCCGCGGTGATTGCGGCCACGAGGACCCCCGCGAGGAGCACGAGGCCCACGGCCACGATCACCTGCTCCAGGGACACCGATCCTCGGTCGTCGCGAACCCGGACACGGGTCGTCGCCTCGTCGTGCAGCCGCACCACGCCAACCACGACCCACACCGACATCACCTGTGCCATTCCCCGCACGACCCCTCCTCCGACCGGTCACCAACCTCAGGTGCGCGCCAGCCACGAAACGTGACAAATCGCCCACGGGGAGTCTGTCGCATCTGAGGACCCGGAGGTAGGGACCAACGCGCGTCCGTCCCCGGACCGGCCGACTACGCGGTCGTCCCCGGACAGAGGCCTCCCGTCCACGGGCACACCTCGGCGTCCCAGTCCGGGCCGGACAGCCGCGACGTCAGCCAGGCCGCAGTGGTGTCTTCCCACCCGACGCTCATCCAGCGTGCGATGGCCAGCGCCGACACCTGCGCGGCCCCGGCGGAGTGCAGGGCGTGGGCTGCGGACGACATGTGCCCGCCACCGGTCCACGTGTCATCGACAAGCAGGACGTGTCGCCCGGTCGGATCCCCGGCGACGACCCGGTAGTGCGACGGGTCGGCCCGCCGCGGGTCTCCAACGGATTCGGCCCCCTCGAGGACGACTTCGCGGTCCCCAGAGCGGGCGAGAGCGGCGACGATCGTGCGGAACGGATGCAGGCGCCCCTTGGGCGGCAGGGACGGGACGCTTGCCCATCGCGTGACCGGCATCCCGGCGAGCTGTCCGGCGCAGCTCGTGTGTCGGCGCAACGCCACGAGCGTCAGCAGCTGCACGACCCGCGTCACCTCGCGTGTGTTCGCGGGCGGGGTTTTGTACCCGCGCATGACGTGACCGGCCTGCCGGATCGGGACGTCGTACCCGGCGTAGATCATGAACCCGTGGCGGTTAGGGACAGTCACCCGTGCGAGGTTGTCCCGGCACTTGGGACACGGCCCTACGGTCCGGCAAACTGTGAAGCAGACCGGGCACGTCGTCTCGTCCCGCACCGGCGACCGCAGGTAGCCACCGGCCACCCGGGTCAGGTACGTCAGCGCGGCGTCGACCTCCGGGCCGGACACCTACGACGCGGCTAACACCGACGGGCCGGACAGCGCATCGAGCAGCTCGTCAGCGCGCCGGTCCCGCTCGACGATGTCATCCACGAGCCGCAGGACCTCCTCCAGGCTGCTTGCGGTGTGGACGTCGGGGCGGCCCACGAGCGTTGGGCCCCACTGCGTCCGCTCCACGACGAGCGTGGACAGGATGACCGGGCGGCCGTGGGCGACCGCCATCCGGGCCTGGATCCGGGCGCCGCTGTGCTCACCGGCCTCGACCACGACCGTGGCGTAGGAGTACCCAGACATGAGCGCGTTGCGTTGCGGGAAGTGCTCTCGCCGCGGCGGGGACCCCGGCCAGAACTGTGACAGCACTACTCCCGTGTCGGCGATCCGCTGCTGCAGCGCCGCGTGCTCGGACGGGTAGGACCGGTCCAGGCCGGTCCCGATGAACGCCACCGTCCGTGCACCGGCGTCCAGTGCCGCCTCGTGAGCCGCCCCGTCGATACCCCGGGCCAGACCTGACACGACCGTCAGGCCTCGGGCGGCCAGCTCTGCCGCAACCGACCGTGACATGTCCACGCCCCGTGGCGAGGCGTTGCGCGACCCCACGACGGCGACACCACGGTCCTGCGCCCGCAGGTGCCCGGCGTAGAACAACAAGGGGGGAACCTCATGAATCGCCCGCACCCGCTCCGGGAACGCCGCGTCGAGGATCGACACCACACGCCACCCCTGGCGGCGCCAATGCTCCAGGTCGGCGCGGGCAGCCTCGCGGGTCACCTGCCAGTCGCCATCCGCCAGCAGGTCCTGCTGCAGGGCGCAGGACTGGAACGCCGACCGGACATCGCCACGGCGCACGATCGAGTCCGTGAACCGGCGCCATGAGACACCCACGGGCAGGGACCGCAGGGCGGTGACCAGGTCCACCTGGTCCTCCGTCACCCCGGCGTCCATGTCACGACTCTAGTCGACACACCCTCGCCACCCCAGGGCCGACACCCCACCGGCAGGCACGTCACCGCAGGTCATGGGCATCGACGAACCGTTTCTGATCGATGCCTGGCCCAGCAACGGCCGTCACGGGGGCCCCTCGCCCGTCACCTGTCCACCAGGTGAGGGGCCTCCCGAACGAGCGCGGGGGGCCGGTGGCAGACGGAGGGCGGAGTCATGGCCGACGACCTCTTCACGACCCTGGACCCCTACCCCGGCGCCTTCGATGGCGTCGCGGAGCCGGCGACGCTGTTCACCGACGTCGAGGAGTTCGTCGCCGAGTACCTGACCCAGGTGTACCGCCGCCACGTCGAGGGCCGCACCCGCACCTGGTGCCCCCAGTGGTGGCGCCACGCCGAGGCGGTCATCCGCCTGGAGGGGTTGTGGCGGGCGTGGGAGCAGCTGCGCACCGACCCCGCGTTCGGCATGTCCACCTGGTACCGCGACCACGCCGACCCTCACATGGCCGTCCTACTCGACCCCGACGGGCCGTTCCGCCGCTGCTCCCCCGACCGCGGCCACAGCCCAGACACCACAGGTCCGCTCCCCATGGAGGCGTCGGCCGACGTGCCGCAGGCGGCGGTCGGCGATGCCCACAGCGCGGTGCCGGCCATGCCCGACGCATCCCGGTGACCGGCGCCCATTGCCCGTCGACGGACAGCCCCGGAGTGTCCAACGCTGACCCACCGCCTAAACCCGGCCGAGTCCCGCCGTCGCCTGCAGCCGCCCTGATCGCCCGGTCGCTCACCCACCGCGGGGCTCTGCCCCGCCCCCCGGGCCTCTGCGGGGTGGCGTGCCCCCATCCGCGTCGGCCGCCGACGGCAGCCACACCGGAACCGGTCCCCGCGAGGCCAAGCCGCTTCGCGGTCGCTGCGCGAGCCTCGCGGGGACCGGCCCCGGCGCGGCAGGGGTGCCCCCGGCCGACGCGGACGGGGGCACCCCGAAGGAGAGGTGGGATGACATCCACGTGGGTCACCCACCGTGGTCGCCACCGTCATCACCGTCCCCGTCGCCGAGGGTCCCGGCTCTGAAGGGTTGGGGTCGCCTTCAGGGGCGGAACGCCCCAGCGCGCCGCCCGGATGCTGCAGCACTCCGCGCTTGGGGCGATCGGTCGGCGAAAGCTGGCGAACGGTCACGGGCCGTTTAGAACGGACGTCGAGGTTCACGACGCCGGTCGAGACGGCCGCGGGTGTCGCGCCTGCGGCCCGGTCCCGCGCGTCCTCGTCTTGATCGCGGTGGTCCTCGTCACTTGGGCGACGCCGCCGTCACCTATCCGGTTACGGGGCATCCCCGATCACACACTGGGAGGCGATCATGACGACATCGTGGACGAGGGCGACCGCGGCGGAGGAGTTGAACCGGCTGAGCGCGCTCGTCGCAGCCGCCTTCCCCGGCCACCACGCCGTCGTCGAGCAGTTGCGGGTGCTCTCGGACGCGGCCCGCCTAGGGGTCGCCGACCGGGGACTCATGGCAGCCGGGGCGCACGAGGCAGCCAGGTGGCTGCCCGACGGGGACGCTGGCGGTGCCTTGCGGTCCTTCGCCCGCGTTCTGGATGTGTGAGGCCGGTGCGCCGGCGTGCCCACCGGCACGGGTCTGACCTGAGCAGGACCCGCCGGGAGAACGTCGAGTTCGTGGCCCGGCCGACCAAGTCCGGTGGCCCGCGGCGGGCCGGCCGAATCCAGGTGCGGACTCTCGCGGTGCCGGTCGTCGCCCTCGTGCTTCGCGGCAGCCGAACGTCGGTGAGCACCGCGCGCCGTTCCGGCGACCTCCGCGCCGTATTGCTCCTGGTCTTCTCTCCGCAGGACGGGGGCCGCCCGGGTGCCGCCGACGAGGACCAGGAGGGGCGGGAGACCTCGGAGAACCCCCCCTTACCGCGGGACCTCGCCGTGGAGGAGCCGCGGAGTGACTCTCATGCAGCCTCCCTGCACCTGCTGCGCTGCAGCCGCGCAGTGGGCATGTCAGGGAGACCGTTGGAGGTCGTCGGGATGTGGAACGTCGGCAACGGATACGTCGAGGTGCAGTTCTCTGCGCTGATGAGTGGTGGCCACTCCAGGGTGATCATGACCATTGAGGAGGCCGATTGTGCCGCCGCAGAGGTCCCTTGGACGTACTCCCACCGGCGGCGGTTATGGCAGAGGTCCCGCGACGGGGCAAAGTGGAGTCCCTCAGAGTGGTGTACGGCAGGCCCGGGCTGGTGAGGCCGTGGCGGGTGTGGCGTCCACGACGTGAGGCGGTCATCGCGTGATCCTTCGTTCTGAGTTCCCGCTCAAGATCGAGGAGATCGACGCGATGACCGCACCGCACAGTATCGATCCTGCCCGTTTCCTGGCCGAGCAGCTCGCTGATCCCGGCTCGGACCTGCTGCAGGCCATGAGCACGGCGTTCCTGAACGCGCTCATGTCGGCGGAGGCCGACGCCGTCTGCGGCGCCGAGTACGCCACTGTCAGCCCCGACCGGGTGAACAGTCGCAACGGGTACCGGCGTCGGGAGTTCGACACCCGCACCGGGACCCTGGAGGTCGCGATCCCCAAGCTGCGGTCGGGCAGCTACTTCCCGGACTGGTTGCTGGAGCGGCGCCGGCGCGCCGAGGCCGCCCTGACGTCGGTGGTGGCGACCTGCTACCTGCTGGGCGTCTCGACACGGCGGATGGAGAAGCTCGTGGAGGCGCTCGGGATCACACGGTTGAGCAAGTCCCAGGTGAGCCGGATGGCCGCCGACCTCGACGAGCTCGTCGCCCAGTTCCGGACCCGCCCGCTCGATCAGGGCCCCTACACGTTCCTCGCCGCCGACGCCCTGACGATGAAGGTTCGTGAGGGCGGGCGAGTCGTCCTCGTCCACGCCCTCGTGGCGACCGGGGTGAACACCGACGGCCACCGGGAGGTCCTCGGCCTGCAGGTCACCTCCGCGGAGGACGGCGCGGGCTGGTTGACGTTCTTCCGTGACCTGGTGGCCCGAGGCCTGAGCGGGGTCCGCCTCGTCACCTCCGACGCCCACGCCGGCCTGGTGGCCGCGATCGGTGCCACCTTGCCCGGCGCCGCCTGGCAGCGCTGCCGAACCCACTACGCCGCCAACCTCATGTCCGTGACCCCGAAGACGTCCTGGCCGTGGGTGAAGACCCTCCTGCACAGCGTCTACGACCAGCCCGACGCCGCGTCCGTGCACACCCAGTTCGACCGCCTCGTCGACGCTGTCGCCGACAAGCTGCCCAAGGTCGCCGACCACCTCGAACACGCCCGCGCCGACCTGCTCGCCTTCACCGCGTTCCCCAAGGAGATCTGGCGCCAGATCTGGTCCAACAACCCCAACGAACGCCTCAACCGGGAGATCCGCCGCCGCACCGACGTCGTCGGGATCTTCCCCGACCGCGACGCCCTCGTCCGCCTCGTCGGCGCCGTCCTTGCCGAACAACACGACGAATGGACCGAAGGCCGCCGCTACCTCGGCCTCGACGTCCTCGGCCGATCCCGGCTCACCATCATCACCGACCCCGGCTGCACCAACAGCGACACCACGCACAATCCACAGGAGGTGACCGACCCCACCCTGCAGGCCCTCACAGCCTGACCAACACGAAGATCACGCGACGACACGCATACACCACCCCCCGGGACTTGACCGGTTCCGGCCGACCCGGGTCGGAGAGGTCTCGGGACCGCCGCCCATCGGATGTCGTCGTCCCCAGGACCGCAGCGGCACACTTGTCCACAGATAGGTGAGCCCGCGCAGGCGTCCCTGGTCTCCGGCCCCCCACGATCGAGAGGTGACGGCAGTGGCAGGTACCCGGCTTCGGCAGGGACAGCGCGACCGGTGGGTGGCGCCGGAGGACTACGACGAGGCGCTGCAGCGTCACGGATGGGCCGAGGTCGTCGACGGACGGATCGTGGTGCGCCCGGAGGACGACGTGGCCCGGAAGTTCGGCAACATGCACAACCTCGTGGCCCATCGACTGGCGGTCGAGCTGTCCGAGCAGTGGGACGTGGTCGCCGTGTCCCCGGGCCTGTGGACCATCGAGGTGTCCGATCGCGGCGGACTGTGGACCGCCCGCCAGCCCGACGTCCTGGCCACCGCCTCGCCGGACGACGTCCTCGGTGAGGACTTCCGCGGCGCTCCCCTCCTGGTCGCGGAGGTGTGGTCGCCCTCGAACACGTTCGCCGAGATGACGGCGAAGCGGCGGGACTACCACGACGCCGGCGCCACGACCCTCGTCGAGGCGCACGCGACGCCGGCGACCCGTGACGTCCGCCTCGAGTGGTACCTGCGGGACGACCGCCGTGGGACCTGGCGGCTGACGGGCTTCGCGACGGGTGAGGACGACCTCGTCGTGAACGGGCCGCGACCGTTCCGGATCCGCCCGAACGACCTGCTCGCGCTCGCCCGTCGCCGCGACGTGACGGCCGCGGTCAGCCCCGGCGCGCCCTGAGGTAGTCGGCCACCACGTAGGACCCGAGCCGCTCGGGGTCCGCGCGGAAGACCCGGCCGCCGTTGCGCCGGGCGAGGGCGTCGACGAACCGCACGAGCCCCAGGTCCTCGCCGAGCATGAAGACGTTGACGGGCACCTTGGCGCGGGTGAGCCGGTCGACCTGCTGGACCGTGGCACTGATGGTCTCGGGCAGGGGCGGCCAGTGGAAGACCGCCTCGGTGCCGCCGCCGCGCAGGGTCTCCAGGTGGGCGGTGGGCTCGCCGTCGGTGACGACGAGCACGACCGGGGTGGCTCCGGCGTGGCGGGCGACGTGCAGCCGGGCCAGCGACAGGGCGTGGGCGAGATTGGTGCCCTGGACGAAGTCCGGTTCGACGCTGGCCAGCTCGGTCGCGCTGAGGACCTTGGCGTACCGGCCGAAGCCGATGATCTGCAGTGCGTCCGTCGGGTACCGGGTCGCGACGAGGTGCGACAGCGCGAGCGCCGTCTGCTTCATCGGTGCCCAACGGCCCTCCGCGATCATCGAGAACGACAGGTCGACGCACAGCGCGACCGCGGCCCGGGACCGGTTCTCCTGCTCGGCGACGGCGAAGTCCTCGACGGCGAGTCCGATGCGTCCCGACCCGCGTCCCGGGTCGCCGGCGCGCGCCGCCCTCAGCACCGCGTTCTGCACCGTCCGCACCACGTCGACGGGCTCGGAGTCGCCGAACCGCCACGCCCGCCACGACCCCGTCGGCTCCGCCCCCGACCCGGCCCGGACGTCGTCGTGATCGCCTCTCGCGTTCTCGGCCAGCCGTTCGAAGACCGTCCGCAACGCCGTCTGGCCCAGCCGGCGCATCGCCTTGGGGGACAGCGTCAGCTCGTCGAACGACGACCGCACGAGCCAGCCCTGCTCGGTCAGCTCCCGTTCCAGGCGCCGCAGGCGTGCCACCTCGTCCGCCGCGCCGCGGCCGAGCGCCCGCTCCACCGCCTCGACGTCGACGTCGTCCAGGGTGGCGCCGGGATGCTCCTGGCCCAGCTGATCGATCATCGCCTCGAGGTCGCTCAGCTCGCCGAGCGCCCCGGCCGCCTCGCCGTAGCCGAGGGGCTCCTCGCCACGCATCCGCGCCTGCGACGACCAGTCGAGGTCCGGGCGCAGCCCTCGCAGGGTGTCGCCGAGAGCCGCCATCCGGGCGGCGAGCTCCGGGTCGCGCCCGAGGGCCTGGGCCATGAGCCCCTGCAGCTCCTCGCGCTGGCCGGGCGACAGCGAGCGCATCAGCCGCTCCGCGGCGGCGGCGCGGCGGGCGAGCTCGTCGATCAGCTCCTCGACGCTCTCCGGCGGGCTGTCGCCGAAGGCGTCGCCGTGCTTCTCCATGAACTCGTTGAAGTCGTCCTCGGTGTCCTCGCCGCGGGCGTGCTTGTCGAGGAGCTCCTCCAGGTCGGCGAGCATCTCCTTCATCGCCTGCGCGGCAGCCTCGGCCTCGGGGCCGCCCTGGGCCATCCGCCGCAGCGCCTCGGCCGTCCCGCCCAGCCGCTGGCCGAGCATCTCCCGCTGGAGCTCGTCGAGGATCTCCCGGTAGAGGCGCTCCGCGTCCGGGGACTCCCACCGGTGGTCGGCGAGCTCCTGCACCGCCTGGCCGACCGACCGGGGCAGGGCGTCCAGACGCGCCTCGGCGAACCGGGCGTCGTCGTCGTCGCGCCCGGCGAGGGCGTCGCGCTCGGCGGGCAGCGCCTGGTCGAGCAGCGCCCGGGCCCGGGTGACGGCCCCGTCGAGGCGGCCGCGGCGGGACAGCTCCCGGCGCCGGCGCATCGCGTCGGCCTGCAGGTCGCGCAGTCCCCGCCGTCCCCCAGGGCCGTCGCGGAGCAGCCGGCGCAGCGCCTCCCGGGCGGAGTCGCCCTCCATGACCCGGTCACCCAGGGCGTCCACGGCCGCCCGGACGTCGACCGGCGGGGCGAGCGGGTCCGGCCCGCCGCGCCAGGCCCCGTACCGGTACGAGCGCCCGGGCCGCGGGTCCGGCCGCCGGGTCACCGGGCCTCCCCGCCGAGGCGTCGTGGGCGGACGGACCAGGTGGGCACGGTCACTCCGTGACGCGGGCGCGATAGACGGTGCGGCCGGGGCCCGGGTCCTTGGCCACGCGCCTGGTGAGGTGCAGGCCCTCGTAGGCGAACTCGACGGCCGACGCCGCCTGGGCCCGGCCGGGCGCCTCATCGAACCCGAGCGCCGCGCACGCCGCGCCGAGCCCTTCGACCGGGCCGACCGACGACAGCAGGTCCGCCACGGTCACCTCGTCGCCCACGTCCACGTGGCCGTCGTCGGCGACCGCCGCCAGGAACCCCGACAGGTCCCGACCGCCCAGGCGCGACCGGAAGGTCTCGGCCACGGAGGTCCGCAGCAGGTGGGCGAGCACCTCGTACTCCCGTCCCTCCTCCCCGGACTCGAACTCCACCTTCCCGCGCAGGGTGCCGACGACGCCCTCGAGGTCGCCGACCCGGGCCACCGGCGGCTCCGCCTCGCCGAGCAGCGCCGCCCGCCGGTCGGCCGCCGCCGACACCGTCTCCATCGCCGCGATGGCGAACCGCGCGGACACCCCGGAGCGGGCGTCCACGGCGGGGGAGTCCCGGACGTGGCGGGTCCACCGGGCGAGCACCTCGACCAGGTGGGCGGGCACCTCGGCGGCACCCGGCCCGGACACCGCGGCCTCCTGCGTCATGAGCTCGGTCTCGACGGCCAGATCGACGGGGTAGTGGGTGCGGATCTCGGCGCCGAAGCGGTCCTTGAGCGGGGTGATGATGCGCCCACGGTTGGTGTAGTCCTCGGGGTTGGCGCTGGCCACCAGCAGGACGTCCAGCGGCAGCCGCAGTGCGTAGCCCCGGACCTGGAGGTCGCGTTCCTCGAGCACGTTGAGCAGGGCGACCTGGATCCGCTCGGCGAGGTCGGGGAGCTCGTTGATGGCGAAGACGCCCCGGTTCGTCCGCGGCAGCAGCCCGAAGTGGATGGTCTCGGGATCGCCGAGGGAGCGGCCCTCGGCCACCTTCACCGGGTCGACGTCCCCCACCAGGTCGCCCACCGAGGTGTCCGGGGTGGCCAGCTTCTCGCCGTAGCGCTCCGACCGGTGCCGCCACGCCACGGGGGTGTCGTCGCCCAGCTCGGCGACCCGCCGGCGGCTGGCCGGCAGCACGGGGTCCAGCGGGTCCTCGAAGATCTCCGAGCCGGCGACGTGCGGGCTCCACTCGTCGAGCAGGCCGACGAGCGAGCGCAGCAGCCGGGTCTTGCCCTGGCCCCGCTCGCCGAGCAGCACCATGTCGTGGCCCGCCAGCAGGGCCCGCTCGAGCTCGGGCAGCACGGTCTCGTCGAAGCCGACCACCCCGGGGAACCGGTCGCCGCCCGCCCGCAACGCGGCCAGCAGGTTCTCCCGCAGCTCGGCCTTGACGCCGCGCGGACGGTACCCGCGAGCGCGCAGCCCGCCGAGGGTCGTCGGGTGGTCGGCCGGGGGCACGGGGACGCCGGCGTGGGGGGAGCCCGTCACCGGACCACGGTAGGCATGCCGGGTTCGCCCCGGCGCGCCGGGTTCGCTCACGGCGTCACCCGAGTCGCGCCGGCGACCGACCTCGACCACTGTCGTCGGTGTGACCGACCCCGTCGTCCCCGCCGACGTCCCGCCCCGTCCCGACCCCGTGACGAGCGAGCGCGTCGAGGTGGCACGCGGTTCCGGTGGCCGCCCCGTCCTGCTGCCGCGCGGCGTCGTGGTCGCGACCGCGTGGTCGTGGCGCTTCCTCGTCGTCGGCGCGGCTCTGTACGTCCTGCTCTTCCTCGTGCTCGCGCGGACGACGGTGGTGACGACGCCCCTGCTGCTCGCCGTGCTGGTGACCGCGCTGCTCTACCCGCTGTTCCGGGTCCTGCGACGGTTGCGCCTGCCCACGATCGTGGCGGCCCTGCTGGCGATCCTGGTCCTCCTGCTGGTGGTCTCCGCGGCGCTGTACTTCGTCGGTCAGCAGATCGCCTCCGGCATCAGGGAGGCCACGGACCAGGCCGCGCTGGGCCTCAACCAGCTGCTGGAGCGGACCGCGCAGGTGTTCGGGGTCGACGAGTCCCGGATCACCGACCTGGCCGGCCAGGCGCAGGAACAGCTGCAGTCCGCCAGCAGCCAGCTCGCCTCCGGCGCGCTCAGCGTGACCTCCACGGTCGCCACGGTGCTCACCGGCCTCCTGCTCGCCCTGTTCGCCACCATCTTCTTCCTGGCCGACGGGCCGCGGATCTGGCGCTTCCTGACCCGGCTGCTGCCGTCGGAGGCCCGGGAGCCGGCCTTCCACGCCGGGCAGGAGGCGTGGCACTCGGTCGGGGCCTACGTGCGCACCATCCCGGTCGTGGCTCTCGCGGACGCCGTCGCCATCGGCGGCGGGGCGTGGCTGCTGGGCATCCCCTTCGCCCTGCCGATCGGGGTGCTGACCTTCTTCGCCGCGTTCGTCCCGATCGTCGGCGCGGTGGTCGCGGGCGCGCTGGCGGTGCTCATCGCCCTGGTGTCGAACGGGCTGGTGACCGCTCTCGTGATGCTGGCGATCATCCTCGCGGTGCAGCAGCTCGAGGGGAACGTGCTGCAACCGGTGCTGCTGGGCCGGGCGCTGGACCTGCACCCGCTGGCCGTGGTGCTGGCGACCTCGATCGGCATCCTGCTGGCCGGCATCGTCGGCGGCGTCCTGGCAGTGCCGGTGCTGGCCGCCGCGATCGTCGCCGTGGCGTCCCTGCGCCGGGGTGACGCCGAGCGGCACCGCCGGGCGCGCGCGGTCGTCCACGGGGCGAGCCCGGCCGGTGCGGACGGCGAGGGGAGACCCCCGGCGTGACGGTGGCCACCGCGGACACTGCGGACCGAAACTGTCCGCAGTAGTCCCTAGCGTCCCCGTCATGTCATGGACCTCACCCCCGCCGGTGACGGCGGCCGGCCCCGCGACCGATGAGTCCCGGGCGTCCCGGCCGTCGGATCCCGACGTGAGCCCTACCTACCGGACCCGGGCCCCTGCGGCCGGGCCGAGTACAACTGGTCGCGTGGCAGCGACGGACATCGCTATGGAGGCGCGCGGCCTCGTCAAGACCTACGGCAAGGTGCGCGCCCTGGACGGCCTCGACCTCACGGTCGAGCGCGGCACCGTCCTCGGACTGCTCGGACCGAACGGCGCGGGCAAGACGACGGCGGTGCGGGTGTTCACCACCCTGCTCGAGCCTGACTCCGGCACCGCGACCGTGGACGGCCTCGACGTCGTGCGGCAGGACCGCGAGGTCCGCCGCCGGATCGGGGTGTCCGGGCAGTACGCCGCGGTGGACGACAACCTCACCGGCTTCGAGAAGCTCTCGATGGTCGGCCGGCTCTACCACCTCGGCGGGCGCAGGGCGCGCGAGCGCTCCCGCGAGCTGCTCGAGCGCTTCGACCTCACGGACGCGGCCGACCGGCCGGTCAAGGGGTACTCCGGCGGGATGCGGCGGCGGCTGGACCTCGCGGGAGCGCTGATGGCCGACCCGCCGATCCTCTTCCTCGACGAGCCCACGACGGGGCTGGACCCGCGCAGCCGGCTCGGCATGTGGGAGACCATCTCCGACCTGGTCCGCGGCGGGACCACCCTGCTGCTGACGACCCAGTACCTGGAGGAGGCCGACCGCCTCGCCCACCGGATCGCCGTGGTCGACCACGGGCGGGTCATCGCGCTCGGCACCGCCGACCAGCTGAAGGACCAGGTCGGCGGGGAGCGGCTGGAGCTCGTCATCGCCCGCGGCGGCGAGGTCCGCCGGGCCTGCGAGGAGCTCGGCTCCCTGGCGGTCGGCACCATCGGCACGGACGAGCACATCCGCCAGGTCACGGTCCCGGTCACCGGAGGCGCGAAGGTGCTCGTCGAGGCGCTGCGGCGGCTTGACGCGGCGGGCATCGAGGTGCTGGACGCCGGGGTGCGGCGGCCCACGCTCGACGACGTCTTCCTCACCCTGACCGGGCGGGCGCACGCGGACGACACCGGGGACACCGACGCCCGGCGGGGCGGGAAGCAGGAGGCCAGGGCATGAACGCCGTGCTGAGCGCGCTGGGCGACGGTGCGGTCGTCGCCGAGCGCAACATCATCAAGATTCGCCGGGTCCCCGACCTCCTGGTCGGCGTCACGCTCGGGCCGATCATGTTCGTCCTGCTGTTCGCCTACGTCTTCGGCGGGTCGATCCAGATCCCGGGCCTGGAGGGCGGCTACCGCGAGTTCCTCATCGCCGGGATCTTCGCCCAGAGTGTGATCTTCGGAGCGACGATCACCGGGTCGGCGATGGCCCAGGACCTCAAGAGCGGGATCATCGACCGGTTCCGGTCGCTGCCGATGTCGGCGTCGGCGGTGCTGGTCGGGCGCACCACGGCGGATGTCGTGGCCAACGTCATCCAGGTCGTCGTCATGGCCGTCACCGGGCTGATCGTCGGGTGGCGGATCCGGTCGAACGTCCTCGACGCCCTGCTGGGCTTCCTGCTGCTGCTGCTGTTCGCCTACGCCGTCTCGTGGGTGATGGCCTACCTCGGCATGCTCGTACGGTCGCCGGAGGTGTTCAACAACCTCACCTTCATCGTGATCTTCCCGGTGACGTTCATCGCCAACACCTTCGTGCCGTTGCAGAACCTCCCCACGGTGCTGCGGGTGGCCGCCGAGTGGAACCCGGTGTCGTCGCTCACCCAGGCGGCGCGGGACCTGTTCGGCAACACCGTGCCTCCGACCCCGGCGCTGCCGGAGCCCACGGCGTGGCCGCTCCAGAACCCGGTCCTCTACACGTTCCTCTGGGTCGGGTTGCTGCTGGTCGTCTTCGTCCCGCTGACGATCCAGCAGTACAAGCGGGCCGTCAGCCGCTGACGGACCGAGCGGGGCCCGGCGAGCGCGCTCGCCGGGCCCGGTGGCTCAGACCGTGAAGGGCTCGGCCGCCTTGACCACGACGGCGATCTCGCGGCCGTTGGGCGCGGTGTACGACGTCTCCTCGCCGACCCGGCAGCCGACGACGGCCGCCCCCAGCGGCGACTTCTCGCTCACGACCTGGAGGTCCGATCCGGTCGCGATCTCGCGGCTGCCCAGCAGGAAGCGTTCCACCTCGCCGGCGACGTCCGCGGTCACGACCATGCCGGGGTGGACGCTGCCGTCGGCCGCCGCGGCCTCGCCCACGGTCGCGGTGGCCAGCGTGTCGGCGAGCTGGCGGATCCGGGCCTCCTGCTTGCCCTGCTCCTCCTTGGCGGCGTGGTAGCCGCCGTTCTCCTTGAGGTCGCCCTCCTCCCGCGCCGCCTCGATCTTCTTGGCGATCTCCACACGCCCGGGGCCGGCCAGGTGGTCGTGCTCGGCCTTGAGCCGGTCGTAGGCCTCCTGGGTGAGCCAGGTGACTCTCGAGGTCTCGGTCACCGTCGTCTCCGTTCGGGTGTGGGGGTCCGGCGCCCGCGAGGGCGTGCGATCGACATGGGCGTGGGCCGGGCGAGGGGCCGGTTCGTCACGACGCCGCCAGCGCCGCCGGACGGTCACGGCCGAAGCCACTGCGCCCCGGGGCGTGCGGGCGAGCGGTCAGGATAGTGCGTCGGGCAGCACGGCGCACGTCCGCACGCCGGCGTTCGCCCCGGGGGCGATCGTCCGCACCGTCGTCGTCACCCGCAGGTCCCCGCCGGCGGGCAGCGGTCCCAGGTCGACCTCGCGCTGGCCGACGTCGGCGAAGTCGTCGGCCGTCGCCCGCACCAGGCAGCGGACCCGGTCCCCGGCGCGCCCGTACACCTCGAAGGTCACCTCGACCCGCTCCGGACCCGTGACCTCGAACGTCACGGTCTGCCACCGCACGTCCCGATCGAGGACGGCGAACGCGAACCAGCCGAGGACGAGCAGCAGGACGACCGCCGCGGCGGCCGCCGCCACCGTCAGCCGGCGACGTGCCCCGGCCCCCGCCCGGGGCCCGGCGTACCGGGCCGCGACGTCGTCGTCGGCCGGCGCCGGACCCGGCTCGGCCGCGGCTCCCGGCGTCTGCGGCGCTTCCCGGTCCCGGTCGGTCACGGACCCAGGATGCCGCGGCGTCACAATGTCGGCCGTGACCACCCCATCCCCGGCCGCCGCGACCGCCGACGGCGGCCCGCTGCGCCTCATGGCCGTCCACGCGCACCCCGACGACGAGGCCAGCAAGGGCGCCGCGACGGTCGCCCGCTACGTGTCCGAGGGCGTCGAGGTCCTCGTCGTCACGTGCACAGGCGGCGAACGCGGCGACATCCTCAACCCGCGGCTGCGCGACGACGCGGCCGTCCTGGGCGACCTGGCCGGGGTGCGCCGGCGGGAGATGACCGAGGCGGCCCGCGTCCTCGGCGTCCGCCACGAGTGGCTGGGCTTCGTCGACTCGGGGCTGCCGGAGGGCGACCCGCCGCCGCCGCTGCCCGAGGGCTCCTTCGCGACCCTGCCGCTGGAGGTCGCCGCGGCGCCGCTGGTCGACCTGGTCCGCCGGTTCCGTCCCCACGTCGTCACCACCTACGACGAGAACGGCGGCTACCCGCACCCCGACCACATCATGACCCACCGGGTGAGCGTCGAGGCGTTCGAGGCCGCGGCCGACCCCGACCGCTACCCGGCGCCCGGCGGCGGTCCGGCGCCGTGGCAGCCGATCAAGCTCTACTACCACGCGACCTTCTCGCGGGCGAAGGTCGTCGCCTACCACGAGGCGCTGGTGGCCGCCGGGCGCGAGTCCCCCTTCGTCGAGTGGCTGCAGCGCCGCGACGACTGGCCCGAGCGGACCGTCACCACCCGCGTCCCGTGCGCCGACTGGTTCGACGTCGCGGACCGGGCGCTGCTCGCCCACGCCACCCAGGTCGACCCCGAGGGCATGTGGTTCGTCCTGGGGCTGGCCGAGCGGCAGGAGCTGTGGCCCACCGAGGACTACGAGCTGGCGCGGTCGCTGGTGGGGGACGTCCGCCCGGCGGAGCCGGAGGACGACCTCTTCGCCGGCATCCGCCGTCCCGCGGCCGTCGCCCGGTGAGCGGGGGGCAGGCAGTGGCGGTGACGGCCGCGCTCGCCGAGCCGACCCCGGCCGGCGACCCCGGCCGTCCCCCGGACGAGCTCATCGGGCCGGGCATCGCGGGATTCGTCGCGATCTTCCTGCTCGCCGCGGCCGTCATCCTGCTCATCCGTGACATGAACCGTCGTGTCCGGCGCCTGCGCCACCGCGAGGCCGCCCGTCGCGAGGCCGCCGGGGAGGAGCACGCCGGGGAGCACGCCGACCGGGACGGCGAGGCAGGGGACAGGTCGTGACGAGCAGCGCGACACGCTCGTTCGGGACCTGACGGACTCCCGTCCCGTGCGGCGCGGCCCGCTGCCACGATGCACCGGTGCCACCTCCTCCGGCGTCGACGTCCCCCGGGGCCCCCGCCGCGGCGGCGACGGCCCCGGCTGTGCGCGCGTCGTGGGAGGAGCTGCTGACCGCCGTCCTCGGCGGCCACGCCCCGCTCGACCTCGCCGCCCAGCCCATCGTCGACCTCACCACGGGGGACGTGGCGGGCTACGAACTGCTGAGCCGGTTCGGCTGGCCGGACGCCGCCGCCGACGGGGACCTGGCCACGACCCCGCCGCCGGACCGGTGGTTCGCCGCGGCGGCGCGGCTCGGGTTGGCCGCCGACCTCACCGTCGCGGTCCTCACCCGCGCCCTGGAGATCCGCGCCGGGGTGCCGGACCGGATGTTCGTCACCGTCAACGTCGGGCCCGAGGTGCTCGCCGACCCCCGGGTGCGCGAGGTGCTGGACGTCGACCTCGAACGGGTCGTCGTCGAGCTCACCGAGCACTCGGGCGCCGAGCCGACACCGGAGCTGGCCGACGCCCTGGCCGCCCTGCGCGCCCGCGGCGCCCTCGTCGCCGTCGACGACGTCGGCAGCGGGTACGCGGGCCTGGCCCAGCTGCTCGCGGTCGGCCCCGAGATCGTCAAGCTGGACCGTCGGCTGATCGCCGGCGTCGGCTCCGACCGCCGCCGGCAGGAGCTCGTCCGGTCGCTGCGCGACCTGTCGGTCCGTCTCGGGGCCGTGCTGCTGGCCGAGGGCGTCGAGACCTACGCCGAGTGCGAGGCCCTGGTCCGCCTCGGCGTGCCGCTGGGCCAGGGGTACTTCCTCGGCGTCCCGGCGGAGCCCTGGCAGCCGGTCGCCACGGAGGTCCGCCAGTGGATCCGGGCGGTCTCGCGCCGGGTCCGCGCCGACGAGAGCGTGAGCCCGCTGGTGCGGCCCTTCGGCGACAGCTCGCTGCTCGCGGCCGGCCCGGAGGTCTGGGTGGTGCGCGACCTCGACGGCCGTCCGGCCGCGATGGTGTGGCGCGGCCACGCCGGGCAGCTCCTCACCGCCCCGGCGACCGTGATCCGCGACGATCTGCCGGTGGGGGACGTCCTGCGCCGCGCCCTGGCCCGCCCGGAGCCGGAGCGCTGGGCGCCCCTGGCCGTCGTCGACGAGACCGGCGGCCTGCTCGGCTGGGTCGACCTGGGCGAAGTCGTCACCCGGGCCGCCGGCGCGGGCGAGGGACCGGGCGGCGAGCCGCGCCCCCCGGGGATCCCGCGCCAGCGGTCCGGCTGACCGGCGCCGGTCCGGGGGCCGCCGGGGGACGCGAGCGGGGAGTCGCGCCCGGGATACTCCTCGGGTGGACTCCGCCGCGTGGGACGAGCGCTACGCCGCCGGCCGGCAGTGGTCCGCCACCCCGAACGTGTTCGTCGCCGAGCTGTGCGCTGCGCTGCCCCCCGGCCGGGCCATCGACCTCGCCGCCGGTGAGGGTCGCAACGCCCTCTGGCTGGCGGGGCGGGGCTGGGAGGTCACTGCCGTCGACTTCTCGGCCGTCGCCCTCGACCGGGCCGCGGCCCAGGCCGCGACGGCGGGCGTGCCGCTGGCCGCCGAGGTCGCCGACGTCCTCACCTGGGACCCGGGCCCGCGGCCGTACGACCTCGCCCTGATCTGCTACCTCCAGGTGTCCGAGGTCCAGCGGCGGCGTGCGCTGGCCACCGCGGCAGCGTCCCTCGGCCCCGGCGGTCGCCTCGTCGTGGTCGCCCACGACACGGCCAACCTCGAGTCGGGAACCGGCGGTCCGCGCGACCTCTCGGTCCTGTGGAACCCGGAGGAAACCCGGCAGGCCATGACCGATCTGGGACTGCGGGTCGAGCTCTGCGAGGTGCGCTGCCGCCCGGTCCCCGGCGCCGATCGACCGGCCCTCGACACCGTGGCCGTCGCGGTCCGCGACCCGGGCTGATCCGCCGCCCCGTCCGCCCCCGGGTGGCGGCGGCCACCGGTGACGGGTCAGGCTGCCCGTGCCCCACGACGCGGAGGTTCCCATGCCCAACCGGCTCGCCCGGTCGACCAGCCCCTACCTGCAGCAGCACGCCGGCAACCCGGTGGAGTGGTGGGAGTGGTCGCCCGAGGCGTTCGCCGACGCCCGCCGCCGGGACGTCCCCGTCCTGCTGAGCGTCGGCTACGCCGCCTGCCACTGGTGCCACGTGATGGCGTCCGAGTCGTTCGACGACCCCGACACGGCCGGGGACATGAACGCCCGCTTCGTCAGCGTCAAGGTCGACCGCGAGGAGCGGCCCGACGTGGACGCCGTGTACATGCAGGCCACGACGGCGCTCACGGGGCACGGCGGGTGGCCGATGACCGTGTTCCTGACCCCGGACGGGCGTCCCTTCCACGCCGGCACCTACTTCCCCCCCGAGCCCCGCCACGGCATGCCGTCGTTCCGGCAGGTCCTGGCGGCGGTGTCGGAGGCCTGGACCGAGCGCCGCGACGAGGTCGAGTCGGTCGCCCACCGGCTGTCCACCGCCCTCGCCGGGCACGACGGCGCGCCGGGCGAGGAGTCGCCGGCCGGCCGGGACGGGGCGCCGGTCGCCGCGCCCG
>JBHJOJ010000008.1:0-6574 GCA_050329835.1 Kineosporiaceae bacterium | reverse complement strand
GGGCGGGCGGGTCGGGACGACCGGTCCGGGCCCGAGGAGCGGGGTGGGTCCATGGCGGCCCGGGCCAGCACCCCCACCGCGACGGCCAGCACGCCGGCACCGGCAAGCACCAGCCCGGGGCCGGAGAACGAGAGGCCCCCCGCGGAGCGCTGCCCCAGCAGTGCCGCCAGGGCCGGCGCCGCCGCCAGCACCGCGAGCAGGACGACCCGGATCGCGGTCTGGACGAAGGCGAAGGTGCGGCCGCGGACGGCGTCGTCGACCTCCCCGCCGAGCAGGGTGAGGCCGGTCACCCACGCCGTCCCGGCACCGACGCCGAGGCCGAGGGCCGCGACCGTGGACACGGCGATGTGCGGGCTCAGACCGGCCAGCAGCAGGAACAGCCCCGCCACGACGATCGCGGTGCCGAACAGCCGCCTGCGGTCGACCCCGCGCAGCGACCGCGGCGCCTGCCACACCCCCAGCGCCATGCCGAGGAACGCGGCCCCGAACAGCACCCCGTAGCCCGCCTGGCCGGCACCGAGCGCGTCGGCGTAGAGGATGCCGAGCCCCATGACCGTCCCGGCGGCGGCGAACGCCCCGACCATGCCGCCGACCAGCCCCCGGATCAGGGGCGTGCGCACGACGAACCGCCACCCCTCGACCACGTCGGCCCACACCGAGCCGCCCGCCCCGGCCGCCGGGCGCGCGGGCGACGGCAGGGTCGCCACGACGGCGCCCGCCACGAGGAACGTCATGGCGTTGACCACGAGCGCGATGTCGACCGCCACCAGGCGGCCCGCCTCACCCTGGGCCGCCGTCACGGCGGCCCCGATTCCGGCGAAGACCAGCGCCGCGAGGGGGGCGGTGCCGTACGTGGCGACGACGCCGACCTGGTTGGCGGCCTCCAGCCGGTGCCGGGGCACCAGCGTGGGGACCATGGCGTCCTTGGCGGGCAGCCAGAAGATGCCCACCATCTCGATGAGGACCGTCGCGACCAGCAGCCACCACAGCTCCCCCACCGCGACGACCGAGAGGAACAGCAGCCCCCGCAGCACGTCCCCGACGACCAGCACCACCCGGCGGTCGACACGGTCCGCCACGACCCCCGCGACCGGCCCCAGGAGCAGGGCCGGGGCCAGCCGCAGCGCGAGCACGGCGGCCACCGCCAGCCCGGCCTCGGTGCTCGCCCCCTCCTGCAGGCCCGCGAGCCAGGCGGCGAGGGTCGTCGTCGCGAGCAGCCCCAGCCAGTCGCCGAAGGAGGACGCGGCCAGCACCGCCCACAACCGGCGGAACGGGGCGATCGCCAGCACCGCCCGGACGTCGTGGTCCGGGGCCCCGCCGACCGCGTCGACGGGGCCCGCCGGGTCGACGGGGGCCGGGGGGGCGCCGCTCACGGGGGCAGGCTACGTCGCGGGCCCGGCACCCGGCCTGGCACCATCCTCGCCGTGGCGCCCCCGCCGTCGTCGCCGCCCGAGCCGCCCGAGCCCGCCGCGCCGCCCGAGCCCGCCGCGCCGCCGCCGCTGGCGGGGGTCGTCGTGGCCGACTTCAGCCGCGTCCTCGCCGGTCCCTACGCCACCATGCTGCTGGCCGACCTCGGGGCCGAGGTCGTCAAGGTCGAACGGCCGGGCCACGGGGACGACACGCGCGCCTGGGGCCCGCCGTACGCCGACGGCGTCAGCACCTACTTCCGCGGCGTCAACCGGGGCAAGCGGTCGGTCGCCTGGGACCTCGCCACCGACGAGGGGCTCGCCGCGGCCCGCGCCCTCGTGCGCCGGGCCGACGTGCTGGTCGAGAACTTCCGCCCGGGCTCCCTCGACCGGCTGGGGCTGGGGTGGGAGGCGGCGTCCGCGCTCAACCCCCGGCTCGTGTACTGCTCGATCACCGGCTTCGGGGCCGGGCCCGGCGCCGCGATGCCCGGGTACGACCTGCTCGTCCAGGCCGTCGGCGGCCTCATGAGCGTGACCGGCCCGGACGCCGCCCACCCGACGAAGGTCGGCGTCGCCCTCGTCGACGTCGTCACCGGCCTGCACGCGGTGACCGGGATCCTCGCCGCGCTGCGCCACCGGGACGCCACCGGCCAGGGGCAGCGGATCGAGGTGGAGCTGTTGACCTCGCTGTTGTCCGCGCTGGTCAACCAGGTGTCAGGGTTCCTCGACGCCGGGGTGGTGCCGGCGCCGATGGGCAACCGCCACCCGTCGATCGCCCCGTACGAGACGCTGCCCGCCGCCGACGGCACACTTGCCGTGGCCGTCGGAAACGACCGGCAGTTCGCCGCGCTGTGCGAGGAGATCGGTCACCCGGGTCTGGCCGCCGACCCGCGCTTCGCGACCAATCCGGCGCGGGTGACCCACCGGGACGGGCTGGCCCGGTTGCTCGCGGACGCGCTGGCCACGGCACCGGTCGGGGAGTGGGTGGAGCGGCTGGTCGCCCGCGGCGTGCCGTGCGGGCCGGTCAACGACGTGGCCGAGGCGGTGCGGCTGGCCGGGCTGCTCGGGCTGGACCCGGTGATCGACCTCCCCGCGGGCGCCGGAACCGCGGCCTCCCGTCAGGTGAGGCATCCCGTGCGGTACTCGGCGACGCCGCCGGTGTACCCGTCCGGACCGCCGGTCCTGCCCTCTTGAGCCCCGGCGCGCGGGTCAGCGGAAGGCGTCGAGTCCGGTGAGGGCCTTGCCCACGACCAGGGTGTGGATCTCGCTGGTGCCCTCGTAGGTGAGCACTGACTCGAGGTTCATGGCGTGGCGGATCACCGGGTAGTCCAGGGTGATGCCGCTGCCGCCGAGGATGGTGCGCGCGGTGCGCGCCACCTCGATCGCCTCCCGGACGTTGTTGAGCTTGGCGGCGCTCACCATCTCGGGCCGGGCGAGGCCGTCGTCCTTGAGCCGCCCGAGCCGCACCGCGAGCAGGTACCCCTTGGCGACCTCGAGCGCCATGTCGGCGAGCTTCTGCTGGGTGAGCTGGAACCCGGCGATCGGCCGGTCGAACTGCTCGCGCGCCGTCGAGTACGCGATCGCGGTTTCCAGGCAGTCCCGGGCCGCCCCGACCGCCCCCCAGACGATGCCGAACCGGGCCTCGTTGAGGCACGACAGCGGCCCCTTGAGGCCCCGGACCTCGGGGAAGGCGGCGTCGCCGGGCAGCCGGACCCCGTCGAGCACGATCTCGCCGGTGATCGATGCCCGCAGCGACATCTTGCGCGGCACCTCGGGCGCGGTGAAGCCGGGGGTCGCCGTCGGGACGAGGAACCCGCGGATCCCCTCGTCGGTCTGCGCCCAGATCGTCGCGACATCGGCCACCGGGGCGTTCGTGATCCACATCTTGGAGCCGTCGAGCACCCAGTCCGAGCCGTCCCGGCGGGCGACCGTGCGCATCCCGGCGGGGTCGCTGCCGTGGTCGGCCTCGGTGAGGCCGAAGCAGCCGATCGCCTCGCCGGCCGCGAGGCGGGGCAGCCACTGCTGCTTCTGCTCCTCGGATCCCCAGCGGTGGATCGAGTACATCGACAGCGAGCCCTGGACCGAGACGAAGCTGCGCACCCCGGAGTCGGCGGCCTCCAGCTCCAGGCAGGCGGCGCCGTAGCTCACGGCGTTGGTGCCGGCGCAGCCGTACCCCTCCAGGTGCATGCCGAGCAGCCCCATCGCCCCGAACTGCTTGCCGAGGTCGCGGGCCGGGATCGTGCCCGCCTCGTACCACTCGGCGAGCTGGGGGCGCAGCGCCTCGTCGGCGAAGCGGCGCACGGTGCGCTGGATGTCGGTCTCGACATCGTCCAGCAGGCCGGTGCCGACGAGGGTCGCGATCGGGTCGGCCGGGGGGGCTGGCGTGCTCACGTCCCCACGGTAGACACCCCGGCCCACGGGGGGCAGTCCCGGGTGATCGAGGTCGTCTTCCGGAACGGGGCGTCCGCTTCATCAGGACGTAGGGTCGAGCTGTGCTGCCGCCCGCGAGCGGGGACGCCTTCGAGACGGTCGCCGGGCTTCTCGGAACCCGATGGTCGATGTGCGTCCGGGTCCTGCACCCAGCCGGCCGTCGGCGACCCGACGACGTCATGTCACCTCTGACCTGGTCTCAGGTGACAGAACTCACCGGTCGCTCCTTCGACCGCGCCACCGGCTCATGGTTCGACGCAAGCGGTGCCCGCCCTCACTCCGGACGACTCCCCGACGGAGTTGATGCCGAGCCGGAGAGCGGCCCCTTCGCCGCCACGACGCACGACG
The DNA here is from genome assembly GCA_050329835.1 of Kineosporiaceae bacterium. Lineage (GTDB taxonomy): Bacteria > Actinomycetota > Actinomycetes > Actinomycetales > JBBAYJ01 > JANNOG01. The sequence goes on along the minus strand of JBHJOJ010000008.1, from coordinate 2,390 downwards.
CCCTCATCACGGATCTCGCCGCTGCCTCCCACCTGAGCGCAGACGACGTCGTGGACGTCGCTCGATGGGAGGGATACGGGGACTGGCGGCCTCCCGAGCCGGCGTCGCTCCAGGACGTGGGTCTCCGCCGCTGCGACACGCTGCGTCTGCCCTTGAGGCGCTACCTGGCCGGGTCGTGGCGGGCCGACTACGTGTCGGGGGGATCGTGGTTGCTGGCCACGGACGTCGATGCCATGAGCACGTACGCCGGCCTGGCAGCCGGCATCTCACCGGAATGGGCAGCCGACCTGGAGGTCGTGATGGTGCCGACAGAGGCTCCCGTCTCCTGAGTTCCGCGTTCCCGGCCACGAGGCGTGACGACGCGCCAGGGTCGTCTCACGAACGCCGCTCCCGTGCTGGCTCACGCTCAGCGACATGCGAGGGTCAGCCGACCAGTGCGAGCCGGTGCATCGTGTCGGGAGCCAGCTCCCGACCGCCGCCGGCCTCGACGGCGAGCGCGGCGAGCCGGTCGGCCGCCGCGACGGCGTGCACCCCGGTGCGACGGGCGACGAGGACGTCGCGCATCGGCAGCGGCGGGTCGGTGAGGCGGACGTCGACCGCGGGGTCGGACTCGTCGACCGCCAGCAGCGGGGTGACGGCGACCCCGACCCCGGCCTTGATCATCGCCTGCATGGAGCCGTTGTCCATCGTCCGGAAGACGTAGCGGGGCGCGAGGCCGATCATGCCGAGCGAGGCCTCGAGCTGGCGGACCGCGGAGCAGTGCCCCTGGCCGATCATCGGCCGGTCGGCGAGGCGCTCCAGCGGGTAGGGCTGGTCCGGCCCCAGGTCCGCCGCCGTCGGGTCCCCGGCCGGGAGCAGCACGACGAAGGCGTCCCGCAGCACGAGGTCGGTGGCGATGCCCGGCTCGCCGACGTCGGCCTCGACGAAGGCGACGTCGAGGCTGCCGTCGCGCAGACCGCGGACGACGGCCTCGTTCTCGTCCACCTGCTCGACCCGGATGTCGAGGTCGGGACTCTCGGCCTTGAGGCGGGCCACCAGGCCCGGCAGCAACCGGACCGCGACCGACTGGAACGTGCCGACGACCAGGCGGCCGCCCGTCCCGGCCCGCAGCTCGGCCAGCTCGGCGGTCGCGGCGGCGAGCCGGTCGAGGACCGCCTCCGAGTGACGCAGCACCAAGCTGCCCGCCGGGGTCAGGCGGACCGCCCGGGGGCCGCCAGGGCGGTCGAAGAGGGGGACGTCCAGCGCCTTCTCCAGCGCGGCGATCTGCTGGCTGATGGCCGCCTGGCTGAAGCCCAGGCTGCGGGCGGCACGGCCGAAGGAGCCCTCGGCCGCGACCGCGCGCAGGGCCTGGAGGTGGCGGATGTCGACGTCCGCGAAGCCGGTCATGTCCATCACGATACGCGATCGAGTCGATCGCTAAACATCGCTTTTCCTTATCAACTGAGCGGTCTACCGTCGAAGACATGACGAACACCTCGATGCTCCAGCCCGGCACGGCGACCCGCCGTGAGGGCGCCACCCGGGGCGCAGCGGCGTGGACCCGCCGCCGGCTCGGGGACCTCGCCACGCTGCTGGCCGACCGCGGTCCCGAAGCGGCCGTTCCCCAGCTCGTCGAGCTGGCCGTCGCCGCCCGCGACGCCGGCCTCAACACTCACGTCGTCGACCTCCTCATCGACCCGCATGCGCCGACCGTCAGCCGGGAACGCGCCTTCGCCCACGTGGCGCGGAGGCTGGACCGCTGACCCGCCCCGGGGCGGCACGCTGACGTCGTGCATCCCCTGCTGCCGTACCTGCTGGACGCCGCCGCGGGCGACTTCCCCGTCGCCGACGGCGGCGTCACGCACGTCGACGGGCTGCCCGGGGGGCGGTCCGCGGTCGTCTCGTTCACCGGCCACGCCGTCATCGCGACCGACCTGCCGTGGGAAGGGATCGCGGCGACCGCCCTGGACGGCCTCGGCGGGGCCACCGATCCGCGGGTCCTCACACACCTCGCAGGCCCGGGGGGGCGGGTGGGGGTGCTGGACGTCACGCTGGTGTCCGCGGGGACGGGCGGCGGCACGCTGCCCCGGCGGGCCGACCTCGACGACCATCCCCGGGTCCGGTACGCGGCGGACCTGCGCACCGAGGTGACCGTGCACGGCGACGACCGCGGCCTGGTGACGCTCGCCCACGGGCTGGCGGGGCGGACGGAGATGTCCGTGGCAGCGGCCCCGGGTGCACCAACCGGGACCGGCCGCGCCCTCATCACGGAGGCCCGCGCCCTCGTACCGCTCGGAGAGCCCGTCTTCGCCGCCGTCTCCCCCGGCAACGCCCGCTCCCTGCGGGCCTTCCTGTCCCAGGACTTCACCCCCATCGCCAGCGAGGTCATCCTCACCCCCTGACCCCCCCCG
>JBHJOJ010000007.1:0-3321 GCA_050329835.1 Kineosporiaceae bacterium | reverse complement strand
GCCGCCGCGCGGGTCTGCGCGAGCTGTGGCCGGACGTCGTCGACAACCTGACGTCCGCCGTCCGGGCGGGACTGTCGCTCCCGGAGGCCCTGGCCCAGGTCGCCGAGCGCGGCCCGGAGCCGCTGCGCCGGCCGTTCGCCCGGTTCGCCCGGGACTACCGGGCGACTGGCCGCTTCTCGGAGTCGCTGGCGGCGCTCAAGGAGTCGCTCGCGGACCCCGTAGCCGACCGCCTGGTCGAGGCGCTGCGCATCACCCGTGAGGTCGGCGGGTCGGATCTGGGCCGGCTGCTGCGCACCCTGTCGGCGTTCCTGCGGGAGGACCTGCGGACCCGGGGCGAGATCGAGGCCCGCCAGTCCTGGACGGTGGCCGCGGCCCGGCTCGCCGTCGCGGCGCCGTGGCTGGTCCTCGCGCTGCTGGCCACCCGGCCGGGGGCGCTCGCCGCCTACAACAGGCCGGAGGGGGTGGCCGTCCTGGCCGTGGGGGCCGTCCTCGGCGTGGTCGCCTACCGGCTCATGATCCGGCTCGGGCGGCTGCCGGACGAGGACCGGGTGCTCCGGTGAGCGCGAGCGCCACCCCGGCCCTAGGTGCCCTGCTCGGCGCCGGACTCGGTGCCGGTCTCTGGCTGGTCGTCGCCGGGGTGCCCTGGCGGCGCACGGTCGACCTCGTCGACCGGCTCGAGCCCTACCTCGCCGACGTCACCGGACCCCGGGCGCCCGTCGGCCGCCAGAGCGCCGTCGAGCGGCTCCTGGCCCCCGTCATGGCGGACGGCGTGCGGTGGGTGGAACGCATCTCGGGCGGTCCGGGGACCGTCCGCCGGCGCCTGGAGCAGACCGGCACCGGGACGACGGTCGAGCAGTTCCGGGCCGAACAGGTGGTGTGGGGAGTCGCGGGCCTGGGCGTCGGGACGGGGGCGGCGCTCGCCGTCGCAGCCGTCCGCGGGGTCGCCCCGGTGCCCATGCTGGCGATCGTCGTCATCGCCACCGTGTCCGCCGTCCTGCTCCGCGACCAGGCCCTCACCTGGCAGGTCCGGCGCCGCGAGGACCGCATGATGCAGGAGTTCCCCACGGTGGCCGAGCTCCTCGCCCTGTCCGTCGGCGCGGGCGAGGGGGCCGTCGGCGCCCTCGAGCGGGTGGCGTCGACGTGTTCGGGGGAGCTGTCGGCCGAACTGCGGCGCACCCTGGCCGCCGCGCGCGCCGGCGCGTCCCTCGTCGAGGCCCTCGAAGGGCTGGCGGACCGCACCAGCCTGCCCCCGCTCGCCCGCTTCGTCGACGGCGTGACGGTCGCGGTCGAGCGCGGCACCCCGCTCGCCGAGGTGCTCCGCGCGCAGGCGCAGGACGTCCGGGAGCTCGGACGCCGTCGGCTCCTGGAGTCGGGCGGCCGCAAGGAGATCGCGATGATGATTCCGGTCGTATTCCTTGTCCTCCCGGTCACGGTCCTGTTCGCCGTCTACCCGGGCCTGGTCGCGCTGCGGCTGGAGTACTGAGGACGGTGGCGGCCGGACGGCGGCGTGAGGCACGCCACGGCGCCTCGTGCTCACGCCGGGACCTCGGCACGATGTGCCCGATCCATCACGAACAGTCACGAAGGGGAACGAGTGAGCATGAGTCGACGGGCGAGGACGGATCGCGGCGACGTCCCTGGATGGGTGCTGGTCACGCTCATGACGGCCGGTCTCGTGGTGGCGCTGTGGGCGGTGGCGGGACCGCAGCTGACGCAGGTGTTCAGCGAGGCCGTGTCCGGGGTCACCGGGCCCTGACGCGTGGCCAGGACGGGTCCGCGGCCGTCGACTTCGCCCTGGTCTCGGTGCTGCTGACGCTGGTGTTCCTCGGGGTCGTCCAGGTCGCCCTGGCACTGCACGTCCGCACCACGCTGACCGACGCGGCGGGCGAGGGCGCCCGGCTGGGTGCGCTCGCCGGGCGGCAGCCCGGGGAGGGGGCGGTGCGCACCCGCGACCTCGCCGGCGCCGCGCTGACGCCCGCCCACGCCGAGGACGTCTCGGTGGCCACGACGCCGGTGCCCGGCGGCGAGGTCGTCGTGGTCACCGTGCGGGCCCCGCTGCCCGTCCTGGGTCTGCTGGGGCCGCGGTCGCTGGAGGTGCGGGGCCGGGCGCTCCGCGAGGGCGCATGAGGCGCGCTCCGGGCGCCGGCCGCGGGCGCCGTCGCGGCGACCGGGGCAGCGCGGTGGTCGAGTTCGTCACGGTCGGCCTCCTCCTGCTGGTCCCGACGCTGTACCTCGTCCTGGCCGTCGGGCGAGTACAGGCCGGCGTGCTCGCCACCGAGGCCGCGTCCCGAGCGGCCGCGCGCGCGATCACCTCCGCCGACACCGAGGGCGACGGCTTCGCCGCCGCACGCTCCCTCGTCGGCTACGCCCTGTCCGACCAGGGGTTCGACGTCGACCCGGACGACGCCACGGACGTCACCTGCCCGCCGGGCGGGTGCCTGACGCCCGGCGGGCGGGTCACGGTGACGGTCGAGGTCACGGTCCCGCTGCCGGGCCTGCCGGCGGTCCTGCCGGGTGACGCGGCGGCGGGGATCCCGGTGTCGGCCACCCACGTCGGTACCGTCGACGAGTTCCGCGCGACGCAGCCGCCATGAGCACGCCCGCGGGCCCCGGTGGCGACGGCGCCGCGACGCCGCCGCGGACGGACGACGGCTCGGTGCTGCTGCTGACCATCGGCTACGCCGTGGTCGCGCTGCTGCTCGTCACGGTCGTGGCCGGGGCCTCCTCGGTGTACCTGCAGCGCAAGCAGCTGCTCGCGGTCGCCGACGCGGCGGCGCTCGACGCCGCCGACGCGGTCGACCGGCCCGGCTACTACGCGGCCCTCGACGCGGGCGGGGAGCTCGCGGCGGTCCCGCTCACCGACGCCACCGTCGGCGACGCCGCGGCCACCGTGGTCGCGGCCTCCCCGGCGGCCGCCCGCACCGGTGCCCGCGTGGCCCCGGGAACCGGCTCGCCCGACGGCCTGAGCGCGGTCGTCGTCCTCACCGGCCGCGCCCGCCTGCCCGTGGTGTCACCGGTGCTCGACACCTGGTCGGGCGGGATCCCGCTGGTCGTCCGGGCCGAGGCCACGGCACCCCTGGGCCCGTGAGGTCCCCTCGGGGGGCACGGCGGCCCGCCGTCGGCGCGGGTCAGAGCGCCGTCCAGGAGCACCCCGCGTCGCATCCCGTGCGGTCCCACAGGGACGCGGTGACCCCGGTGAAGGTCGTCGTTCCCCGTACCAGCCGCAGTCCGCCCGGGCCGTCCACCACCTCTCGTCCCCCGGCGCCCGTGCCCGGGCCGCCGGGACCGGGCACGCCGGGACCCGCGGGCCCCGGGGCCCCC
>JBHJOJ010000006.1:0-25130 GCA_050329835.1 Kineosporiaceae bacterium | reverse complement strand
AACCCCTTTTTGTTTCATGACGCTACTAACTACGACTAGCGAACATGGTCGGCAGTCGGAATAAAGACTTCTTTTGGATCACTACTACTACATGTTGTTGTTCTTGCGTATATTCCGCGTTTCAGGCAAAGCATGTGTCGGCGCAGAAACCGCCGGCGGGCGGTATCCGGGGCCGGGGCCTGCGGGCCCGCCGCTTTCCTGCTGTCGCGGGCCGCGGCCGGGATCCGGGGCCAGGTGCTGGTCGCGTCGGCGGCGGGCGCGCCGTGACCACGGTGCGGACGGCCACCGGACTGGTCGAGGTGGCGCCCCCGGTGCCCGGTGCGGTGCGCAGCCAGGCCTTCGCGGTCACCGTCGAGGACGTCGCCGTGCCCGTCGAGGACTGGCGGGACCTCTCCTTCGCCCGCGTCGCCCTGGCCGGCGTGGTCCGGGTGGTCGTCGAGCGGGCGGCCGGCGGCGAGGCGGCCTGGCGGGTCCGGCCCCGGCCACCTGGTCCCGGGGCGGCTCCGGGCGGGCGGGGGCGGGTGCTCCGGTTCACCCTCGATCGGCCCGGGACCTGGGTCGTCGACGCCGACCGGGGCCGGCGGCTCGTCCTCTTCGCGGAGGCCCCGGAGTCGGGTGCGCCCGACCCGGCGGACCCCGGCGTGGTCGACGTCCGGCGGCACGGCGCCGTCGGCGACGGGGCGGGCGTCGAGACCGAGGCCCTGCAGCGGGCCCTCGACTCGGTCGCCGCCGCGGGCGGCGGGGTCCTGCACCTGCCGCCCGGGATCTACCGGACCGGCACGCTCCGCCTGCGCAGCCGCGTCACGCTGCACGTGGCGGCCGGCGCCCTGCTGCAGGGCACCGGGGACCCGGCCGACCACCCGGTGGACCCCGGCCGGACCGAGGGGCCGGCGACGTACGGCGAGCACTTCACCCACAGCCGGCTGATCCACCTCGACGGCGTGCACGACGCCGGGATCGTGGGCCGGGGGGTCGTCGACGGCGACGGGGTGCGGCTCCGGGCCGCGGGACGCACCAGCAACCTGGTCCGGGTCTCCCGCTCGCACGACGTGACGATCCGCGACGTCGTGCTCCGCGACTCCGCGGCCTGGAACACCCACGTGCTCGACTCGACCCGGGTGCGCGTCGAGGGGGTCCGGATCCTCAACGACGCCTCGCTGCTCAACACCGACGGGATCGACATCGACTCCTCGAGCGAGGTCCTCGTGGACCGCCTCTTCGTCCACGCCGGCGACGACGCCGTCTGCGTCAAGGCCACCCGCAACGGCGACCCGGGCGGACGCTCGCCGGCCGGCGATGTCCGCCGGGTCCTGGTCCGCGACGGCGTGTACCTCACCCGCTGCGCTGCCCTCAAGGTCGGCACCGAGTCCAACGCCGAGCTCGTCTCCGACGTCCGTTTCATCGACAACACGGTGCTGGACTCGGACCGGGCGATGTCGCTCGTCATGCGCGACGGGGGCGCCTACGCCCGGATCGGCTTCAAGGGCGTCCTGGTGGACGGCGTCGACCACCTCGTCGAGCAGGCCGTCCAGCTGCGTGCCGGGTATGACCGGCGGCCTGGGCGGATGACCGGCCTCACGTTCCGCGACGTGGTGGCCCCCGACTACCACCCGCGGGACAACCGCACGTCGTACAACCCCGCCGGTGGGCCCGTCCTGTCCGGCTACGACGCGCAGTACCCGCTGGTCGGGGTCCGCTTCGCCGGGGTGGTCGTCAACGGTCACCGCCTGGCCGACGCGGCCGGGGCCTGGGAGCACGCCCGCATCGACCTCGGCCTGCACGTCCACGACGTGCGGTTCGAACCGTGACCGCCGACGACAGGGAGCCGGGACCCATGACCACCGACGTGACACGCGCGACCGGAGCCGGGGCGAGGGGCGGGCCGCGCCTGCCCGGGCTGCGTAATCTCGACGTCCGTCCGGCCTCGGTGCGGGTCCTGCCCCACGGGGTCGAGGTGGGTGCGACCGGGGACCCCGTCCCCCGGCTCGCCCTGCTGGTGCCCGCCGGGGTCGACGTGCCGCCGGGCATCGACGGGGAGACCGCGGTCATCGAGGACACGATCCTCGGGACCGCCACCCTGGTGGTGGGCGCCGCCGACTCCCGCGGTGCCGCGTTCCTCCGCGACGCCGTCCCGGGGCTGGCGCCTCGCCCGCTCGGCCTGGCGACCTCGGTCGGCCTCGGTGACCGGCTCGGCCTCGCCACCCCCGGCCACGTCCGGGCGATGCGGGCCGCCGGTGCCGGCGACGACGTGACCGACGCCGTCCGGCCGGTCCTCGCCCAGCAGTCGGCCCGGGAGAACGCCCGCACCGGCCGCACCCCCCGGCAGGTGCTGGACGACGCCACGATCGGCACCTTCCTCGCGGGGTGGCGGGGCGCGGTGGGCGCCGACGCCGACCACCTCAAGACCGAGGACGACGTCGGGGAGTTCGCCGCCGCCGGCTTCACCATGTTCACCCTGGACCCGGGCGACCACGTGGTCGCCCGGCCCGACCACGAACGCCGCGTCACCGGCGCCGAGCTCGCCGCCCTGCCGTGGCAGGACCTCGCCGACACCGAGCGCGACCTCCGGCGGCGGTACCCCGACCGGCTCGACCTGGGCGACCGGTGGCTCGATCTCGGCGCGGACGCCGTCGCGCTGGCCGCCGTGAAGTACGGGCGCGCGGTCGCCCACGCCGCCCGGCTGTACCGGCACCTGGCCGGGGTGGCTCGCGGCCCCGTCGAGGTCGAGCTGGCCGTGGACGAGACCGCCACCCCCACCACCCCGGCCCAGCACGTCTATCTCGTGGCCGAGCTCACCCGGCTCGGCGTCCCGCTGGTGAGCGTGGCCCCCCGCTTCGTCGGCACGTTCGAGAAGGGCGTCGGCTACCGCGGCGACCTCGCGGAGCTGACCGCCGAGCTGGCTGCCCACGCGGCCGTGGCCCGCCGGTTCGGGCCGTACAAGCTGAGTCTGCACTCCGGGTCGGACAAGTTCGACCTCTACGGCCCGGCGGCCGAGCTCACCGGCGGCCTGGTGCACCTCAAGACCTCCGGCACCAGCTACCTGGAGGCGCTGCGGACCGTGGCCGTGGTCGACCCGGCGTTGTTCCGGGAGCTGTACGGCGCGGCGCGGGCCGCCTTCGCGCAGGCCCGCGCCGGCTACCACGTCTCGGCCGAGCTGGAGCGCACGGCGGCCGCCGACGACGTCGCCGACGCCGCCCTGCCCGCGCTGCTGGACCGCGACGACGAGCGGCAGGTGCTCCACGTCACCTACGGCACCCTGCTGCGGGACCCTGCGCTCGGCTCTCGCCTGCACGATGTCCTGCGCCGCCACCCCGACGCCCACGCCGCCGCCCTGGAGCGGCACCTGTCCCGCCACGTCGCGCCGCTGGTCCAGCGCGCCGGGGCCGCCCCGTGACCGGTGCCTGGCGGCTCGACCCGGACCGGCTGTTCGACCCCGAGCCGTCGCGGCGCGCCGCCGCCCGCGAGCTGTCGGCAGCGGTGGCCGGACTGCCACTGGTGTGCCCGCACGGTCACGTCCCGCCCGCCCTGCTGGCGGACCCCGATGCCCGCTTCGGCAGCCCTGCGGACCTCTTCGTCATCCCCGACCACTACGTCGTGCGGATGCTGGCCAGCCAGGGGGTGGACATGGCCGACCTCGGCGTCCCCACCCGCGACGGCACCCCGGTCGAGTCCGACCACCGGGTCGTGTGGCGGCGGTTCTGCGAGCACTTCGCGCTGTTCCGGGGCACGCCCAGCGGGCTGTGGCTGACCGCCGAGCTCGTCGAGGTGTTCGGCGTCACCGAGAAGCCGTCGGCGGACAGCGCCGACCGGCTGTACGACCAGCTGTGCGAGCGGCTCACCGACCCCGGGTATTCGCCCCGGGCCCTGTACGACCGGTTCGGCATCGAGGTGCTGTGCACCACCGACGCGGCGACCGACGACCTCGCCGGGCACGCCGCGATCGCGGCCGGCGGGTGGGGCGGACGGGTCCTGCCGACCTTCCGCCCGGACGCGCTCTTCGCCCTCGACGCCCCGGACTGGCTCGACCAGGTCGCCCGGCTGTCGGAGGGGTCCGGCATCGACGTCGTCGACCACGGCTCCTTCCTCGCCGCGCTCGAGCAGCGCCGGGAGCACTTCCGCCGCCACGGTGCCGTGGCCACCGACCACGCCGCCGTCAGCCCGCGCACGGAGCGCCTCGACGATCCCGGGGCGGTCCTCGCCCGGGCGCTCGCCGGCCGCCCCGACCCCGGCGACGCGGAGGCGTTCACGGCCCACATGCTCCTGGAGATGGCGCGGATGAGTGCCGCCGACGGCCTCGTCATGCAGCTGCACGCCGGGAGCCTGCGCGACCACCACCCGGCGGTGCACCGCCGCTTCGGCCCGGACCGCGGAGCCGACATCCCGGTCGCCACCGAGTGGACCCGGAACCTCCGGCCGCTGCTCGACGCCCACGGCGCCGACCCGCGGTTCCGGCTGGTTGTGTTCGGCCTGGACGAGAGCACCTACAGCCGGGAGCTGGCCCCGCTGGCCGGCCACTACCCGTCCCTGCTCCTCGGGCCGCCGTGGTGGTTCCTCGACAGCCCGCTCGGCATCCGCCGCTACCTCGACGGCGTCGTCGAGACCGCCGGCGTCGCCAACCTCGCGGGCTTCAACGACGACACCCGGGCGTTCGCCTCGATCCCGGCCCGCCACGACGTGTGGCGCCGGGTGGTGGCGGACTGGGTGGCGGGCCTGCTCGTCACCGGGGTGGTCGACGACGAGGACGCCCACGCGATGGTGCGCCGCCTGGCCTACGACGCGGCTCGCGAGACCTATCGGCTGGACGGTGCGGCGTGAGCGGCGCCGGGGCCCCGGACGGCTGGTTCTCCCTCGCCGGACAGGTGGCCGTGGTGACCGGAGGCACCGGGGTGCTGGGCGGCGAGATCGCCCGCGGGCTCGCCGCGGCCGGTGCCCGGGTCGGGGTGCTCGGCCGGCGGGAGGCCGTGGCCCGGGAGGTCGTGGCCGGGATCGCGGCGGCCGGGGGCGAGGCGACGGCACTGCGGGCGGACGTGCTGGACCGGGCGGGCCTGGAGCGCGCGCGCGAGGCGGTGCTGGAGCGGTGGGGCGCCGTGGACGTCCTCGTCAACGCCGCCGGGGGCAACCTGTCCGCGGCGACCGTGGCCGAGGGGGCCTCGGTGTTCGACGTCCCCGAGGCCGCGTGGCGCGACGTGGTGGACCTCAACCTGCTCGGCACGGTGCTGCCGACCGCGGTGTTCGGCGCCGCGATGGCGGCCCGCGACCCCGCCCGGGGGGTCGTCGTCACCGTCTCCTCGATGGCGGCGAGCCGGCCACTCAGCCGGGTCGTCGGCTACTCGGCCGCGAAGGCGGCGGTCGAGAACCTCACGCGCTGGCTGGCGGTGGACCTCGCGGCGAAGCACGGCCCGGGGATGCGGGTGAACGCCGTGGCGCCCGGGTTCTTCCTGGGTGAGCAGAACCGGGCGCTGCTCGTCGGCCAGGACGGCGAGCCCACCGCCCGCGGCCGGCGGATCCTCGACCACACCCCGCTCGCCCGGTTCGGCGAGCCCGGCGACCTCGTGGGCGCGGTGGTGTGGCTCTGCTCCCCGGCGGCGCGGTTCGTCACCGGGATCGTGGTCCCGGTCGACGGCGGGTACTCCGCCCACGGGGGCGTGTGACGGTGTCCGTGACGGGTCACGGCCGGACGAGCGACCTCGGCGTGCTGAGCGACGCCGAGGTCGCCGCGATCGTCGCCGAGGCGCTGGCGGGCTGGGACCTCACCGGCCGCCGGGTCCTCGTGCTGGTCCCCGACGCGACCCGGACCGCGCCCGTCCCGCAGCTGTTCCGGCTGCTGTGCGCGGGCCTGGTCGGGCGGGCGGCCGCCCTCACGGTTCTCGTGGCGCTCGGCACCCACCGCGCGATGCCGGCGGCCGGGCTGGACCGCCTGGTCGGTGCGGGCTCCGCCGAGCGGGAGGCGATGTTCCCCGGCGTCCGGCTGCTCAACCACGAGTGGTGGCTCCCGGCCACCTTCGCCCACCTCGGCCGGATCGACGCCGCCGAGGTCGCCGGGATCAGCGGCGGGCTGCTGGCCGAGGCCGTCGACGTCCGGGTCAACCGGCTGGTCCTCGAGCACGATGCCGTCGTCGTCTGCGGGCCGGTGTTCCCGCACGAGGTCGTCGGGTTCTCCGGCGGCGACAAGTACTTCTTCCCCGGCATCGGCGGGGCCGAGGTCATCGGGCAGTCCCATTGGCTGGGCGCCCTGCTGACCAGCCGGGCGATCATCGGCACGCCGGGGCCGAACCCGGTGCGCCGGCTGGTCGAGCGGGCCGCCGCCCTGGTGCCCCGCCCCCGGCTGTGCCTGGCCATGGTCGTGGCGACCGGGACGGAGCCGGGTGCGCCCCGGGGCCGGCTGCACGGGCTGTACGCGGGGACCACGGGCCGGGCATGGGCCGCCGCCGCCGAGCTGTCGGCGCAGGTCCACGTCCGATACCTGGACCGGCCGTACGACACGGTGCTGTCCGTCATGCCCCCCGGCTACGAGGACGTGTGGACCGCGGCCAAGGGCATGTACAAAGTCGAGCCGGTGGTCGCCGACGGTGGCGAGGTCGTGATCCTCGCCCCGCACGTCTCCGAGTTCAGCCACACCCACGGCGCGGAGCTGGCGGAGGTCGGCTACCACGTCCGCGACTACTTCCTCGGCCAGTGGGACCGCTTCCGGGACCGCTCCCGGGCCGTGCTCGCCCACAGCACCCACCTCAGGGGGGCCGGCACCTGGGAGCCCGTCTCCGGGGAGCACCCCCGGGTCCGGGTGTCCCTGGCCACCGGGATCGACGCCGCCCGGTGCGCCGCGCACGCGGTCGGCCACCGCGACCCGGCCGCCGTCGACCCGGTGGCCTGGGCCCGCCGCGACGGCGTCCTCGTGGTGCCGCGGGCCGGGGAGACCCTCTACCGCCTCGCCACCGAGCGGCCGGTCCCCGCCAGCCCGGCCCTCGACCGCCCCGTCGCGGGCCGCCCCGCCGCGGCGGCCCCGTCCCCGACCGGCCCGCCGCCCGACCCCGACGTCCCACCCCACCCCTAGGAGGAGCCGCCCGTGCGCCTGTGCGTCATCACCGACGAGATCTCACCGGACCTCGACACCGCCCTCGACGTCTGCGACGAGCTGGGGATCCGGACCGTCGAGATCCGCACCGTCGACGGGGCCAGCGCCGTCGCCCACGACGGCGCGACGGTCCGGTCGTGGCGGGACCGGCTGGACGCCCGGGGCGTCGACGTCGCCGCCTTCGCCTCGCCCTTCCTCAAGTCGCACCTGCGGGACGGCGACGGGGCCGCTGCACCGGGACCCACCCACGGCGCACCGCCAGCCGGGCGGGCCGAGCAGTGGGGGGTGCTCGAGCGCTCGTTCGAGGTGGCGCACCTGCTCGGGGCCCCGCTGGTCCGGGCGTTCTCGTTCTGGCGGCTGCCCGACCCGGCCGCCGCCCGCGACGAGATCGTCGACGTGCTCGCCGAGGCGGCCGCCCGCGCCGAGGCCGCCGGGCTGGAGCTCGGCCTGGAGAACGAGCACGCCTGCAACCTCGCCACCGGGGCCGAGGCGGCGTGGGCGCTGGACCGGGTCACCTCGCCGGCATTCGGGCTGATCTGGGACCCCGGGAACGAGGCCGCCCTCGGGTCGACGCCCTACCCCGACGGGTACGCGCACGTCCGCGGCCGGGTCCGCCACGTCCAGGTGAAGGACCGCAGCGCGGACGGGCGGTGGGTTCGGGTCGGCACCGGTGTCGTCGACTGGCCGGGCCAGGTCCGGGCGCTGGCCGAGGACGGCTACGGCGGGCTGCTGTCGCTGGAGACCCACTACGACACCCCGGACGGCGGGCGGGCCGGCGCGACCCGGGAGTCCGCCGCCGCCCTGCGCGAGCTGTGCGCCCGCGCCGGGGCGACGCTGGAGGTGGCGGCGTGAGGTTCGGCGTGTTCACCGTGGGCCTGCCCGAGCTCACTCCCGAGGAGGGCGCCGCCGCACTCGCCGAGGCGGGCTACGACGGTGTCGAGTGGCGGGTGACGCACGTGCCGGCGGACGTCCGGGGCGAGGCGCCGTCGTTCTGGCGGAACAACCGGTGCACCCTCGAGCCCGACCTCGACCAGGCGGCGCGGGCCCGCGAGATCGCCCGGGCGGCCGGGCTCGCGGTCATCGGGCTCGGCACGTACCTGAAGGTCGGGGACCTCGAGGCGACCGAGGCGGCCATGCGGTTCGCCCGCGACGCCGGGGCCCCCCAGCTGCGGGTCGGCGTCGGGCGCACCGACGGTGTCGCCCGGTACTCCGACCTGGCCCGGCTGACCCGGGCGTACCTGGAGCGGGTCGAGGAGCTGGCGGGCGAGCACGGCGTCAAGGCGCTCGTCGAGATCCACCACCGGACGATCATCCCCAGCGCGTCGCTGGCCGAGCGGCTGGTCCGCGGGCTCGACCCGGAACGGGTCGGGGTCATCGTCGACGCCGGGAACATGGCCCGGGAGGGCTTCGAGGACCACCGGTTCGGCCTGGAGATCCTCGGCCCGTACGTCGCGCACGTCCACGTCAAGAACTCCGCCTGGCGTCGGCCCGACGGCGGCGGGGTGTGGGAGCCGGTGTGGTCGCCGCTGGACGACGGGGTGGTGGACTTCCCGGCGTTCCTCGCGGCCCTGCACGAGTTCGGCTACGACGGCTGGGTCGTCGTCGAGGACTTCAGCGACGCCCGCCCGGCGCGCGAGGCGCTGGTCCACAACCTGGCGTTCCTGCGTGCGGCGACGGGGCTCGCGCCGGGTCCGGCCGGCGGGAGCGCCCCGTGAGCCCGGCGACCGGCCGTCGGGCCGGCGGGGACCTCGGCATCGGGATCGTCGGCGCGGGCACCATCGGCGCCGTCCACGCCCGCGAGCTGGCGGCGGTGACCGGTGCCCGGGTGGTCGCGGTCGCCGACCCGACCGAGGCCACCGGCCGTGCCCTGGCGGACGCCCACGGCGCGGCGTGGCACCCGGGCATCGAGGAGGTCGTCGCCCGCGACGACGTCGACGCCGTGGTGCTCTGCACCCCGTCGGGCCTGCACCCCGAGGGCGCGGAGGCGGCCGCCGCCGCCGGCAAGCACGTCATCACCGAGAAGCCGATGGCGATCACCCTGGACGGGGTGGACCGGATGATCGGTGCCTGCCGGGAGGCCGGGGTCGCCCTGTGCGTGATCTTCCAGTACCGGTTCAACCGGGACGCGGTCCGGCTCAAGCGGGCTGTCGAGCGCGGCCTGCTGGGCGACCTGGTGCTGGGCAACGCCCTCGTCCACTGGCACCGGACCCAGGCGTACTACGACGACAAGGGCGGCTGGCGCGGGACCCGGGCGATGGACGGCGGCGGGGCGCTCATGAACCAGAGCGTGCACGCCGTCGACCTGCTGCAGTGGATCCTCGGCCCGGTCGACAGCGTCTTCGCCTACGCCGCGACCGCCGGCCACGACATCGAGACCGAGGACCTCGCCACCGCGGCGCTGCGGTTCCGCTCCGGGGCGGTGGGCATGATCCAGGGGACGACGTGCGCGCACCGCAACTACCCGCTGCGGCTGGAGCTGCGCGGCACCGCGGGCGGCGCGACCTTCGAGCAGGCTCGGATCACCGAGTGGGACGCCCCGTCGGGCGACGGCCTGCTGAGCGCCGACGATCTGGAGCGCCTGCCCCCGGCCGAGCCGGACGAGGGCCTCGGCCCCGGCCACCGGCGCCAGCTGCAGGTCATCGTCGACGCCCTGCGCGACGGCGGGCAGCCGCCGATCCCCAGCGCCGACGCCCGGACCGCCGTCGAGATCATCCTGGCGATCTACCGCTCGGCCGCCGAGGACCGCCCGGTCGGGCTGAGCCGTGAGCCGTGGGTCGCAGGCGACATCGACGCGCACCCGTCACTCGACATCACCGGGTGATGATCGCCATCTTGGCGTTCCGTTCCGCTGACGACGTTGTCCCTGCGGGGCCGGGCTCGCTACCGTGAAAGCGCATTCTCGCCATCGAACGAGCGGAGGGTCCGTGACGCCACGGCGGCTGCGAATAGCGATGAACGGTGTGACCGGCCGGATGGGACGGACCCAGCACCTGGCCCGGTCGATCCTCGCGATCCGGGACGAGGGCGGCGTCACCCTCGCCGACGGCACCGTCGTCGTGCCCGAGCCGGTGCTGCTCGGGCGGGACCCCGACCGGCTGCGGGCGCTCGCCGAACGGAGCGGCGTGCGGGACTGGTCGACCGACGTCGCAGGCTGCCTCGCCGACGAGTCGATCGAGGTGTACTTCGACGCCCAGGTCACCGCGCGCCGGGTCGACGCGGTGCGCGCGGCGATCGACGCCGGCAAGCACGTCTACTGCGAGAAACCGCTGGCCGAGCACAGCGCCGAGGCCGCCGACCTCGCCGACCGCGCCCGACGGGCCGGCGTGAAACACGGCGTCGTGGCGGACAAGCTGTACCTGCCCGGCGTGATGTCGCTGGTCGGGCTCGTCGAGTCCGGCTTCTTCGGGCGACTGCTCACGATCCGCGGCGAGTTCGGCTACTGGGTGTTCGAGGGCCACGACGCCGTCCCGCAGCGCCCGTCGTGGAACTACCGCGCCGCGGACGGCGGCAGCATCGTCACGGACATGCTCTGTCACTGGGAGTACCTGGTCGCGGCGCTGGCCGGGCGGGTGACCCGGGTCTTCTGCCACGGGGCCACCCACGTCCCGCGCCGGGTGGACGAGCGGGGCCGGGAGTACCAGTGCACGGCCGACGACGCCGCTTACGCGATGTTCGAGACCGAACGCGGAGTCGTGGTCCAGATCAACTCGTCGTGGGCGGTGCGAGTCCACCGGGAGGAACTGCTCGAACTCCAGCTGGACGGGACGGCCGGGAGCGCGGTCGGCGGGTTGTGGACCTGTCGGGTCCAGCCCCGGGCGCTCACGCCGCGCGCCGTCTGGAACCCGGACGAGCCTGATCCCCTCGACCACCGGGCGGGCTGGATGCCGGTGCCCCGGCAGGAACCGGCCGGTAGCCCGCCGCCCAACGCCTTCCGGGCCCAATGGGAGCGCTTCCTGGCTCACGTGGTGGGCGACGAGCCCTATGAGCTGGGATTCGACGGCGGGACCCGTGGGGTCCGCCTGGCCGAGCTCGGCATGAGGTCGTGGCGGGAGGGGCGCTGGATCGACGTCCCGCCCGGCGGACCGGCGCCGGACGACGGCGGCAGCCGGTGACAGCCGGTGGCGGTGAGGTCCGGCTGCCCACGGCGGGCGGTGACCTGGTGACCTACCGACCGCTGGCGGTGCCCGGCGAGCCGGGCGACGGGCCGCCGCCCGTCAGCCGGGTCGCCTTCGCGGCCGCCCACGTGGTCCCCGATCCGCTGGCCGCGGTCGACCCGTGGCACGGCGTCGAGCTCGACTGGGAGGCGACCCTCGGCATCCGGCGGCGACTCTGGCGTCACGGCCTCGGGGTTGCCGAGGCGATGGACACCGCCCAGCGCGGGTCCGGCCTGGACTGGCCGACCGCCACCCGGTTGATCACCGCGACCGCCGCGGAGGCCCGCGCGGTCGGGGGTCGGGTGTGCGCGGGGGCCGGCACCGACCAGCTCGGCCGGTCGCCGTCCGTCACGATCGCGCAGGTGGCCGCCGCCTACGCGGAGCAGTGCGAGGCCGTCGAACGCGCCGGGGCACAGGTGGTCCTCATGGCCAGCCGGGCGCTCGCCGCCTGTGCCCGCGGGCCCGACGACTACCTCGAGGTCTACGGCCGCCTGATCGGCCAGGTGGGCCGACCGGTGATCCTCCACTGGCTGGGCCCCGCCTTCGACCCGGCGCTGTCCGGCTACTGGGGACACGACGACCCCGACGAGGCCGGCGAGGTCGTCACGGAGCTGGCGCGCGCCCACCCCGGCCGTGTCGACGGCGTCAAGGTCTCCCTCCTCGACCCGGATCTCGAGCGCCGCCTGGGCCGGGCGCTGCCCGCCGGGGTCCGGCTCTACACCGGTGACGACCACCACTACCTGGAACTCGTCGCCGACGGCAGTGACGCCCTCCTGGGAATCCTGGACGGGATCTCGGCACCGGCCGCACGCGGGCTGCGGGCACTCGACGCCGGCGACATCGCCGGTTACCAAGCCGCCCTGGAGCCGACCGTGCCCCTGGCACGTCATGTCTTCGCGACCCCCACGCGCCTGTACAAGACGGGTCTGGCGTTCCTCTCCTGGCTGCAGGGCGACGTGGACCACCCCCGCATGGTCGCCGGGATGGAGGCCGCCCGATCGGTGGTCCACCTGGCCCGGATCTACCAGCTGGCCGACCGGGCCGGGGTGCTGCCCGACCCCGACCTCGCGCTGCGTCGGATCCGCCGGTTCCTGTCCGTTTCCGGGGTCCCGACGTGACGGCGCCGGGGACGCGGGTGGGCCTCAACCAGATCACGGTCGACCACCTGGACCTGCCGACCGCGGCGGCCGCCTGCGAGCGGGCCGGGATCCGGCATCTGGGCGTGTGGCGACACAAGCTCGCGGGTGTGGGCGCCGAGCGCGCGGCCCGGGTCTGCGCCGACCACGGGGTGGCGGTGTCGAGCCTCTGCCGGGGCGGCAGGTTCCCGGCGCCCGACCGCGCCGAGCGGCGCCGCCGGGTCGACGACACGCGACGAGCACTGGACGAGGCCGCAGCCCTCGGCGCGCCCGTCTTGGTGCTCGTCGTCGGGGGTCTCGCGAACGGTCCCACGGACCAGGACCTCGCCGGCTCCCGCGCGATGGTGACCGACGCCCTCGAGGCGCTGGTGCCGGAAGCCGAGCAACGTGGGGTGCGGCTCGGCCTGGAGCCGCTGCACCCGGTGTTCGCCGCCGACCGGTCGGTGCTGACGACTCTCGGCGACGCGGTCGACCTCGCCGACCGGTTCGCCTCTCCGTGGCTCGCGGTCGTGGTCGACGCCTACCACGTGTGGTGGGACGCGACGGTCCTCGACGGCATCGCGCGGGCCGGCGACCGGGTCGCCGGGCTCCACGTGTCCGACTGGGTCCCCCTCGGGGCCGACGTCCTGTGGAGCCGTGGATTGCCGGGCGACGGCTGCATCGACCTGCCCGGGCTGGTCCGGGCCGTCGACGCGGCGGGCTACCGGGGCCCGGTCGAGGTGGAGGTGCTCGACCGGCGGCTCGCCGAGCACGACCCGGACGACCTGCTGGGCGTCCTGCGCGAGCGGGTGGCGGCGATGGTCGCCGCGGCTGACGTCCCTGCGTAGCATCGGTGATCACACGAGCAAGGGCTTCCCCGGTGTGAGACGACGGCGAAGGTGGTGCGATGCGCGGGCGCGGGGCGGTCACCATCGCCGACGTGGCACGGGACGCCAGCGTGTCGGCCGCCACGGTGTCCCGCGTCCTCAACGGCTCGACCACCGTCGACCCCGAGCTGGCCGAGCGGGTGCGCGCCAGCGTCCGGCACCTCGACTACCGCCCCAACGCCAGCGCCCGGCGACTGGCCACCGGGACCACCGGGACGGTGGGCGTGGTCGTGCCGGACCTCGCGAACCCCTACTTCCACGGGGTCCTCAAGGGGCTGGCCGAGGCGGCTCGCGGCGACGGTGTGAGCCTCCTCGTCGCCGACTCCGACGAGGTCGCCCGGGACGAGGTGTCGCTGGCCCGTGACCTGCTGGTCCAGGTCGACGGCCTCATCCTGTGCTCGCCGCGGATGCCACGGCTGGACCTGCTGGCGGTGCTCGACGGCGGGCGGCCCGTGGTGGCCGTCAACACCGTGGTCCAGGGCGTCGGCATGCCGTCCGTCTCCTTCGACGCGCACGGCGGGACACTGGCGCTGTGCGGCCATCTGGCCGGTCTCGGCCACCGCCGCGTCGTCTACCTCGCGGGGCCGGCGACGTCGTGGTCCGCGCACGAGCGCTGGCGGGCCCTGACCGCCGCCCGGGCGTTCGGGATCGAGGCCGTCGCGGTCGAGGCCGGGTCGACGCTGGCCGCCGGGGCGGCCGCGGTCGACCATGCCCTGGGCACCGGTGCCACGGCTCTCGTCGGGTTCAACGACCTGGTCGCGCTGGGCGCCATCGCCGGGCTCCGGGAACGCGGCGTCGCCGTGCCGACCGACGTGTCGGTCACCGGCTTCGACGACATCCCGTACGCCGCGTTCACCAGTCCGGCCCTCACCACGGTCCGCAGCCGGGGCCTCGATCTCGGCCGGGCAGGCTGGCGCATCCTGTCCCGCCTGCTCGCGGGCGACCGGACCGTCGACTCCGAGCTGTTGCCGTCCGAGCTCGTCGAGCGGAAGTCCACCGGGACGGCCCGGCCCCGGCGCGGGTGACCGGGCGGACCGGCCGCCGTCTCTTGACACGCCGCGCCGCTCCCGCGTAGGAAAGCGCTTACCGACCTATCAGGCCGCCGGCGCGATGGACGCCCCCGGCCGCCGGGCGACCCGGAAGGAGTCGACGTGACGCGACGACGCGATCACGACACCGCCCGCCCCCGACCCGAGGCGCCTCCGGCCGTGGCCCGACCGGCGCTGGGCCGCCGCCGGGTCCTGGTGGGGGCATCGGCCGCGGCGGCGGCCCTGCTCGCGGCCTGCGGCGGGGCCGCCGGCGACACCGCCGACGACCCGAGCGGCGACGTGGTCGAGGACGTCGAGCTGCGGATGACGTGGTGGGGGGACGAGGCCCGCCACGAGGCCACCGTCGCCGCCATCGAGCTGTTCGAGGAGCGCAACCCCGGCGTCGCCATCACACCCGAGTTCTCGGGGTTCGACGGCTACTTCGACCGGCTCGCCACCCAGACCGCCGGCGGGAACGCCCCGGACCTCATCCAGATGGACTTCCGTTTCCTCACCGAGTACGCGTCGCGCGAGGCCCTGCTCGACCTCTCCCCGTACGTCGGCGAGCAGCTCGACACCTCCGGCCTCGCCGGCTCCGTGGCCGAGAGCGGCGCCGTCGACGGGACCCTGTACGCGGTCCCGCTGGGGGTGACCGCGCTCTCGGTGATCGTCGACGCCGGAGACCTCGGTGAGAGCGGGGTCGAGCGCCCGGACGACGACACGTGGACGTGGGAGGACCTGGCGGCCGTCGCCGCGGAGGTGCCACAGGCCCGCGAGGGCGACTACTGGGGCGTGGTCGACGCCGGCGGGCAGGAACCTGCGTTCGAGGCGTTCCTCATCCAGCGCGGGAAGGCCCTCTTCGACGGTGCTGCGCTGGGCTTCTCCGAGGAGGACCTGCTGGCCTGGTGGGAACTCTGGGAGGGGATGCGGGCCGCGGACGCCGCTCCGCCCCCCGACGTGAGCTCGGCCGACCAGAACACCGCCGAGACCTCCGGCCTCACGACCGACCAGGCGGCCATGCTGATCGGTCTGAGCAGCCGCTACGGGGGGTTCGCCGCCGCCAACCCCACCCCGCTGGAGCTGCTGCGGATCCCCGGTGACGTCGACCGGAGCGGCACCTACCTCAAGCCCAGCATGTTCCTGTCGGGGGCGGCCGGCACCGAGCACCCCGAGGTCGTGGCGGAGTTCATCGACTTCATGATCAACGACCCCGAGGCCGTCGAGGTGCTCGGGATCCAGCGCGGCATCCCCGCCGTCGACGAGGCCCGGGTGGCCGTCTCCGCCGACCTCCCGGCGGAGGAGGTCGCGACGGTCGAGTTCATCGACGCCCTCGGCGACGACGTGGCGCCCACGCCGTCCGCGCCGCCGCCCGGCGCCGGGGAGGTGGTGGACCTCTTCATGCGAGTCACTCAGGAGGTCGCCTTCGGCCAGGTGAGTCCGGAGGAGGCGGCCGCGCGGTTCTTCGCCGAGGCACCCGGGCTCGTCGGGTCCTGAGGGACCGTGGGCTGCCGGGCAGGGCGTCGTGGCGATGCGTACCCGCGACCGGGTCGCGGTGGTGGTCTTCCTGTCGCCGTGGGCCGTGGGGCTTGTCGCGTTCACGCTCGGCCCGATGGCGGCGTCGCTCGTCCTGTCGTTCACCGACTACGAGCTGTTCGGGACGCCGCAGTGGGTGGGCCTCGACAACTACCGGCGGATGCTCACCGAGGACCCGCGCTATGTCGCCTCGCTCTCGGTCACCGCCGTCTTCGTCCTGGTGTCGGTCCCGCTGCAGCTCGCGGTCGCTCTCGGGGTCGCGCTGCTCCTGCGCGGCGGCGTCGCCGGGCTCGGCCTGTACCGGGCGGCGTACTACCTGCCGTCCCTGCTCGGCACCAGCGTCGCCGTCGCGATCCTCTGGCGCCAGGTCTTCGGCCGCGACGGCGTGGTGAACGGCGTCCTCGAGCCCTTCGGCGTCCCGCCCACGAACTGGATCGGCGACCCCGACACGGCGCTCGGCACCCTCATCGCCCTCGCGGCGTGGCAGTTCGGCGCGCCGATGGTCATCTTCCTGGCGGGGCTGCACGGGATCCCCGGCGAGCTGTACGAGGCGGCCACCGTCGACGGCGCGGGTCCGTGGCGCCGGTTCCGGTACGTCACGGTCCCGCTGCTGTCGCCGGTCATCCTGTTCAACGGGGTCCTGCAGATGATCGGCGCGTTCCAGACGTTCACGCCGGCGTTCATCATCTCCGGGGGGAGCGGGGGGCCGACGGACTCGACACTCTTCTACACGCTCTACCTCTACCAGCGCGCCTTCACCGCCTTCGACATGGGCTACGCGTCGGCGATGGCCTGGGTGCTGCTCGTCGTCATCGCGGCGTCCACCGCCCTGGTGTTCCGGGTGTCGGCGCGGCACGTCGTGTACCTGGAGGAGGCGAGGTGAGGGTCCCCGGCGCGGCCGCACCGTCGCGGTGGCGGGCGGTGCTGCGTCACGCGGTGCTGCTGGCGGGGGCCGTCGTCGTCCTCTACCCGATCCTGTGGCTGGTCTCCTCGTCGCTCAAGCCCGAGGACGAGATCTTCGCCGATCCGGGCCTGATCCCGGCGAGCGTCGACTGGGGCAACTACACCGAGGGCTGGACCGCCCTGCCCGGCCTCGTCTTCGGGCGCTTCCTGCTGAACTCCCTGGTGGTGTCCGGGCTCTCGGTCCTCGGCAACGTCGTCGCCTGCACCATGGCGGCCTACGCCTTCGCCCGCCTCAGGTTCCGCGGCCGCACGTTCCTGTTCGCGGTCATGCTGACGACGATCATGCTGCCGTTCCACGTCGTCGTGGTCCCCCAGTACGTCCTCTTCAGCGAGATCGACTGGATCGACACGTTCCTGCCGCTCGTGGTGCCGAAGTTCCTCGCGGCCGACGCCTTCTTCGTCTTCCTCGCCGTCCAGTTCATCCGCGGCATTCCCCGCGAGCTCGACGACGCCGCCCGCCTGGACGGGTGCTCGGCCTTCGGGATCTTCTGGCACGTGGTGCTGCCCCTGTGCCGGCCGGCGCTGGTCACCACCGCGATCCTCACGTTCGTCTGGACGTGGGACGACTTCTTCAGCCACCTCGTCTTCCTCAATTCCAGCGAGAACTACACCGTCGCCCTCGGGCTGCGGCTGTTCCTCGACTCCACCGGGGCGTCGTCGTTCGGGCCGATGCTCGCCATGGCGGTCGTGTCCCTCGTCCCGGTGTTCCTCTTCTTCGTCGCCTTCCAGCGGTACATCGTGCAGGGCATCGCGACCCAGGGGATCAAGGGATGAGGCCGTCGGCCCCGCCGTTCGCGGGCAGCGCTGCGGGCATTCCCGGCGACGTCGGGCCTGGTCTGCGGGACGTCGTGGAGCGGCTGGCCGACGTGCTCGTGCTCGGTGTCGCCTGGCTGGTGGCGTGCCTCCCCCTGGTCACGTGGCTGCCGGCCACGGCCGCCCTGGTCACCGCGATCGGCGAGGTCCGCGACGGCACGACCGCGAGACCGCTGCGCCGCTGTCTCGGCCTCGTGCGGGCCACGCTGCGGGTCGGTGTCCCCCTCGGTCTGGTGTGGCTCGCGGTCGGGGCCACGGTCCTCGTCGGCCTGGCCGGCGCGCTGCGGATGCCCGGACCGGCCGGGGTGCTGTGCGCCGTCGGCGGTGCTGTGGTCCTCGGGGTGTGGGGGTCGCTGGGCAGTGTCCTGCCCGGCGTCCTGCCAGGAGCGGCGGGTGCGGGCGACGCCGTGCGGCGGGCGGCCCGGGTGGCGGCGGCGGTGCCGGCCGCAGCGGTCGGCGGGCTGCTGGTGTGGCTGTCCGCCGCGGGTCTGGTCCTGCTGTGGCCGCCTCTGGTGACGGTCGTCGGCGGGCTGGCCGGGTACGGCGTGTCCCTGCTCCGGGTCCCCTGGGCGCGGCGGTGAGGCGGGCCCCGCGCCCGCCCCGGGTCGGGCTCGTCGGGCCCGGCGGCCACGGGCGCGTCCATCTCGCCGCTCTCCTCACCCGGCACGGCGCCGGGCGCCTGCGGCTGGTCGCCGTCGCCGACCGGCCGGGCGCCGAGCCACCGGAGCTGCCCGAGGGCGCGCGGTACACGACCGACTGGCGGGGCCTGCTCGGCGGCGGCGGCCTGGACGTCGCCGTCCTCGCCACCCCGCCGCACCTTCACCTCGAGATGGCCCTGGTCGCCTTCGAGGCGGGACTCGACGTCCTGCTGGAGAAGCCCGCCGCGCTGGCCGTCGCCGACCTGGACCGTCTGATCGCGGCGGCCGCTGCCGCCGGCGTCCTGTGCCAGGTGGGCTTCCAGAGCCTGGGGTCGACCGCGCTCGATCGGCTCTGCGCCGCGCTGGCGGAGGGCGAGCTGGGCGAGGTCACCGCGGTCGGCGTGGTGGGGGCCTGGCGACGCTCGACGCGGTACTACCGCCGCACCCCCTGGGCGGGCCGGCTCCTGCCCGACGGACGCCCGGGTGACGGCACGGTGGTCAACCCCTTCTCGCACGCGGTCGTCAACGCGCTCGTCGTCGCAGGGGCGGCGCACGGACGTGACGCCCATCCCGGACCCGGGCGGGCCGACGTGGCGGCCGAGCTGTACCGGGCCAACGACATCGAGGTGGACGACACGGCCAGCCTGCGGCTGCGCACGACGGACGGGGTGGTCGTGACCCTGGCCGTGACGCTGGCTGCCGACGAGCTCGTCGACCCGGTCGTGAGGGTGCGTGGCACCCGGGGGACGGCATCGCTGTGGTATCAGGACGACGTCCTCGCCCTGGGCGGGCACACCCACCGGTGGCGCGAGGAGCGGGTGGACCTGCTCGACGACCTCCTAGCGGTCCGCGAGCGGATCGGCCGGGGCGGACGGCCCGGGGGGTCGTGGGCCGATGGTGGCGTGCGATGCCCTCCGGAACGGACCCGGCCGGCCCTCGACAGCGTCGAGCGTGCCCTGGCCGCCGGGGGACCGCCCGTCCCGCTGCCGGCCGCGGCCGTGGGCCACGTGACCGCGCCCGACGGCTCGCCCGCCGTCGTCGTGCCGGGGGTCGCGGCAGCGCTCGAGTCGTGCGTGGCGGGGGGGCTCCTGCTGTCCGGGACCGGGGTCCCGTGGGCAGCGGTCCCGCGTCCGGCGCACCAGGAGCGACGTCCCAGCCGGCCGGGCGGCACCCCGTCCGGACCTCACGTCGACGACGACGATAAGGAGTGATCCTCGATGACCAGGACGACCGATGCGAGGTCCCGGCGGGTTTGCCGGGCGACGGCCGCAGCCGGCCTGTCGGCGACCCTTGCCGCGGGCCTCGCCACCGGCCTCCCCGCGGCACCGGCGACGGCCGACGGCGCCGACCACGACACCCAGCTGGTGGCGCCCGTGCTGCGCCGGCACCTCGACCTGTCCGCCCACGTCCGCCCCGACCTCGTCCGGATGCAGCTCCAGGTCGGCGACCTGGACGGGGACGGTCGCCACTCGGACTTCGTCCGGTACTCCAACTCCCGGCTGCAGGCCTTCCAGTATCGCGGCGGCCGTCACGTCGAGCTGCTCTGGGAATGGTCCGCCGGCGTCGAGCTGCCCCGTCCGCCCGACCGGTACCACTACAAGCACACGGTGTTCGACGTCGACGGCGACGGGCAGGACGAGGTGATCGGCCCGTTCCCGACTCCGGGCGGGGCGATCGAGCTGCGCGTCGTCGACGGGCGTACCGGTCACGTCGAGCACGCCGTCGACACCGGCCTGCCGAATCCGCTGTCCGACGACCGGGAGGAGGAGTGGCGGATCGACGCCGTGGTCGCCGACGTGCGCGGCACGGGCCGCCCGTCGGACGTCGTGCTCGGCACGGAGTTCGACTCGAACGGCGACTGGTTCGTCTTCACCGACGAGCTGGTGCCGCTGTGGGACACCACCGGCGACAACGCGAACGGTCCCGGCGGCAAGGACAAGATCTACGCTCACTTCCCGCACGTCGGGGACCTCGACGGCGACGGCCGCGAGGAACTGGTCGGCTCGTGGCTGATCGACGACGACGGGTCCCGCGGGTACCGGGTGACGCCGCCGGAGTGGGAGCCGGAGGACTTCTTCTACGACCACCTCGACCGGGCGTTCCTCGGCGACCTCGATCCGGACCGGCCCGGCCTCGAGCTGCTCGCCAGCCACGAGCAGAACTCGGGCCTGCTGCTCGACGGCGCGACCGGCGAGCCGTACTGGTCGCTGCCGAACGGGTTCGACGACTCCAAGATCGCCGCGGTCGGCGAGTTCCTGCCGGAGAACCCCGGCATCGAGATCCTCACCCGCGACCCCGAGGACGAGGACCGGCACCTCGTGCTCGACATCGACGGCCGCGTCGTCGGCACCGTCAGCCGGATCGTCGACGGGACCGACAACGCGCTCGTCGACTACCCCAACGACTGGGGCGACGGGTACCCGATCGACTGGGACGGCGACCGCCGGGTCGACGAGGTGTTCGAGCCGCGGAACGCCGTGGTGGTCTCGGTCGCCGAGGACCGGGCCCTCGTGCTCGCCGACCACTACCTCGCCGACGCCCGGACCCCCCTGGGCCCAGACCAGCGGCTCTACAGCTTCCCGGTCGACCTGGTCGGCGACCACCGGGAGGAGATCCTCGTCTGGGACGAGGACGAACTGCTCGTCTACGGTGCCGAGGGTCGGGCTCGGGACCGGCACCCGTCGCCGTGGCGCGACCCGGAGTACGCCCGCGCCGTCGCCGAGACCCAGAACGACACCCACCCGGAGCGCCGGTGGTTCGACTGGCGGCAGGTGCGCCCCGGCCGGCCGTGACGCGACGGCGGTGAGGGGCGTGCTCGCCCCGCCTCACCCGTCCGGGCGGACGAGCCATCCGTGGCGTTCCCGGCATCGGCGGGCGGCGTCGACGAGCCGGCGGACGACCGGACGCGAGCAGCTGGGGGCTCTTGCCCGATCCGCGCGTGCCGGAGAGGAAGAACACCGAGCCGTCTGCGGACAGGGCGACCGATCGTGCGAGCTCCCGAACCACGTCCGGTCCGAACGCGTCGGCATGCTGTCGTGGATCGATGTAGCGCGGGTCGGACGGGCGCAGCGGCTCGTCCGGGAGCTGGCGGTACAGGTCCTCGACGAACTTCTCGTCGTCCGCCGAGTCGGGCACGACCGCGACTCTAGGCGTCAGGTCCCGGCCGTCGGCACACCGGCGAAGGGTGAGTGCCGCCTCAGCCGCCGGCCCGTCCTCGCAGCTCGGCCAGGCACGCCGCGGCCGGGGCGGCGAACTCCGGGTGCCCGGTCGCGATCACCTGGCGGAAGGCCGCCACGGCCTCCTCGACGCGACCGAGGGTGGCGAGGACCGCGCCCAGCTGGGTCAGTGCCCCGGGCGACTCGTCCGGGTGACCGGAATCCACCGCGCGCCGCAGCGCGACCATGGCCTCGTCGTACCGGTGCTGCGAGGCCAGCAGGCCGCCGAGGTTGAACGCCGCCTTCGGGCCCACCTCGGGATGCCCGGACTCCATGACCTCGGCGAGGATCCGCTCCGCGGGTCCGGGTTGGCCGCGGAGGACCCAGAGGTTGGCCAGCGTGAGGCCGGCGAGGGCCTTGGCCTCGGGATCCGACCCGTGGACCGCCTTGAGGTAGCACGTCTGAGCGCCGTCCGGGTCGCCGATGTCCTCCAGCGGTCCGCCGAGCCGGAACATCGCCATCGCCGCGCTCTGGCCGCGATGCCGGCACAGGTCGATCACCGCGCGCTCGGCCGCGTCCACCTCGCCGCGCTGGTAGTCGAGTGCCGCCATCGCGATCGCGACCCCTACCGGGTCGTCGGTGCCGACCACGGGGATGCCCCGCTCCCGAGCGGCGGCCGTCACCGCCGATGCGGCGTCGTCGGACCGGCGCCTTCGCCACCATGCCACCGCACGTCCTCCGACGGTCTCGCCGAACCAGGACACCACCGTAATGCGGCCGGCGCCCCCGGTGGCTCAGCCGCCGGCGAGGACGTCCTCGGCGTCGACGATCCGGTAGGAGTAGCCCTGCTCGGCGAGGAACCGCTGGCGGTGCTGGGCGAACTCCTGGTCCTGGGTGTCGCGGGACACCACGGCGTAGAACCGGGCGGTGCGCCCGTCCCGCTTCGGCCGCAGCACCCGGCCCAGGCGCTGGGCCTCCTCCTGCCGGGAGCCGAACGCACCCGACACCTGGATCGCGACCGTCGCCTCCGGCAGGTCGACCGAGAAGTTCGCCACCTTGCTGACGACCAGCGTCGTGACCTCGCCGGCCCGGAAGGCGTCGAACAGCCGCTGCCGCTCGCGCACGGTGGTGTCGCCCGTGATGACGGGCGCGCCGACCAGCTCGCCGAGCTCGGCGAGTTGGTCCAGGTACTGGCCGATGACGAGGGTGGACTCCCCGGCGCGGCGGGCCAGCAGGGTCTGCACCACCCGGGACTTCACCGGGCTGGTCGCGCACAGCCGGTACCGGTCCTCGGCCTCCGCGGTGGCGTAGGCGAGCCGCTCGGACTCCGGCAGGGTGACCCGGACCTCGACGCAGTCGGCCGGGGCGATGTAGCCCTGCGCCTCGATGTCCTTCCACGGCGCGTCGTAGCGCTTGGGCCCGATGAGGCTGAAGACGTCCCCCTCGCGGCCGTCCTCGCGCACCAGGGTGGCGGTCAGCCCGAGGCGGCGGCGGGCCTGCAGGTCGGCGGTCATCCGGAACACCGGGGCGGGCAGCAGGTGCACCTCGTCGTAGACCACCAGGCCCCAGTCGCGGGCGTCGAAGAGCTCCAGGTGCGGGTAGGCGCCCTTCCGGCGGGTCGTCAGCACCTGGTAGGTGGCGATGGTGACGGGGCGGATCTCCTTGCGCTGGCCGGAGTACTCGCCGATCTCGTCCTCGGTCAGCGTGGTGCGCCGCAGCAGCTCGTCCTTCCACTGCCGCGCGGCGACCGTGTTCGTCACGAGGATGAGCGTGGTCGCCCGGGCCCGGGCCATCGCCGCCGCCCCGACGATGGTCTTGCCGGCCCCGCACGGCAGCACGACGATCCCCGAGCCGCCGTGCCAGAACCCCTCGACCGCCTCCGTCTGGTACGGCCGCAGGTCCCAGCCGTCGGTCGCCAGGTCGATCGGGTGGGCCTCGCCGTCGACGTAGCCGGCCAGGTCCTCGGCCGGCCAGCCGACCTTGAGCAGCAGCTGCTTGAGGTGCCCGCGCTCGCTCGGGTGCACCGCGACCCGCTCGCGGCCGATCCGCCGGCCCACCAGCGGGGCGATCTTCTTGTGGCGCAGCACCTCCTCGAGCACCGGCTGGTCCAGCGCCTCCAGCACCAGCCCCTCGGCCTCGTCCTGGACCAGCCGGAGCCGGCCGTACCGGCTCATGGTCTCGGCGACGTCGACCAGCAGGGCGTGCGGCACCGCGTACCGGGAGTACGTCAGCAGGACGTCGACGACCTGCTCCGCGTCGTGCCCGGCCGCCCGGGCGTTCCACAGCCCGAGCGGGGTGAGCCGGTAGGTGTGGACGTGCTCGGGCGCCCGTTCGAGTTCCGCGAAGGGCGCGATCGCGCGCCGGGCGGCGGTCGCGTCGGGGTGGTCGACCTCGAGCAGCACCGTCCGGTCGCTCTGGACGATGAGGGGTCCGTCGGTCACGGCTGGCTCACTCCCGGTCGGCGTCTCCGGCGGCGAGCCGGACTCACCAGTGTGACACCGTGCCGGCCGCCGGCCTCAGGCGCTGGCGATCCCCAGCGCGACGATCGCGACGAAATAGATCGTCCAGAACACGATGCCGACCGCGAAGCCGATGACGAACGAGATCCACGACCACTTGACGAAGCGGCGGGCTCCCGGCACGTCGGTGCGAGCCCGGCCGATCGCGACGGCGGCGAGGATGACGCCGACGATGGCGCCGATGTTGCCGCACAGGAAGATCGCGACGCCGTTGAGGATCGTCCAGAGGATGGCCTTGCCGCGGACGTCCTCCGACTCCGGGGTCAGGGGCGGCGGTGCCGCGTACCCGGCCGGCGCGCCGTAGCCGGCCGGCGGTCCGTAGCCGGGGGCGGGGTACGCCGGCGGCGGCGGGGTGGGGTGGGAGTACGACGGCTGGGGGTATCCGGGCTGGGAGTACGGCTGCGGGGGAGCCGGCTGGGCGGGCCCGGGCCGGGCGGGTGCGCCGGACGCCTGCGGCGAGTACTCGGGCCGGGCGTACGAGGGCTCGGCGTACGAGGGCGTGGCGTATGACGGCGGTGCCGGCAGCGCCGTGGCGGGCGGTGTCGTGTCGGCCGGCACCGGCGGCCCGGGCGACGGCGCGCTCATCACCTGGGTGGGGTCGGCGCCCAGCCCGGGCGGCGGGGGCGGCGGCAGCTCGCCGCCGTCGGCCCCGGCCGGACGCGGCGGGCCGGCGGCGGGGTCCTCCCGGGTCGCCCCGGCGGGCGGGTCGGTCGCCTCCCAGGAGAACGCGGTCGTCGGTGCCTCGTCGGGCTTCGGGCCGGGGTCGGCCGGCTGGTCCGGTCCGTCCTCGGCGCGCGGCTGGTCGCTCACGGTGTCCCTCCCGGGGATTCGGCGCGCGACAGTCTTGCACCGCTCAGGCGGGTCCGGGGGTGACGTCCGTCGCGCCCCCGCCGGGCGACGGTCCGGCGACCGCCGCCCCGGTGACCCGGTGCACCGAGAACAGCCGCGGCCCGGCCCGGCCCACCTCCTCGGCGGTCAGCCGGCCGGCCTGCAGCCCGATCGGGGCGACGAGGCGCTGCGTGGTCCGGCCGGTCTCGTCGACGTAGCCGATCCAGACCCGGGCCCCGGTCTCCAGCGCCTGCCGCAGGACGGACAGGCTGACCGCCGGGTCCATCCTCGGCAGCTCGGCGCTGCCGGGGCGAGGGCCGGCCTCCGCCACCCGCCACCGCTGCACCGCCTCGGCGAGCCGGGCCGGGTCCGGTACCGGGTCCCGGTGGGCAGGGCGCGGCGCCGGCGGGCGGCGCCGGGCGGGC
>JBHJOJ010000005.1:0-12188 GCA_050329835.1 Kineosporiaceae bacterium | reverse complement strand
ATCTGCGGCAGGCCGTAGTACGGCGAGTCCTCGTCGGTGACGTACTGCCAGGTGCCCTCGAGGTCGGGGTGGCAGTAGTCGGCGCCGGAGTCGTTCGACATGTACCGGACGCCCTCGCCCGTGTAGCCGAGGTCCCAGGCCTCGGTGCTGCGGTGGATGTCGCTGCCGGTGTGCTCCCAGCCCAGCGGCTGGGGGGCGGGGCCGGCGTCGGCCTCGGCGACGGTGGCCGTGACCGCGTCGCGCAGCCGCTCGTCGACGTCCGGGTCGGGCGGGGCGGGCGGGTCGACGAGTGACTCCGGGAGCTGCAGGCTGATGACCGTCGGCAGCTCGGCGATCTTCTCGATGCTCGCGGGGCGGGCGACGCCGACCGCCACCGTGGACCCCAGGGGGTCGGTGAAGGGCCGGGCGAACCAGCGGTCCGCGTACTCGTCGAGATCGGTGCCCGCCGTGATCCGGGCGACGAAGTCGAGCGGCTTGCTCGGCGCCGCCGTCTCGAGCACCTCGGCCAGGTCGGGGTGGATCTTGTCGGCGGCGTCGTCCGAGCCGGTCGTGACGACCGGCTGCGGGTCGCCGGCCCCGTCCCGGGCGATGGCGGTCGGCGGGGCGGGGTCGTCGGGTCCGGGGTCGTCGGGGGCGGCGGTCGCGGACGCGGGAGCGGTCGTGGCGGCCAGGACGAGGGCGACGGCGGCGGCGGAGAGGGGGAGGGCGGCTCGGAGATGACCGGATCTCATGGAGTGTCGCTCCTGGAGACGTCTCGCACGGGGCGGGCGGCGCGGTCGCGCCTCTCGCGGCGACCACGGCGCCGAACGGGGCCGGGTCGAGCCCAGGTCGAGCCCCATGTGCACCGTGAACGTTCGCGGGAGCCTCACATCGGAGGACGACTTCCGGCAATAGCGCGGCGTCGGGGAGCGCGACGTGTGCCCGTTCGGGCAGTGGGGCTACCCGAACGCGTCGCCCCGTCGGGCGGGCTCAGCCCCGGCGCCCGGCAAGGATGCGCTCGGCCGCCGTGCGGAACTCCCGGGAACCCAGGCGGCGCCGGAACTCGGTGGTCTCCTCGGCCATCCGGGCGGCGACCGTCGTGGCGTCGCTGCGCAGCAGCCGCTTCGTGGCGCGCACGGCCTCCCGCGGCTGGGCCGCGACCCGGTCGACGAACGCGCGGGCGGTCGTCACCAGCTCGCCCGCCGGGACGACGGCGTTGACGAGTCCGAGCTCCAGCGCCCGCCCGGCGTCGATCGGCTCGCCCGTCAGGAGCACCGTCCGGGCCCGCAGCGGTCCGATCGCGGCCGGCAGCAGCAGGGTGCTGGCGGCCTCGGGCACCAGCCCCACGCCGACGAACGCGAAGCGCACACTCGCCCCCTCGGCGGCGACCACGTGGTCGCAGTGCAGCAGCATGGTGGCCCCGACGCCCACCGCCATCCCCGGCACGGCGGCCACCACCACGGCGTCCGTCGTGGTCAGGGCGTCGAGGAACTGCAGCACCGGGCTGTCGGGGCCGAGGTCGGCGTCGAGGAAGTCGTGCAGGTCGTTGCCGGCCGTGAACGCCGGTCCCTCGGCGGTGACGAGCACGGCGGCGATCCCGGGGTCGGCGGTGTCCCGCAGCGCCCCGGCCATGGCTGTGTACATGTCCCGGGTCAGGGCGTTCCGCTTCGCGGGCCGGTCCAGGACGACCTCGAGGCTGGCGCCGCGGCGCCGGACGTGGACGGTCACGGGCGCATTCTCCCCGTGCCGCCGGCTCAGCCCGGGTCGTCCTCGTGCCCGGCGGGCGCCCGCATGAGTCCCCGGTAGGCGTCGGGGGCGCTGATCCGCCCGGTGACGACGGCGTGGATGGCGCGCGTGATCGGCATCTCGAGACCGTGGCGGTCCGCCAGCGCCACCGCGGAGTGCACCGTCTTCACCCCCTCGGCGACCTGGCCCATCCCGGCCAGGATCTCGCTCATCGGCCGCCCGGCGCCGAGCTGCTCGCCGACGTGGCGGTTGCGGCTCTGCGGGCTCATGCAGGTGGCGACGAGGTCCCCCAGCCCGGCGAGGCCGGCGAGGGTCTGCGGGTGCGCCCCCAGGGCCACCGCGAGGGCGGTCATCTCGGCCAGGCCCCGGGAGATGACGGCGGAGCGGGTGTTGTCGCCGACGGAGAGGCCCTGGGCGATGCCGGTGGCGATCGCGACGACGTTCTTCATGGCGCCGCCCACCTCGCAGCCGACCACGTCGTGGTTGGTGTAGACCCGGAACAGGCCGCGCTGGAACGTCCGCTGCAGCGCCGCGGCCACCGACAGGTCGGCGGTGGCGATGACGCTCGCCGCGGCCAGGCCGGACATGATCTCCTTCGAGAGGTTGGGCCCGGTGAGCGCCGCGGCGGGGTGGCCGGGGAGGACCTCCTTGACGATCTCCGTCATCCGCAGCAGCGTCCCCTGCTCGATGCCCTTGGCGAGGCTGACGACCGGGATCCACGGGTGCAGGTGCGGACGGAGGTCCGCCAACGTCGCGCGGAACGCGTCCGACGGGACGCCGACCACGAGGACCTCGGCGAACCTGGCGGCGCGCGCCAGGTCCGCCGTCGCCCGCAGGGCCGCCGGCAGGGGGTGGCCGGGAAGGTACCGGGAATGGGTGTGCGCGGTGTCGATCTCGTGCGCGACGGCCGGGTCGCGCGCCCAGATCATCGTCTCGTTGCGCCGTGCGACCAGCGAGGCGACCGTCGTGCCCCAGGAACCGGCGCCGATGACGGACACTCTCACGCGGGCCTCCCGGCGCCGGGGGCCGGTGGGCCCGGCCCCGGGAGCGCACAGCATGCCCCCATCGGGCGGCCGCGGTCACGGCACGGGTCACGGCGCGGTCCTCTAGCGTGTCCCGACGTGACCGTCGACACCTCCCGCCCCAGCACCGTGACCGTGGCCGGCACCGCCGTGGCGGTGACGGCCGGCACGACCGCGGGAGAGGCGCTGGCGACGGCGGGCCACGGCGGCCGCGACGTGGTGGTGGCCCGGGTCGACGGCGAGCTGCGCGACCTCGCGCACGTGCTGGTCGGCGGGGAGGAGGTCGAGCCGGTGCCCGCCGGCAGCCCGGACGGTCTCGCCGTGCTGCGCCACTCGGCCGCGCACGTGCTGGCCCAGGCCGTCCAGGCACGGGACGCGGGCGCCCGGCTCGGCATCGGCCCGCCGGTCGCCGACGGCTTCTACTACGACTTCGACGTCGAGCGCCCGTTCACCCCCGACGACCTGGCCGACCTCGAGAAGGCGATGCAGCGCATCGTCAAGGAGGGCCAGCGGTTCGTCCGCCGGGTCGTCAGCGACGAGGAGGCCCGTGCCGAGCTCGCCGACGAGCCGTACAAGCTCGAGCTCATCGGCCTCAAGGGCGCGGGCGCCGACGCGGCGGAGGGGGCGTCCGCCGAGGTGGGCGGCGGGGAGCTGACCATCTACGACAACGTCCGCCGGGACGGCTCCGTGGCGTGGAAGGACCTGTGCCGGGGCCCGCACGTCCCGGACACCCGGGTGCTGGCCAACGGCTGGAAGCTCATGCGGACCGCCGCGGCGTACTGGCGGGGCAGCGAGCTGAACCCCCAGCTGCAGCGGGTGTACGGCACCGCCTGGCCGACGAAGGACGAGCTGCGGGCCCACCTGGAGCGCCTCGCCGAGGCCGAGCGCCGCGACCACCGCCGCCTCGGTGCCGAGCTGGACCTGTTCAGCTTCCCCGATGAGATCGGCTCGGGGTTGCCCGTGTTCCACCCGCGCGGCGGGGTCGTCAAGCGGGAGATGGAGGACTACGTCCGCCGCCGGCACGTCGAGGAGGGCTTCGAGTACGTCGGCACCCCGCACATCTCCAAGCAGCACCTGTTCGAGACCTCCGGGCACCTGCCGTACTACGCCGACACCATGTTCCCCCCCATGGAGCTGGAGAACGCGCAGTACTACCTCAAGGCCATGAACTGCCCGATGCACAACCTCATCTACCGCTCCCGGGGACGGTCCTACCGCGAGCTGCCGCTGCGGCTGTTCGAGTTCGGGTCGGTCTACCGGTACGAGAAGTCCGGGGTCGTGCACGGCCTGACCCGGGTGCGGGGCCTCACCATGGACGACTCGCACAGCTACGTCACCCGGGAGCAGGCACCCGAGGAGATCGAGAAGCTGCTGACGTTCGTCCTCGGACTGCTGCGCGACTTCGGGCTGGACGACTACTACCTGGAACTGTCGACCCGAGGTGACTCGGACAAGTTCATCGGGGACGACGCGCAGTGGGAGGAAGCGACGGAGACCCTGCGCCGGGTCGCCGAGGCCAGCGGCCTGGAACTGGTCCCCGATCCCGGCGGCGCGGCGTTCTACGGGCCCAAGATCTCCGTCCAGGCCAGGGACGCCATCGGCCGCACCTGGCAGATGTCGACGGTCCAGCTGGACTTCAACCAGCCCGAGCGCTTCGGGCTCGAGTACACCGCGGCCGACGGCAGCCGGCAGCGGCCGGTCATGATCCACGCCGCCAAGTTCGGGTCCATCGAGCGGTTCCTCGGCGTTCTCGTCGAGCACTACGCCGGGGCCTTCCCGCCGTGGCTGGCCCCGGTGCAGGTGGTCGGGATCCCGGTGACGGAGGCGCACGCCGCGTACCTGCACGAGGTCGCGGCGCGGCTGCGCGCCCGGGGGGTCCGGGTC
Source organism: Kineosporiaceae bacterium (assembly GCA_050329835.1). Lineage (GTDB taxonomy): Bacteria > Actinomycetota > Actinomycetes > Actinomycetales > JBBAYJ01 > JANNOG01. The sequence goes on along the minus strand of JBHJOJ010000005.1, from coordinate 7,557 downwards.
GAGGTGGACGACTCGGACGACCGCATGCAGAAGAAGATCCGTACCCACACCAAGGCCAAGGTGCCGTTCCTGCTCATCGCCGGGGACGAGGACGCCGCGGCCGGGGCGGTGTCGTTCCGGTTCCGGGACGGCAGCCAGGAGAACGGGGTCCCGGTCGGACGCGCGGTCGACCGGGTCGCCGCCGCGGTTGCGGACCGGCGGCAGGTGACGACCGCCGCCGACCTGCCGGCGGGCGGGTGACGGTGGAGCCCGCCGGGTCGCTCGCGGGCGTGCCGGACGCCTTCGAGCGGCTCTGGACGCCGCACCGCCTGGTCTACCTGCAGGGCGAGAACCGGCCCGAGGACTCCTCCTCCGACGCCTGCCCGTTCTGCCGGATCCCGTCGCTGCCCGACCACGAGGGCCTCGTCGTGGCCCGCGGCGAGCACGCCTACGCCGTGCTCAACCTTTACCCGTACAACCCGGGGCACGTGCTCGTCGTGCCGTACCGCCACGTCGCCGACTACCCCGGGCTCACCGAGGCCGAGACCCTCGCCGTGGCAAGGCTCACCCAGCAGGCGATGGCGGCCGCCCGGGCGGCCTCGGCGCCGCACGGGTTCAACATCGGGATCAACCAGGGCCCGGTGGCCGGCGCCGGCATCAGCGCCCACCTGCACCAGCACGTCGTCCCACGGTGGGGCGGCGACGCCAACTTCCTCCCGATCGTGGCGCGGACGAAGGCGGTGCCGGTGCTCCTCGCCGAGACCCGGGTCCTGCTCGCCAAGGCCTGGCCGGCTGCCGAGGGCGTGCGGGTCGACCCGACGTCGCTCGGTCCGCCCGAGCCGCCACCGGCGGGGCTGCCGTGATCGAGTCGCTCGCCGGCCCCGCCCGCCGCCACGTCCTCGACCGGGTGGCGGCCGGCCTGGCCCGACTCGGCGTCCCGGCGGACGCGGTGACGGTGGCCGGGACCGTGGGCGTGGTCGCGGCCTCCCTCACCCTGGTGGCGGGCGGCGAGCTGGTCGCGGGGTCGCTGCTGGTCGCCGTGTCCGCCCTCGCGGACGCCCTGGACGGGGCGATGGCCCGGGCGTCGGGGCGGGCCGGGGCGTGGGGGGCGTTCCTCGACTCGACCCTCGACCGGGTGGCGGACGCCGCGCTGCTGGGCGCGGTCGCGTTCTGGTTCCACACCGAGGGCGACGGACGGGGACTGGCCCTGGCGGTCGCGTGCCTGGCGGCAGCGCCTCTCGTGCCGTACGCCCGGGCGCGCGCCGAGGGCCTGGGCGCAGCGGCGCCCGACGGCGTCGCGGCCCGCGCCGACCGTCTCGCGGTCGTCCTCGCCGGCCTGCTGGCCGTCGGGCTGGGTGCCCCGGTCGTCGTGCTGCACGCCGTGCTCGTCGCGCTGCTCGTCGGCATCGCCGTCACCACGGCCCAGCGGATGCGTGCGGTCCGGCGCCACCTGGCGGCCCGGCGTCCCGCCCGCGCCCTGCCCTGAGCCGGGTCGTGCGGCCGTCCGACGCCCTGCTCGCAGCCGGGTTCTCGACCGCCTGGCGGCTCGCCCGCCTGGCGCCGGAGGGCCCGGCGTACGCCGCCGCGGACGCGGTCGCGGACCGGGTGACCCACGCCGACGGCCGGAGCGTGCGCACGCTGCGGCGCAACCTGGCCCGGGCCGTCCCCCCGGACCGGCTGGAGGCGACGGTCCGCGCCGGCGTCCGGTCCTACGTCCGGTACTGGCTGGACGCCTTCCGGCTGCCGTCGTGGTCGGCGGAGCGGGTGACCGCGCCGGTGCGGACCGAGGGGATGGGGCTCCTGCACGCGACCCTGGGCGCCGGGCGCGGGGTGGTGGGCGCGCTCGCCCACCTGGGCAACTGGGACCACGCGGGGGCCTGGGCCGCCCGCGAGCTGGCGCCGGTCACCACGGTGGCGGAGCGGCTGCGTCCTGAGGGCGTGTACCGGCGGTTCGTCGCCTACCGGGCGCGCCTCGGGATCGAGGTGCTGCCGCTGAGCGGCGGTCCGCCACCGCTGCCGCTGCTCGCCGAGCGGCTGCGCGGCGGCGGGTTCGTCCCGCTGCTGTGCGACCGCGACCTCTCGGGGCACGGGGTGACGGTCGACCTCGTGGGGGAGCCGGCCCGGGTGGCGGCCGGCCCGGCGGCGCTGGCGGCCCGCACGGGAGCGGCCCTGCACCCCGTGACCGTCCACCACGAGCGCAACGCCGCGTCGCCCAACGGGTGGGGCCTCGTCGTGGTCGTGCATCCCGAGGTGCCCGTCACCGGCCGGGGCGCCGTGCGCCGCGCGGTCCAGGGGTACGCCGACGCCTGGTCCACCGCGATCCGCGCCCACCCCGAGGACTGGCACATGCTCCAGCGGGTGTTCGTCGCCGACCTCGACCCGTCCCCGGCGCCGTGAGGATCGGCCTGGTCGGCGCGTACGCGCTGGACGTCCCCGGCGGGGTGCAGGACCAGGTGCTCGGCCTGGCCCGGCACCTGGCGGGAGCCGGGCACGAGGTGCGCGTCCTGGCGCCGGGCCCGCCCGTCGAGGGGTCGGCGTCGGCCGGGCCGGCGGTCGGCGTGCCCGGCAACGGGTCCGTCGCCCGCCTCGCCCTCGTCCCCGCCCGCGGGCGGGTCCGCCGCTGGGCGGCCGGGCTGGACGTCGTGCACCTGCACGAGCCGCTCGCGCCCGGGCTGCCGCAGTCGGTGCTGCGGGCGGCGGCGACCGGGGGGCCGCCTGTCGTGGCGACCGGCCACGCCTGCTCGGACTCGGGCCTGCTGGCGGTCGCAGCGCCCCTGCTGCGGCGGAGGTTGCGGGCGGCTGCGGTGGTCACCGCCGTGAGCCGCCACGCGGCGGCCACGCTGGCGCGGATCGGGGTCGCGGCCGACGAGCTGGTGCCGAACGCCGTCGACGTGCCCGGCCCGGCGCCGGACACCCCACGACCGGCCCGCCGGGTGGGCCCGCCCACCGTGGTCGCCGTCGCCCGGCTCGCCGAGCCCCGCAAGGGGATCGACGTGCTGCTGACGGCCTGGCCCCAGGTCCGGCGCGCCACCGGCGCCGAGCTCGTGCTCGTCGGGCCCGGCCGGCCGCGCGGCGGGCAGCAGCACCTGCCCGAGGGGGTGCGCCTGGCCGGGAGGGTGCCCGACGCCGAGCGGGACGCCCTGGTCGGGGCCGCGGACCTGGTCGTCGCCCCGCACCGCGGCGGGGAGAGCTTCGGGCTGGTGGTGGCGGAGGCGATGGCCCAGGGCCGGCCGGTCGTGGCGTCGGCCCTCCCGGCGTTCGCCGACCTGCTGGTCGGCGGCCCGGCCGGCGACACCGCCGGCGTGCTGGTCCCCCCGGGTCGCCCCGATGCGCTGGCCGGGGCGCTGGTGCAGGTGCTCACCGACCCCGGATTGGGTGCCCGGCTCGGCGCCCGCGGACGCGCGCGGGCCGCCGGCCTGGCGTGGCGGGCCGTCGTGCCGCGCTGGCTCGAGGTCTACCGGCGGGCGGTCACGACGGCCATGGCGGCGTCGAGGAGGATGCCGGACCCGTCGTGACGGCGGGTGTAGGCCTCCAGCAGGGCCGCGGCCGCGACGTCGCGGGCCGCCTCGTCGAACGGCTCGAGCATGGCGCGGGTGCCCGTCATGTCGAGGGTCACGGTCACCGCCTCCGCCGGGGTGGCACCGGGTCCCCCGTAGTGCAGCGGCAGGTCCAGGGAGTGCACCGCGACGTCCCTCCACCCGGCCGCGGTGAGCACGTAGCGGACCCGGGCGTCGACGCCGAGCGAGAACGGCCCGGCGTCCGGCTCGCGCACCACCGGGTCGTAGCCGTGGGCGCGCAGCGCGGTGACCATCGCCGTGTGGCCCACCGACTGGAAGGCCGACCGGTCCCGCGGCCGCCACGTCACCACGGCCATCCGCCCGCCAGGGCGGAGGGCGCGGCCCAGGTGGGTGAACGCGGCGACCGGGTCGTCGAAGAACATCACCCCGAACCGGGAGATCAGTGCGTCGAACGCCGCTGCCGGGAGGTCGACGCGCTGGGCGTCGCCGGCCAGCCACTCGACGGGTGCGGCCCCCGGGCCGACGGTGACGGCGGCGGCCGCCGCCAGCATGTCCGGGGAGACGTCGACACCGGTCACTGATCCCTGCGGCCCGACCACGACGGCGGCGGCCCGGGTGGTGGCGCCGCGCCCGCATCCCACGTCGAGCACCCGCTCGCCGGGGGTGAGCGCGGCGTGGTCGAGCAGGGGCCGGAGGATCGGCTCGAGGGTCGCCTCCAGCCGGTCGGCATGGGCCAGCCAGCGCCCGGCCGCCGCCGTCCGCCAGGCGTCGGTGGTGAACGCGGACGGGGCCGGGTCGTCCGAGGGCGGCACGGGGGAGAGGCTACGTCGGGCGCCCGGATACCACGGCCTAGCATGGAGGCCATGACCGGGACCACCACGGACGCCGGCGCCGTCACGGGGACGGCGCGTGTCAAGCGCGGCATGGCCGAGATGCTCAAGGGCGGCGTCATCATGGACGTCGTCACCGCCGAGCAGGCCCGCATCGCCGAGGACGCGGGCGCCGTCGCCGTCATGGCGCTCGAGCGGGTGCCCGCCGACATCCGCGCCCAGGGCGGGGTGGCGCGGATGTCCGACCCCGACATGATCGACTCCATCGTGTCGGCGGTGTCGATCCCCGTCATGGCCAAGGCCCGGATCGGCCACTTCGTCGAGGCCCGGGTGCTGCAGAGCCTCGGTGTCGACTACGTCGACGAGTCGGAGGTACTGACCCCGGCCGACTACGCGCACCACATCGACAAGTGGGCGTTCACGGTGCCGTTCGTCTGCGGCGCCACCAACCTCGGCGAGGCGCTGCGACGGATCACCGAGGGCGCCGCCATGATCCGCTCCAAGGGCGAGGCCGGCACCGGGGACGTCTCGAACGCCACCACCCACATGCGGACCATCACCGGCGAGATCCGGCGGCTGCGGTCGATGCGCCCCGACGAGCTCTACGTCGCCGCCAAGGAACTGCAGGCCCCGTACGAGCTGGTGCGCGAGGTGGCGGAGCTGGGCCGGCTGCCGGTCGTGCTGTTCACCGCCGGCGGCATCGCCACCCCGGCCGACGCCGCAATGATGATGCAGCTCGGCGCGGACGGCGTCTTCGTCGGGTCCGGCATCTTCAAGTCCGGCGACCCGGCGGCCCGGGCCGCGGCGATCGTCAAGGCGACGACCTTCCACGACGACCCCGACGTCATCGCCAAGGTCTCCCGCGGTCTGGGCGAGGCGATGGTCGGGATCAACGTCGACGACATCCCGGCGCCGCACCGGCTCGCCCAGCGCGGCTGGTGACGAGCGGTCAGCCGGTCGGCGGCGTCCACAGGACGGACAGCGGGACCGCCCACAGGTTCGTGCCGTAGGGCACCGCCTCGCGGCCCGGGTGGAGCACGAGCCCCCGGGCGAAGCGGTCCCCGGCGACCTCGGCGAGGGCGCGCAGTCCCCGGAAGTCCTCGCTGCGGATGCTCGTGCGGCTCTTCACCTCGATGCCGACCACCCGTCCTCGCCGGTCCTGCAGCACGATGTCCACCTCGTGCTGGGCGTGGCTGCGAAAGTGGAACACGTCGACGAGCAGTCCCTGGGCGTCGATGAGCCGCCGCAGCTCCGAGATGACGAACGCCTCGAGCAGGCTCCCCACCCGCTCGGGTGAGGCGCTGTCGGCGCCGGTGAGGAACGCCGAGAGCCCGCTGTCGGCGACGAGGACCTTGGGTGACTTGACGAGCCGGGCGCGGCCCCGGTGGGCCCACGCGGGGTGCAGCATGACGACGAAGACCTCGGTGAGCAGGGCGAGGTAGCGCCGCAGAGTGCTCGGCGACACCTGGAGGTCGCTCGCCAGCCGGGTGGCGTTGAGCAGCCCGGAGTCCTGGGCGGCGACGAGCCGCAGGAGGGTCGGGACCTCGGTCAGCTGCTCGATGGCGCTGCGGTCGGCGATCTCGAACCGGACCACCTCGTCCAGGTAAGCGGCGAACCACCGCTCGCGGCGGGCGCCGTCCCGGGCGACCGCCTCCGGGTAGCCGCCGCGCACCACGCGGGCGAGGACGTCCTCCAGGGTGACCGGCGAGTGGGGCAGCGCCTCGGGCGAGGTGTCGAACCACCGGCCCGGGTCGACCCCGGGTGACCTGTCGATCTCGGTCTGGGTGAGTGGCCAGAGACGCAGGGTCTCCCGTCGCCCCGCGAGGCTCTCGTCCACCCGCGAGCGCGCGAAGACGTCCGCCGAGCCGGTGAGGAGGAAGCGCCCGGGTCTGCGGTCCCGGTCGACCGCCGCCTTGATCGCGAGCACCAGGGCGGGAACCCGCTGGATCTCGTCGATGACGACGTCGCCGGCGAAACCGGCGAGGAACCCCTCGGGATCGCGCGTCGCGGCCGACCGCGGACCGAGGTCGTCCAGCGTCACGTACCGCGCGTCGCGCCCGTCGAGGAGATTCCGGACCAGGGTGCTCTTGCCGGACTGCCGCGGCCCGTGGACGACGACCACCGGGGTGTCGCCGAGAGCGGCCGTGAGCGACGGTCGCAACAACCGGGGGAGCAGTTCCACGTGGCGGATAATCCGCCACGTGGTGGTGGATTATCAAGCAGACTCGCCCATCGGTCCACGACGGTTAGCGTCGGGCCGGTGACGTCCGGGACGACTGCCGCCCCCACGCTGCGGCTGCAGGTCGAGCTCTCCGGGTCCCAGCTGGACGCCCGGCGCGGGGTGGTGCGGGTGTCAGGGGCCACGATGGCGGCGCTCGGGCTGTCGGCCTGGGACACCGTGTCGCTCGCTCCCGTCGGCGGGGGCGGCGGCCCAACGGCTGCCCTGGTGGCGGCGGCGCCGCCGGGGACGCACCCGTTCGTGCTGCTGGTGGACCGGCTGACGCTGGCGAACCTCGGCCTGCAGGAGGGCGCCGACGTCGACGTCGGCCCGCTCGCGGTCCCGCAGTGCCGTCGGGTGGTCGTCGCGCCGCCCGAGCAGGCGCGCCACCTCGCGGACCGGCTGGCCGCCGACACGGTGCGGCTCGCGCTGCTCGGCAAGGTGCTGCGCCCGGGCGAGCGGGTCGCGCTGGTGCCCCAGGACTTCACGCTGCCGCCCTCGGTGGCCCCGGTCAGCCTCGGGCGGGCCGCGGTCGAGCTGCGGTCCGTGCTCGGCTCCGACTGGCAGGGCCTGACGCTCACGGTCAGCGACGCCGAGCCCGCCGGCCCGTCCCGGGTGACCATGGCGACGGCCGTCGCCGTGGCGGGTGGCGGCACGACCGGCACCAGCGCCACGCCGGTGCCGTCCCCGCCGGAGCCTGCCGGAGCGCCGGCGCTGGCCGGGACCGCGGGGGCGGTGCCCTCGCCGCCGCCCGGTCTCGACGAGCCGCTGCGGGACCTCACCGAGTGGCTCGACCTCGACTTCCACCACCGGGAGCTGCTGCAGCGCCTGGGGTCGGGCCGCCGGCTGGGCGTCCTCGTCACGGGCACGCCCGGCTCCGGGAAGGTCTCCGTGGTGCGGGCGGCGGCCGCCGCCGTGGGCGCCGGGGTGGTCCAGGTCTGGGGGCCCGAGCTCGCCGGCCTCACCGCGGACGCCGCGCTGTCCCGGCTCGCGGCGGCCGGGGACCGGGCCG
>JBHJOJ010000004.1:0-10998 GCA_050329835.1 Kineosporiaceae bacterium | reverse complement strand
CGGGGGTCCATGCCGTTGAAGGGCTCGTCGAGCAGCAGCACCTCGGGGTCGTGGACGAGCGCGGTCGCCATCTTGATCCGCTGGCGCATGCCCTTGGAGTAGGTGGCGATCCGCCGGTCGGCGGCCGGGGCCATCTCGACCAGGCCGATGGCCCGCTCCGTGGCCGCCTCGGCGTCCGGCAGCCGCTGCAGCCGGGCGTTGGCGAGCACGAACGCCCGCCCGGTGAGGAACTCGTAGGTGGCCTCCCGCTCCGGCACCAGACCGATCCGCCGGTGGACCGCGGTGTCGCGGTGCGGCGCCATGCCGTCGAGGGTCACGGTCCCGGCCGACGGCGCGAGCAGGCCGGCCATCAGGGCGATGAGGGTCGTCTTCCCGGCGCCGTTCGGGCCCAGCAGCCCGGTGACGCCGGGACCGACCGTCATCGTCACGTCGTTCACGGCGACGACGTCGCCGTACCAGCGCGACACCTCGTCGAGCACGAGCCCGCTCACGAGGCCGACACCCGCCGGTAGCGCACCGCCAGGACGGCGAGTGCGAGCAGCACGGTGAGCGCCCACGCCCCGAGCAGCACCAGCCCCACCGAGGTCGGGACCTCCTCGCCCGTCGGGCCCAGCGCAGAGCCCTCCAGCCAGGCGGCCAGGGCGGGCACGACGGTGAGCGGGGACAGTGCCTGGACGTAGCCCACGGCGTCGCCGCCCCGGTCGAACGTCAGCCCGGTGGCGATGCCCGCCACGGCGGACGTCACGAGGAAGTACCCGACGACGACCGCGGTGCCGAGGCCGCGCCGCGGCGTCCAGGCGGCGATCGCCAGGCCGGTCGCCGCGAGCAGGACCGCCGCGAGGACCGCGGTCGCCGTCCCCGCCAGCCACGACTCGGCGGTCTCGCGCCACGGCTGCTCGACGAGCAGGGCGCCGAGGGCCAGCACGGTGACCGGCGCGGCGGCGATGACGAGGACGGCAGCGGTCATCGCGGCCAGCTTGGCCGTCACGTAGTCGGTCCGGCTCAGCGGGCGGGAGAGGTACAGCGGCACCGTGCGGTACCGGAGGTCGCGGGACACCGCCCGCGGCGCGAGCACCGCGACGAAGACGGCGATCACGATGAGGACCTGGCCGAGGTACTGGGCGGGCGACACCGGCAGTCCGCCGGTGAACTGGCCCGCCACCGAGGCGACCACGACCACGACGACGGTCGGGAGGGTAGCGACCGCCAGCAGGAGCCAGGGCCACACCTTGGCGCCGGCGGAGCGGCCGAGCCCGAAGGACCCGCGCAGCCCGTCGACGGCCAGGGCCCGCCAGATGGCGGCCCGGCCGAGCCGGGGCCCGTCGTAGCGCTGGTAGCCGATGTCGTGGATCGCCGGCTGCACCGCCGTCATGCCCCCACCTCCACCCGCTCAGCAGGGACCGGCGAGGTGAACATCTCGGACAGCCGGTGCCGGCGCCGTTCGAGGCGCACCAGCCCGAGCCCGAGCCCGGCCACCTGGTCCCGGACGGCGTCGCAGGCCGCCCCGGAGTCCGTCTCGCCGGCCAGGTCGACCTCGACGACACGCCCCCGCCGCACCGTCCGGAGGCCGGCCCCGGCCAGGGCCGCGGCCGCCGCGTCGGCGCCCGCGGCATCGCCGGTCACCTCGACCGCGAGCACCGCCCCGAGACCCATCGCGTCGGCGGTCGCGGTCGAGCGGACCAGCCGGCCGCCGTCGATGACGACGACGTGGTCACTGATCCGCTCGAGCTCGCCCAGCAGGTGCGACGTGACGACCACGGAGATCCCGAAGTCGGCCCCGATCCTCCGCACCAGCGTCAGCATCTCGTCCCGCCCCGCCGGGTCCAGGCCGTTGGTGGGTTCGTCGAGCAGCACCAGGTCCGGGTCGTGCACGATCGCCTGCGCCAGCCGGACCCGCTGCCGCATGCCGGTCGAGTACCCGCCGATGGCTCGGTAGCGGGCCTCGAACAGTCCCACGTGGCGCAGCGTGTCGGCGGCCCGCTCCCGGGCGGCGGCGTGCGGCAGCCCCGACATCCGGGCCATGTGGACGACGAACTCGGTGGCCGTGACGTCCGGCGGCAGCGGGTCGTGCTCCGGCATGTAGCCGACCCGGCGCCGGATCGCCGGGCCCTCGGTCGCGACGTCGAGGCCGAGCACCCGGGCGCTGCCCGCCGTGGCCGGCAGCAGGCCGAGGAGCATCCGGACCAGGGTCGACTTGCCGGCGCCGTTGGCGCCCACGAGGCCGGTGACCCCGGGCGGGACGTCGACGTCCAGCTCCGAGACCGCGGTCAGGCGCCCGTAGCTCTTCGTCAGGCCCCGGGTGGCGACCACCGGTTCCCCGGCGGGGACGGATCCGGCCGGCGCCGGGCTGGGACTCATGGTCACGACCGTAGGCCCCCGGGCGGCCGGGCCGCGCGGGCGCTCGCCGCCGACGGGCGCTGCGGCTGGCTGGAGGCAGGATGGGGGGATGGCCCGAGCCCGCACCCCCGACGTCGCCGCCGCGGCGGGACCGCCGGCCCGCGGCGGCGCCCGGGGCGAGCCGCCGCCCGACGCCTCGCCCTTCGCGGAGTACGACCGCGCCGCCTGGAGCCTGCTGCGGGACACCACGCCGCTGACCCTCGGCGAGGCGGACCTGGCCCGGGTCCGGGGCCTCGGGGAGCGGGTCGACCTCGAGGAGGTCCGGACCGTCTACCTGCCGCTGTCCCGGCTGCTCAACCTGTACGTCGCCGCCGGGGCGGGGCTGCGCGCGGCGACGTCGACGTTCCTCGGCGAGCGCCTCACCCGCACGCCCTTCGTCATCGGGATCGCGGGGTCGGTGGCGGTCGGGAAGTCCACGACCGCCCGGATCCTGCGGGAGCTGCTGTCCCGCTGGCCCGACCACCCCCGCGTCGAGCTCGTCACCACCGACGGGTTCCTGCTGCCGAACGCCGAGCTGGAGCGGCGCGGGCTGCTGGAGCGCAAGGGGTTCCCGGAGTCCTACGACCGGCGGGCGCTGCTGCGCTTCGTCGCGGCCGTGAAGTCCGGGGCCGCGGAGGTGCGCGCGCCGGTGTACTCGCACCTGACGTACGACATCGTCCCGGACGCCCACGTCACGGTCCGGCTGCCGGACGTCCTCATCGTCGAGGGCCTCAACGTGCTGCAGCCGGCCCGGGTGCGCACCGACGGCCTGCAGGGGGTGGCGGTGAGCGACTACTTCGACTTCAGCCTCTACGTCGACGCCCGCACCGAGGACATCCGCCAGTGGTACGTGGACCGGTTCCTCCAGCTGCGGCGGACCGCGTTCGCCCGGCCGGAGTCGTACTTCCACCGCTACGCCGGCCTGTCCGACGCCGAGGCGGTGCGGACGGCGCGCCGGATCTGGGCCGAGATCAACGAGCCCAACCTCGTCGAGAACGTCCGCCCCACCCGCGGCCGCGCCCGCCTGGTGCTCGGCAAGGGCCCGGACCACGCCGTCCGCCGTGTCCTGCTCCGCAAACTCTGAGGCCGGCCCCGCCCCACCCGGTTATCCGTCCAAACCCGCCCTCTCCGGGGCGTCAGGACCCGGTTATCCGTCCAAACCCGCCCTCTCGGGGGCGTCAGGACCCGGTTATCCGTCCAAACCCGCCCTCTCGGGGGCGTCAGGACCCGGTTGTCCGTCCGAACCCGCCCTCTCGGGGGCGTCAGCCGACCGTCAGGCGCTCGGCGACGACGGCGGCGAGGCGGTCCGCGGCGCCGCGGGCGGTGGCCTCGTCGGGGGCCTCGACCATGACGCGGACCACCGGCTCGGTGCCGGAGGCCCGGAGCAGGACCCGGCCCCGCTCCCCCAGTTCCGACTCCACGCCGGCGACCGCCCGGGCGACCTCCAGGTCGCTGCCGGCCCGGTCCCGGTCGACGCCGCGGACGTTGACGAGGACCTGCGGGTAGCGGGTCATGACGCCGGCCAGCTCCGACAGCGGCCGGCCGGTCTCGGTCATCCGCGCCAGGACGTGCAGCGCCGTGAGGACGCCGTCACCGGTCGTCGCGTGGTCCAGCATGATCACGTGGCCGGACTGCTCGCCGCCCAGGACGTGGCCGCCGGCCCGCATCGCCTCGAGGACGTACCGGTCGCCGACGGCGGTGCGCTCCACCCGGATGCCCCGCTCGGCCAGCGCCAGGCCCAGCCCGATGTTGCTCATGACCGTGGTGACCACGGTCCGGGTCGGCAGCCAGCCGCGCTCGTCCAGCGCGAGGGCGAGCACGGCGAGGATCCGGTCGCCGTCGACGGTCTCGCCCCGCTCGTCGACCGCGAGGCACCGGTCGGCGTCGCCGTCGTGGGCCACTCCCGCGTCGGCCCCGCTGGCCAGGACGGCGTCCCGCAACCGGTCCAGGTGGGTCGATCCGTACCCGTCGTTGATGTTCCAGCCGTCCGGTTCCGCCCCGATGACGACGACGTCGGCCCCGGCGACCCGCAGCGCCGCCGGGGCGGCGTCCGACGCTGCGCCGTGGGCGCAGTCGACCACGACGCGCAGCCCGTCCAGGGGCCGGGCGGCCGAGCTCACCTGCGTCAGGGTGGCGACCAGGTGGTCGACGTAGTCGCCCAGGCACTCGGGGGCGGACCGCACCCGGCCGACCGCCTGGCCGACCGGCCGGTCCCAGGGTTCGCGGAGCCGGGCCGCGATGACGTCCTCGATCTCGTCCGGCAGCTTGGCGCCGGTGCGGTCGAAGAACTTGATGCCGTTGTCGGGCATCGCGTTGTGGGACGCCGACAGCATGACACCGAGGTCCACGTCCGGCCGGGAGGCGACGACGTGGGCGAGGCCCGGGGTGGGCAGGACGCCGGCGTCGTCGACGTCCATGCCGGCGCTGGCCAGCCCGGCCACGACCGCGGCCGAGAGGAACTCCCCCGAGGCGCGGGGGTCGCGGGCGACGACGGCGCGGGGCCGGCGCCCGGGGCGGCCGCCCGGGCCGGAGACCTCCCCCAGCACGTGCGCCGCCGAGACCGCGAGGTCCAGGGCGAGCTCGGCGGTGACGTCCCGGTTGGCCAGGCCCCGGACGCCGTCCGTGCCGAACAGCCGGCCCGTGGGCGGGGACCCGGTTCCCGACGCGGTCGGGGACACCACGCCCGCCGCCGTCAGCGCTTGCTGTACTGGGGGGCCTTGCGGGCCTTCTTGAGGCCGGCCTTCTTGCGCTCGATGGCCCGGGCGTCGCGGGTGAGGAAGCCGGCCTTCTTGAGCGAGCCGCGGTTCGCCTCGACGTCGATGCCGTTGAGGGCCCGGGCCACGCCGAGGCGCAGCGCGCCGGCCTGGCCGGACACCCCGCCCCCGGTGATGCGGGCGATGACGTCGAACCGGCTCTCGGTGCCCGTCACCTTGAACGGGTCGCTCACGAGCTGCTGGTGCACCTTGTTGGGGAAGTAGTCGTCCAGCGCGCGGCCGTTGATGCGCCACTGACCGGTGCCGGGGACGAGGCGGACCCGGGCCACGGCCTCCTTGCGGCGGCCGGTGCCGTAGCCGGGGGCGGTGATGCTGCGCCCGCTGTTGTTGACCTCGACGGTGGTCTCGGTGGTGTACGTGCCGGAGAACTCCTCCGGCGTGTCGACGTCCACGGGCGTGGCGGTGTCGGTCACAGGTCTCCTCGGACTCTCGGTCGGCGCGGGCGGCGTCAGGCCGGCTGCGCGAGCTGCGAGATGGTGAACGGGACGGGCCGCTGCGCGGCGTGGGGGTGGTCGGGCCCGGCGTAGACCTTGAGCTTGCGCCGCATGGCCCGGCCGAGGGAGTTCTTCGGCAGCATGCCGACGACCGCCTTCTCGACCGCCTTGGTCGGGCGGGTGGCGAGCAGCTCCGTGTACGGCACGCCGCGCAGGCCGCCGGGGTACCCGGAGTGCCGGTAGGCGATCTTCTGCTCCCGCTTGGAGCCGGTCAGCGCCACCTTGTCGGCGTTGACGATGATGACGAAGTCGCCGGTGTCGACGTGCGGCGCGAAGACCGGCTTGTGCTTGCCCCGCAGCAGCTGGGCGGTGTGGCTGGCGAGCCGGCCGAGCACGACGTCCGTGGCGTCGATGACGTACCACTGCCGCTGGATGTCGCCGGGCTTGGGGCTGAAGGTGCGCACGCGTCGTCCTCGGGAGTCGTCTCGGTCGGTGGGCCCGCGGCGCGGAACGGCGACAGGGCCGCGCGCTGTCCGTGAGGACGGCGCAACGACCTCATAGGTTACGTGCCGGTCGGGCGCCCGGTCAAAGCGCCCCCGCTCAGGCGTTCGTGGCGCCCTCGTCGACCGCCACGGCCCCGGGATCGGTCTCGAGCGACGGGTCCGGGTCGATGCGGTGGATCGCCGCCTCCTCGGGAGAGAGGTCGTCGTCCCCCGCCGCCTCGCGCGCGACCAGGTCGGCCTCGGTGTCGAGGGTCGAACCGTCGTCGGTGTCGACCAGCCGGTCGGCGCGGACCGGGTCGGTGTCCGGGTCGGACCAGGTCTCGGGCAGGGTGCGCAGCTCCCGGTCGTCCAGCCGTTCCCCGGTCCGCTGCTCGGTGACGGTGGTGCCGTACTCGTCGACGCCGCCGGGCTCGTCGGGCGGGGACCACCCGTCGGCCAGCACGTCCTCGGAGTCGTCACCCATCGCCTGCTCGGGGTCGAGGATGCCGTCGTCGTCGCGGTCGTCCCGGCCGTACTCGAAGACGGCGTCGGAGGAGTCGGAAGGGTCGCCGGGCAGGGTCATGACCGCACCATGACAAAGCCGCCGCGGCACCGCCAGCCGGGGACGCGGGCCCGCGCTCCCCGGCCGGCGGACCGATCATTCCGGCTGGAAGACGAGGCCGCCGACGTCGACGGCCGGGCGGCCGGCCTCGTCGGTGACGAGGGTGACCGGCGTCCCAGCAAGCGGCACGTCCACGGAGACCAGGGCGTTGGCGTCCGCTCCGGTGGGTCGCCGCAGCTCGACGGTCACCGCCTCGGTCGTCAGCCGCACCCGACCCTCGGCGTCGGTCGACAGGGTGACGGTGCCGAAGCCCTCCGAGGCGAACACGGTCTCCAGGAACGGTTCCACGACGGCCGCGTCGACGGCCGGCTCGAAGGTCGGCGGCGGCTCGGAGAGGTCCTCCGCGAAGCCCGCCACCTGCCGCTCGCCGTAGGCGGGGAGGTCGAACAGCGACTCGACGACGTGGTCTCGGACTCCCCTGGTCAGGGCGTTGGCACCGGCCGCGTTCGCCAGGACGACGACCCCGAGGTCCTGCTCGGGGAGGAACGCCGCCTCGGAGGTGAATCCGAGCGTGTTCCCGCCGTGGCTCACCAGCGGCGTCCCGTAGTAGTCCTCGACAAACCAGCCGAGCCCGTAGAAGGCCCCCGGGTACGCGCTGATCGTGGTCGGGGTCCGGGGGGTCCACGTCCGGTGGAGGGTGTCCTGCGACACCACCCGCCGCCCGTCCGCCGACATGCCGTCGCCGAGCTGGAGCTGGAGGTAACGGGCCATGTCCTCGGCGGTCGACCAGTGCGCGCCCCCCGCCGGGGCGATGGACCCCAGGGCGTCCTCCACCTCACCGGGCAGGGCCTCGAAGGCACCGCTGTCCAGGGCCACCCCGTGCGGGCTCGCGGCGTCCCTGCGCTCCGCCCGCGTCCTCGACAGCGTGGTGTCGGTCATGCCGGCCGGGCGGAGCAGGCGCCGGCTCAGCTCCCGGGCGTAGCCCCGGTCCAGCCGTTCGGGGTCGGCCCCGGCGGCCGCCGCGGCCGCCCACCCCCCGGTGGACACCACCTGGTTGTTGTACCCGAAGACCTCTCCGAAGGACGTGATCGGCGCGAACCCGGACAGCTCCTCGATCACCTGCTCCGGGCTCCGGGTTCCCCCGGTGAACGGGAGCGCGTCGTCGGCGCGCTGGATGCCGGAGCAGTTGCAGACGAGCGTCTCGACGGTGAAGCAGGCGGTGTCGGCGGGGTCGGCGAGCGCGAATCCCGGCAGGACGTCCGTCACCGGCTGGTCCCAGGCCAGGACGCCGCGGTCCACCTCGACCGCCAGCGTCGCCGTCGTCATCGACTTGCCCACGGACCCGATCCTGAAGGGGGTCTCGGGGTCGACCCCCTCGCCGGTCTCCAGGGAGGCCACCCCGTAGCCGCCCAGGTGCACGACCTCGTCGCCCTGGACGACCGCGACCGCGGCCCCCGGGACACCGGTCCGGCGCAGCGCCTCGGTGACGAACCGGTCGAGATCGGCCGCGTCCGCGGCGTCGAAGCCGCGCGGGTCGACCTGGTCGACATCCGCGGTAGGGACCCCCGGGAGGTCGATCCCGCCGAGCAGGACGGTCGACACCTGCTCCAGCCGGACGGACGTGGCCGGGCCGTCGGCGGCCACGTCGATGAGGCCCGCGACCACGGCGTCGCCCGCGGGGACGAGGCGAGCCTGCACGGCGACGCGCCCCTGGGGGTCTCGTAGCTCACCACCGTGGCCGGATCGAGGTCGCGGCGGAGATCGGTCGAGTCCCGGCCGGACTCGACGAGGGCCAGGTCGGGACGGAAGGCCTGCCAGGCGGCGGCGAGCGAGGCGTCGACGTCCTCCGCGGGCAGGGTCACGAGACGGACCGTCAGGTCCCCCTCGTCGGTCACGACCTCGACCCCGCCGTCGACCGGGCCCGCGGTCCAGCCGTCCGGCACGGGCACCGAGAACGTGCCCGCAGGATCTGCGACCCGTTCCTGGTCCGGGAGATCGAGGAACGAGTAGTCCGGTTGGGGCTGCGGCACCTGCCCGGGGGCGGCGACGGCGAGCGTGGTCACGGTCGACACCAGCAGGAAGGCGGGGACGGTGGCGGCCGCGACGACGAGCGGTCGCCGCGGACGGGGTGTGCGTGTCATGCGCGTCTCCGGTGGGGTTCGGCTCCGGCGGTCCACGGGCCCGGGGAAGGGGTCCCGCGGGTGGGGACGCTAGGGACGGACACGGCCCCGGACATCCCTCGACAGAGCCAACAGAGCACTACCTCTCAGGAGGCACCGGGCTCCTGACCTGCGTGTGGACGAGGATGGCTGCCTGGGCGCGGTCCCTCACCCCGAGCTTGAGCAGGATGCTGGCGACGTG
Source organism: Kineosporiaceae bacterium (assembly GCA_050329835.1). Lineage (GTDB taxonomy): Bacteria > Actinomycetota > Actinomycetes > Actinomycetales > JBBAYJ01 > JANNOG01. Next base: position 2,009 of record JBHJOJ010000004.1, on the reverse strand, counting down.
CTTCTTGACGGTCTCCGTGCTGAGGACGACCCGCTCGGCTATCTCCGCGTTCGACAGCCCCCCGGCGAGGAGGCTCAGCACCTCGCACTCACGGACCGTCAGACGGGCCCAGGGCTCGTCCCCGGTCGGGACGGCGACGACCGGGACCGGCTCGACGGCGCCCGGCGGCTCCGGGGCGGCCTCCCCCTCCAGCGACCGGATCCGCTCGACCAGCCCGCGCCGGACGTGCCCCACCAGCCAGGGGCACGCGATGAGCAGGAGCGGCGACACGAGGGCGGCGACGAACCGCCAGGGCTCGCCCGAGCGACGGCTGCCCGAGGTACGTGGCGGACATCGCCGCGCAACCGCCGGCCAGCCCGATCCAGCGCGCCGCCGGCCCGGCGAGGCCGCCCACCGCGACCGCGGCCACCACGGGCCCGGCGTCGGCGACCATCGGTGGCGCACCGACGGTCTTCGCCGCGAGGAAGACGGCCAGGACGACGGCGAACACCGGGCCGGGGTGACGGCGCCGGGCGATCAGCGGCAGGGTCTGCGCGGCGGCGACGGCCGCGGTCGCCGCGGGCGACGGGAACCAGTCCACGGGGAAGCCGAGCGAGATGCCGACGCGCCACTCCGGTGCCCACGACGACGGCACCGACGCGATCACGGCCAGCAGGAGGACGAACGCCCAGACGGCGTCCGGCCGCGACCACGACGGATCGGACCGCGACCGCGCGAGCCGTTCCCACAGGACCCCCGGCCGGAGCTGACGAGCTCGGACCACCGGACATGATGGACACGAGCAGTGCGGCCCGGGTCCCGCGAGGTCGCCGGGCAGCGCGAGGACGGCGCGGGGACGGCGCGGCCGGGGTCAGCCGGCCTCCCGCTCCCCAGCGGGGTCGCGCACGGCGCGCGCCTGCATCGCGCGCTCCCCGAGGAGCGCGTCGAGCGGGTAGTCGACGCCGACGAGCGTCAAGCCCCTGGCCGGGGCCACCGTCACCGCGGGGTCGCGAGCCCCGGCGGCGAGCACGCGCCCGGGCCAGCCCTCGTCCCGGCGGCCGTCCCCGACGGCCAGCAGGCACCCGACGAGCGCGCGCACCATCGAGTGGCAGAACGCGTCGGCCACCACGCTCGCCTCGACGACGTCGCCGTCGCGTCGCCACCCGAACTCCTCGAGGGTGCGGACGGTCGTCGCGGTCCCCCGGGGCGTCCGCCGGCGACGACAGAACGCGGCGAAGTCGTGCAGGCCCGTCAACCCGGTGGACGCCCTCGCCATGACCCCGGTGTCGAGGCGGCGGGGGTGGACCACCGTCCGGTGCCGGTCCAGCGGCGGGGCGCCCGCGGGGTGGTCGCAGACCCGGTAGCGGTACCTCCGGCGCAGCGCGGAGAACCGGGCGTCGAACCCGGGCGGCGCCGCGACGACGCGGTCCACCCGGACGTCCTCGGGCAGCACCCCGGCGAGGCGCCGGCGCGCGGGCCCCGGCCCGCCGGCCGCGACCGCCGCGTCGCCCGGCACGTCGACGTGGCAGACCTGCCCGGTCGCGTGCACGCCGGCGTCCGTGCGGCCCGCGACGACGACCGCGAGCCCGTCCGCCGACACCCGGAGCACGGTCCCGAGCGCGGCGGCCAGGACGCCCTCGACCGTGCGCAGCCCCGGCTGTGCCGCCCACCCGTGGAAGGCCGTCCCCTCGTACTGAAGGTCCAGCCGCCACCGCACGGGCCCGGGGGCTGCGGTCTCAGTCGTCGCCGTCCGCCGCCTTCGCGGAGGTGCCGGCCTTGGCGAAGCCGGCCGCCCGGGCGGACTCCTCGTCGCGGAACCACACCTCGGCGACGGTGGCGTCGTACCAGCGCCCGCCGGGGAGGTGGTACTTCATGGAGTCGCGGTTGCCCTTGACGGTGAAGCCGTCGGGGGCGGCCCCGCCGTCCAGCGGTTCGGCCGAGTCGGGACCGTACGGCCCCTCGGCGGCGGGCTCGGGCTCCGGGGCGTCGACGACCGAGGCGGCCGCCGCCGGCGCCGCGGCGACCGGGGC
>JBHJOJ010000003.1:0-7901 GCA_050329835.1 Kineosporiaceae bacterium | reverse complement strand
CCTACGTCACGGCCGCCCGCGGCGGCAGCGACCTGCGCGGCCGGCTCGACGCCGGCGCGCGCGCCCTGGGCACGGGGCCGCCCCCGATCGGGTGACGTCGGCCCGCGGCGGCGGCGAGTCCTCAGGTGGACCCGCCCCGCGCCGATAGGCATCCCGGCAGGCCACGGACGGCCTGACGGACACGACTCAGACGATCACGGAGGAGATCCCGCCATGAGTCTTCGGATCAACCAGAACATCGCGGCCTTCAACAGCTACCGCAACCTCGCCGTCACGCAGAACATGCAGGCGAAGTCGCTGGAGAAGCTGTCGAGCGGCTTCCGCATCAACCGGGCCGCCGACGACGCGGCCGGCCTGGCGATCTCCGAGGGCCTGCGCTCGCAGGTCGGCGGGCTCAAGGTCGCCGTCCGCAACTCCCAGGACGGCATCAGCGTCGTCCAGACCGCCGAGGGCGCGCTCACCGAGGTGCACTCGATCCTGCAGCGCATGCGCGACCTCGCGGTGCAGGCCGGCAACGACAGCAACAACGCCCAGGCGCGCACCGCGATCACCACCGAGGCCTCGCAGCTGTCCGCGGAGCTGTCGCGGATCGCGAGCTCGACGAACTTCAACGGCACCCGGCTGCTCGACGGCAGCACGGCGTCGCTGTCGTTCCAGGTCGGCGCCGGCGCCTCGGCGACGAACGACCGCATCACCGTCAACCTCGCCAACGTGTCCGCCGTCGCGACCGCCCTGACGGCCGGCGCGGGCACCGACTTCGCCGTCGTCACCCCGACCGCGGTCACCGGCGCCGTGGCGTTCACCGACGGCACCACGACCTCCACCGTCACCCTGGGCGCGGCCGGTTCCTACCTCACCGTCCAGGACGTCGCCGACGCCCTGAACAACGACACCAGCTTCGCCGCCGCCTTCACCGCCTCGGTGAACGCGGACAACGAGCTGCGGGTCGTCGCCACGTCGGGCGCCGCGGTCGCCACCACGGCTCCCGGCACCGGCATCGCGGCGGGCACCGCCGTGGCCGCCGGCGTCCAGTTCAACAACGCCGCCAACGCCGCGGCCGCCATCACCGCGATCGACGCGCAGATCACCGTCGTGTCGACCGCCCGGGCGAACTTCGGCGCGTACCAGAACCGCCTCGAGGCGACGATCAACAACCTCAACGTCGCCGTCGAGAACCTGTCCGCGTCGGAGAGCCGCATCCGCGACACCGACATGGCGCAGGAGATGGTGTCCTTCACCCGCTCGCAGATCCTCTCGCAGGCGGGGACGGCCATGCTCGCGCAGGCCAACCAGATCCCCCAGGGCGTGCTCCAGCTGCTCCGCTGACGCCCGCAGCATCAGCAGCACCCGCAGCATCAGCAGCACCCGCAGCATCAGCAGCATCAGCAGCATCAGCAGCATCAGCAGCACCCGCAGCACCCGCAGCATCAGCAGCACGGTCGGGCCGGGGGCGACGACTCGCGTCGCCCCCGGCCCACCGCCATCCGGGCCGACCCCGCGGCCCGCCGGCACCACGTCACGACCCACCGGAGGGAGGAGGCGCCGTGAGCGGACTCGCCGTCGACGGCCTGTCGAGCGGACTCGACACCACCGCGATCATCAACCAGCTGATGGCCCTCGAGCGCCAGCCCCAGAGCCGGCTGCGCACCCAGCTCACCACCCAGGGCACCGTCATCAGCGCCTACCAGTCGCTGTCGACCCGCCTCAAGGCGGTGCAGGGCGCCGCGGAGACGCTCTCCCAGCCGGCGACGTGGACGGCGCGCAGCGCCACCGTCACCGGCTCCGCGGTCACCGCGACCGTGACGGGCGAGGCCCCGGCCGGCCGCCTGGACGTGTCGGTCACCTCGGTGGCGACCGCCGCCAGGTGGACCACCACGCAGGCGTACGGCATGGACGACGCGGTCTTCAACACCGCCCAGCCGCCGCTGACCGTCCGCCGCGCCGACGGCAGCTCGATCGCGCTGTACCCGCCGTCGGGGACCATGCGGGACGTCATGAACACCATCAACCAGGCCAGCGGGCTCGGCATCACCGCCGTGGCCGTCAAGGTCGGCACGGACCAGTACCGGCTGCAGATCGTCGCCGACACCGCGGGCACCGCCGCCGCCCCCCAGGGCATCGACAACCTGGGCGTCGCGACCTCGGCCACCGCCGCCACCGACGCCGAGTACACGATCAACGGGATCCCGGCCACCTCGCCGACCAACACCGTGACCGACGCCGTCAGCGGCCTCACCCTCACGCTCTCGGCCCCCGGCAGCGCGACCGTCACCGTCCAGTCCGACCCGGCCCGCCTCGCCGACCGGGTGCAGGCCCTCGTCGACGCCGCGAACGCGGCGCTGGAGGAGGTCGGCCGCCAGACCGTCCGGGACGCCGCGGCCGAGCGCGGCCCGCTGGCCGGCGACAGCGGCGTCCGGTCGCTGTCGGGTGGGCTGCTGCAGGCCGTCTCCGACGCCGTGGGCTCGACCAGCGCCGCGACCGTCGGCCTGCAGACCACCCGCGACGGCCGCCTCGTCTTCGACCGCTCCGCGTTCCTCGGCGCCTGGGCCGACGACCCCGACGCGGTCCGGGCCGTCCTGTCGCCGGAGTCCGGCACCGGGGTGGTGCAGCGGATCACCCAGGTCGTGGACCGGGCGATCGCCCCCGGCACCGGCACCGTCAGCCAGGCCATCCAGGGCCGGGAGAGCACCCAGCGGGACCTGCAGACCCAGATCGACAACTGGGACCGCCGCCTGGAGCTCCGGCGCGCGACGCTGGAGCGACAGTTCAGCGGCATGGAGGTGGCACTGTCCCGGCTGCAGTCCCAGCAGTCGTGGCTGGCCGGCCAGCTCGGCCAGCTCAACGGCTCGAGCGGGCAGGGCTGACGCGCCGGTGCTCACCACCCGACTCCCGGCCCCGGCGGGCGCCGACGCCCGCCGCGGCCGCTTCCTCGCCCAGCAGGTCGAGACCGCGACCCCGGCGGGGCTGCTGGTCATGCTGTACGACCGGCTGGTGGTCGACCTCGTGAGATCCGAGGAGGCCCTCGCCGGCGGCGACCGCGGGGGCGCGCACACCGCGCTGGTCCACGCCCAGGAGATCGTGGCCGAACTGCTCTCGACCCTCGACACCGAGGCCTGGGACGGCGCCGGACGCCTCGCCGGGCTCTACACCTACCTGCTGCGCGAGCTCGTGGGCGCCAACGTCGCCCGGGACGCCGCGCGGGTCGCCGCCTGCCGGGGGCTCGTCGAGCCGCTGCGGGACGCCTGGCGCGAGGCGGCGGGCGCCGCGCCGGCAGGCTCCTCGCCGGCCGTGGCCTGAGCCGGCCCATGACCGACGCCGCCCGGGACGCCTGGGACCTCGCTCTCGACGGCATGGAGGCCGACCTGGAGCGGGTGGAGCGCACCCTGGCCGGCGCCAGGGCCGTGCCCGACTCCGGGGAGGACCCGGGGGCGGACTCCGTCCCGCAGACCTGGACCCCGCCGCCGGCGTTGCCCAGCGGCCTCGCGGACGAGGATCTCGCGGTGCTCCGCCGCCGGCTCGCCACCTTGCAGGGTCGGCAGAACGCCCTGGTGTCCCGGCTCACCGCCGCGATGACCGAGAACCGCCGGCACCGCGCCCTGCTCGACCGCGCGGCCCGCGGGGACGACCGCCCGCTGTACGTCGACCGCCGCGCCTGACGGGCGGCCGCCCCTCGACCAATCGGTCGGGACACGTCCGGTGGACGCTGTGCGCAACGTACAAATTGTAGGTTCTGCCTAGCGTGCCGTACGGATGTGTCGACTCCCGCCGTCCGGGGATGTCCGGGATGGGCACCGCGCTCACCCGACCGGACGCCTCAAGCCCGGGCCCGCCGGCGACGACACACCACACGAGCACGGATCGCTCACCCGAGGCCACGGACCGGCCCGTCCCCGACGTCCCGCGCGCCCGCGCCGGGACCGCAGCGGAGGTCGATCCGTGACGACACCCGTGCCCGGCATCCCCGGCGCCGCCCCGAGCGTGACCGGTGCCGTGCTCCGCTCGGCCGTCGAGGGCCTCGGGGCCCGGGGCCGCGCCACCGCGGACAACATCGCCAACCTCCAGACCCCCGGGTTCGTGGCCAACCGGGTGACCTTCGAGGCGGCACTCGCCGAGGCCGCGGACTCCGGCTCCCGCGACCTCACGGGGTCGTCGGTGCTGCGCTCGCTCGAGCCGGTCCGCCAGGACGGCAACAACGTCAACCTCGACCAGGAGACGCTCATCAGCCTCGACACCGGCCTGCGGTACCAGCTCATGCTGCGCGCCATCGACGACCGCTTCCAGAACCTGCGCGCCGCGATGCGCTCGGTCGGCTGAGGAGGAGCCCGTGTTCTCAGCCTTCGGCATCGCCGGGTCCGGCGTCGCGGTCCACCGCAAGTGGCTCGACGCCGTCAGCGACAACATCGCCAACGTCAACACCGTGCGCCGCACGGACGAGGAGGCCTTCCGGGCCCGCTACGTGGTGGCCCAGGCCGTCGACTACGGCAGCGGCCGCGGCGGTGCCCGGGTGGCCGGCATCGAGCTCGGGGACGACGTCGGGCGCCTGGTGTACGACCCGCAGCACCCCCTGGCGGACGAGGGCGGTTACGTCCGGCAGCCCGACATCGACCTGAGCAGCCAGATGACCCAGCTGATCATGGCGCAGCGCGGGTACCAGGCGAACCTGGCCGTCGTCGAGCGCGCCCGCGACGGCTACACGGCCGCGGTCAACCTGGGCCGGTCGCTGTGAGCGTCCAGCCGGTGGGCGCCGGCCTGCCCGTGGCGCCCACCACCCCGGCGGCCGCGGTCGCCCCGGCCGGCGGCGCCGGCGCGGCGGCCGCGACCGGGACGGGGGCGGCCTTCGGGGACCAGCTCACCCAGGCCCTCACCGACCTCCAGGCCCTGCACGGACGATCGGACACCCTCGCGGTCCAGGCCGCCACCGGGCAACTGTCCGACCCCAGCCAGTACAGCATCGCCGCGGCGGAGGCCAACCTCGCCACCCAGCTCGCCTCGACGGTCCGTAACCGCGCGGTCGAGGCGTTCTCCGAGATCATGCGGATGCAGGTCTGATGGCCACCGCCACGGCGCCGGGCCGTCGCCGCGGCGACGCGCCCGGCCGGACGAGCATGCAGGCGCGCGGCGGGGCGCTGGCCTCCCGGGCGGCCGACACCTGGTCCGCCTTCCCGCTGCCGCAGAAGGTCGTGACGGTCCTGCTCGCGGTCGGGCTGATCGCGGGCGCCGTCGTGCTGAGCCGCGTGGTCGCCCAGCCCCAGTACACGCCGCTGTACAGCAACCTCGCCGGAGCGGACGCCCAGGCGATCGTCGACGAGCTGACCGCCGCCGGCGTCCCCTACGAGCTGACCGACGGCGGCGGGACCATCCTCGTACCGCAGGAGCACGTCTACGACCAGCGGATCGCGATGTCGGCCCAGGGCCTGCCGGACTCCTCCCAGTCCGGGTACTCCCTGCTCGACGAGCAGGGCGTGACGACCTCGCAGTTCCAGCAGCAGGTCGCCTTCCAGCGGGCGCTGGAGGGCGAGCTGGCCCGCACCATCGGCGCGCTCGACGGCGTCGACGCCGCCGTGGTCCACCTCGCCATCCCGGCGCGCGACGTGTTCCTCGACGAGAGCCGGCAGCCCACGGCGAGCGTCCTCGTCGACACCGCGCCCGGCGCCGAGCTGTCCGGCGACCACGTGCGCTCCGTGGTCAACCTCGTCTCCTCCAGCGTCGAGGGCCTCGACCCCGGCGCGGTCACGGTCGTCGACGGCGAGGGCCGGCTGCTGTCCGCCCCCGGCGCCGACGCCCCCGGCAACGACCAGGGCGACGCCACCGCCGACTTCGAGGCGGCCATGGCCGCCGACATCCAGAAGCTGCTCGACGTCGTCGTCGGTCCCGGCAACGCGGTCGCCGCCGTCACCGCCGACCTCGACTTCGACGCCGTCGAGGCGACCACCGAGCGGTTCGTCGCCGAGGACGACATCCCCTCCCTGCAGGAGGAGACCACGACGGAGGAGTACACCGGATCCGGCGCGGTGCCCGGCGGGATCCTCGGGCCCGACAACAACGGGGTGCCGATCGGCGGCGACGGCGACAGCGCCTACAGCCGGGAGACCCGGACCGCCACCAACGCCGTCGGCAAGGTCACCGAGACCACCGTCGCCGCCCCCGGGGCGGTCGAGCGGCTCTCGGTCAGCGTCGTCGTCGACACCGCGACCGCGGGCGCCGTCGACATCCCCACCCTCGAGGAGTCGGTGGCGGCCGCGGCCGGCATCGACGCCGGCCGCGGCGACCAGCTGAGCGTCACCCGGCTGCCGTTCGACACCACGGCCGCCGAGGACGCCCAGGCGGCGCTGGACGAGGCGGCCGGCGCCGCCGCGGCCGAGCAGCGGTCCTCGATCATCCGCACGGCGGTGCTCGCCGCGCTCGTCGTGGTGGTCGTGGTGGTCACGCTCCTGGCCGCCCGGCGCCGGCGCGCCACCACGGTGGACGTGCTCGACATCTCCAGCCTCGAGGAGCCGGACGGCACCGGGCGGGTCGCCGCCCTCGAGACCGCCATGGACGCCACCCGGGTCCAGCTGCAGCAGCAGGAGGCGGCCGCGCTCGAGGGCTCGGCGCGCTCGGAGGAGGTGGCCGACCTCGTCGAACGCCAGCCCGACGAGGTCGCCGAGCTGCTGCGCACCTGGCTCGCGGACCGGAGGGCCTGACCCGTGACCGTGACCGCACCCCCCGCCCTGCCCGCGGGCCCGTCGGCGGCGTCCGCCGGCCCCGGGGTCGCCGTGGTGCCCGCCCGGCCGAGGCCGGCCCTCAGCGGAGTCCAGAAGGCGGCCGTGCTGCTGGTCCACCTCGGCAGGGAGCGCTCCGCGAAGATCATCTCCCGCCTCGGCGGGCCCGAGCTGGAGGAGCTCACCGCCGAGATCGTCCGCCTGCGCTCGGTGCCGCCCGAGGTCGTCCGCGACGTCGTCGCCGAGTTCCACGGGATGGCGCGCACCGACCAGCGCCTCGTCACGGGTGGGCTGTCGTACGCCCAGACCCTGCTCGAGAGCTCGCTCGGCAAGGACCAGGCGTCCAAGGTGCTGGGACGGGTCGCCGAGGCCAGCGTCGAGTCGCCGTTCATGTTCCTCCACCAGGCGGACCCGCAGCAGATCCTCTCGGTGCTCACCGGCGAGCACCCGCAGACCATCGCCGTCGTCCTGGCCCACCTCAAGCCGGAGCAGTCCTCGCTCATCCTGTCCGGCCTGGAGCGGGAGAACCAGGCCGACATCGCCCACCGGATCGCCACCATGGGCCGCCTCGACCCCGACATCGTCCGCAACCTGGAGCAGGTCCTGTACGGGCGGACCTCGACGGTGCTGGCGACCAGCACCGACGACGCCGTCGGCGGCGTCGACCCGCTCGTGGAGATCATCAACAAGGCGGACCGCTCGACGGAGCGGTCGATCCTCGAAGGGCTCGACGCCCTCGACAAGCAGCTCGCCGAGGAGATCCGCGGCCGGCTGTTCGTCTTCGAGGACATCACCGGCCTGGAGGACCGCGCCGTGCAGCTCGTGCTCCGCCAGGTCGACAGCAACGACCTGTCCAAGGCCCTCAAGGGCGTCACCGAGGCGGTCCGCACCAAGGTGCTGTCCAACATGTCCGAGCGGGCGTCGCAGAACCTCGTGGAGGAGATCGAGCTCATCGGCCGGGTCCGCCTGTCGGAGGTCGAGGAGGCGCAGGCCAAGGTGGTCCAGGCGATCCGGGCGCTGGAGGAGAGCGGCCAGATCGTGATCTCGCGCGGGGGTGACGATGAGTTCGTCGCCTGACCTCGCCCTGGCCGTGCGCGCGCTGCCCCTGCCGCGGCTCGCCGTGGCGGCGGACCCGGGCCCGCCCGGACCCGCGCCGGCGGCGCCCGCGCCCGAGGAGCCGGCGTTCGCGGCGGGGTTCGC
>JBHJOJ010000002.1:0-76784 GCA_050329835.1 Kineosporiaceae bacterium | reverse complement strand
GGCCGCGGGCCTTCTCGGTGTCCAGCATCCCGCGCGCGCTCACCCCGATGCCGTAGGTGACGAAGTCGCCCACCGGGGTGATCTCGACGACGGCGTGGGAGGACCGACCGTCCTCACCGAGGTCCAGTCCGTTCAGCAGCTTCTCGACGATCGGCGCCGGCGCCTCGTCGGGGGGCAGCACCCGCGCGGTGCCGGCGAAGGTGATCGTCGCCGGCGGGACGGTGATCCACGGCAGCAGCGGCACGCTCTTCGGGACGAGCACCGTGACGGACACGCTCGGGTTGGCCCTCATGTGGCGCGTCTTCCACTCCTCGGCGACCGTCGAGCAGTAGAGCCGCTGCCCCGTCCACGGCGTGGACGATCCCCGCCGTCCGGCCCTCGCCGCGAGCCGACACCATGCCGACGACGGCGAACATCTGCTTCCGGACCTGCTCCCACACCTGCACGGTGGTGACGTCCACCATCGGGGCGCTCCTCTCCTCGGCACCGCCCAGCCTGGCGGCGGCCCGGTGCGGACGGAAGGGACGGGAGGTCCCGCATAAGGTGCCCGGGTGACCGCTCCCGCCGTCCGTTTCGGCCTGTTCGTCCCGCAGGGCTGGCGCCACGACCTCGTCGACGTGCCCCTGGCCGACCACTGGGCCGTGATGCGTGGTCTCGCCGAGCGGGCCGACACCGGGCCGTGGGACTCGATCTGGGTCTACGACCACGTCCACACGGTGCCCGAGCCCACCGCCGAGGCCACCCACGAGGCGTGGTCCCTCATGGCGGCGTTCGCGGCGGCCACGTCGCGGGTCCGGCTCGGCCAGATGTGCACCTGCATGGGCTACCGCAACCCCGCCCACCTGGCGAAGATCGCGGCCACGGTGGACGTCGTGTCCGGCGGGCGGGTCGAGATGGGCATCGGCGCCGGCTGGTACGAGCACGAGTGGCGGGCCTACGGCTACGGCTTCCCGGGGGCCGGGCAGCGCCTGGCGATGCTCCGGGAGGGCGTCGAGATCATGCGCCAGGCGTGGACCCAGGGCATCGCGACCCTGGACGGCGAGCACTACCGGGTCTCCGGGGCGATCTGCCGGCCGCTGCCGTTGCAGGACGGCGGCATCCCGCTGTGGATCGCCGGTGGCGGCGAGCGCAAGACCCTGCGGATCGCCGCCGAGTACGGCAGGTACACGAACTTCGACGGCACCCTCGAGGGGTTCGTCCGCAAGTCCGAGATCCTCGCCGGCCACTGCCGTGACGTCGGCCGCGACCCGGGTGAGATCACCCGCAGCGCCAACTACAACATCGTCCTGGGCCGGGACGAGCGCGAGGTCGCGGACCGTCTCGCCCAGCGCCGGGACCGGCTGTCCCGGCACGTGTCGACGGCCGCCGCCGACCGCGAGATGGCGGCCTACGCCCCGCACCTGCCGGGGACCGGCACCCCCGAGCAGGTGGTCGAGAAGCTGCGCCCGCTGGTGGCGGCGGGCATGACCTACGCCATCTGCTACTTCCCGGAGGCCGCCTACGACACGAGCGGCATCGAGCTGTTCGAGCAGGAGGTCGTGCCCGCGCTGCGCGCCGTGGCCTGACCGCCTCGGGGTGGCGGGGGTGGTGGGCGGACACCCGGGCCGGCGTCGGTCGGCGGGCGGGATCGCGATGGTCGTGGAGGGAGCGGTCGTCGCGGCCGGGGGCGCTGTCGGGGGTCTGGCCCGGTGGGCGCTGGGAGCGGTCGTCCCCGGCGACGGCGCCGACGCGCCGTGGGCGACACTGGCCGCCAACGCGAGCGGCTCGTTGCTGCTCGGCGCCCTCGTCGTGGCGCTCCCCGCGGTGCTGCCCGGTGACCGTCGCCTGCGGGCGTTCCTCGCCGTCGGCGTCCTCGGCAGCTTCACGACGTTCGCCACGTACACCTCCGAGACCCGGCTGCTCCTGGCCGACGGCCGTGCCGTAGCGGCGACGGTGTACCTGCTCGGCACCGCCGCGGCCTGCCTGGCCGCCGCGGTGGCGGGCATGCTCGTCATGCGCCGGCTGCTGGCGTCCGAGGTGTCCCCGTGACCACGGCGCTGCTCGTCATGGCCGGGGCGGCGCTCGGCGCCGGGTGCCGGTGGGCCCTGGGCGGGGCGGTGCAGGCCCGGATCGGGAGCGCGTTCCCGTGGGGGACGCTCGTCGTCAACGTCACGGGGTCGCTGGTGCTCGGCGTCCTGCTGGCGGCGGCCGCCACGGGCGCGGCGGGCGCCGAGCTGATGGCGCTGGCGGGTGTCGGGTTCGCCGGTGCCTTCACCACCTGGAGCACACTCGCCGTCGACACGGCACAGTTGGTCCTCACCGGCGCCCGGGGCCGGGCCCTGGCGAACGTCGCCGCGAGCCTCGCCGCGGGGATCGCCGCGGCGCTCGCCGGCTGGACCCTGGGCCTCGCCGTCCTCGGATGACACCGTCGGTGGCGTGCGGGCGAGGCCGTCCCTCCGTCACCCGATTTTATGGACTACAATTCTGGTCCATGACAGCGATCCCGCTCTCGGAGGCCAAGGCCAAGCTGTCCCAGATCGCCGACGAGGTCCATCGGACCCATAACCGGGTCACGATCACCAAGAACGGACGCTCGTACCTGGTCCTCATGTCCGCCGAGGATCTCGAGTCGCTCGAGGCGACGTTGGAGCTCCTGACGGACGGACCGGCGATCCGCCGTGTCGTCCAGGCCCGTCAGGATCTCGACGCCGGCCTGGGGGTCTCGGCAGCCGCGATGGCGGACGTCATGACGGCTCGTCGCGAGCGCGACGGTGCCTGAGCCGACGCGATACGACCTCGTCCTGTCCCCCGGCGCCCGACGTGCGCTCGCGGAATCGCTACCTGGTGCGGCCGCGTTCGCCGCATGGGAGTTCATCGACGGCCCGCTGCGTGACTCCCCGCATCGTGTAGGTGCCCCGCTACGGGCGCCGTTCGAGGGATTGTGGCGGGCACGTCGCGGTGAGTACCGAGTCAGGTACGAGATCGACGACGAGCGAATGATCGTGAAGGTGCTCGACGTCGACCACCGACGGGATGCCTACCGCAGGTGACAGTGCGTCACGGCAGCGCACCGACCACGTGGAGCCGCTGGGTGGCACGGGTGAGGGCGACGTAGAGGCCCCGCGGGCCGACATCGGCGAGGACCTCCGACGGGCACACCAGGACGACCGCGTCGAACTCCAGGCCCTTCGCCTCGACCGGGGAGAGGACGGCGAGCCGCTCGTAGCCGGGCGGGCCGGGGCGGCGCAGGCCGGCCAGCCGGTCGCCGACCGCCAGCACCGCCACCGTGCCGGCCTCCCCCGTGAGCTCCCGGTCCACGACCTCGCGGGCGGTGGCCGAGGGGTCGCCGCCGACCACCGTCCAGGCGGTCACGGCGTCGTGGCCCTCCCGCACCGCACGGGCCGGCGACACCTCGACCCCGAGGTCCTGCATCGCGGCATGGGCGAGGTCGTTGATCCCGCGGGGGAGCCGGTAGTTGACCGTGAGCTCGCCGACGCTCCAGCGGTCCCGGTCCAGGTGGGGGGCGAACGCCTGCTCCCACGAGGCGGCCGCCCCCGGGCTGGTGGCCTGGCCCATGTCCCCGACGACGGTCATCGAGCGGGTCGGGCACCGGCGCAGCACCGCGCGCCACTGCATGGCGGTCAGCTCCTGCGCCTCGTCGACGACGACATGGCCGTAGGCGCGGGGCCCGTGGTCGTCGTCGTCCGGACCGGCCGCGGCGTAGCGGGCGGCCAGGCGCTCGGTGTCGACGGCGTCGCTCGTGCCCGTCATGTCGGCCACGCCGCGGGCGTACTGCAGCTCCTGGGCGCGGGTGGCGGCGGCGGCCGCGGCGGCGCGGCGGCGGGGTTCCGGGTCCTCGCCCAGGATCTCCGCTGCCTCGTCGAGCAGGGCCACGTCGGCCACCGTCCAGGGTGCCTCCGGGTCGTCGCGGTGCAGCAGTGCCCGCTCCTCGGTGCCCAGCAGGTCGCCGGCCGCCGCCCGGAGCCGCGCCGGGTCCCGGAACAGGCGGGCGAGCAGGCGTTCCGGGGTGGTGAGCGGCCAACAGCGGTTGACCTCGCGGCGGACGTCCCGACTGGCGTGCAGTGCCCGGAGCAGCTCCGTGCGGGTCGCCCCCGTGACGTCCTCCGGGGCGTAGCCCGCCACCCGCCCGAGCTGCCGGAGGAGACGCTCGAGGACGTGGTGGACGAACGTCACACGGGCCTCGTTGTGCAGGGCGCCCTCGGACCGCGCGCGCCGGACCGCGTCCTCGACGTCGCGGGGCCGCAGCAGCACGATGTCGCCGTCCACGTCGAGGGGGACCGGCCGCTCCGGCACCGACGGCAGCCGGGCGGTGGCCCGGCGCAGCACCTCCGCCATCCGCAGGTCGCCCTTGAGCGCCGCGACGGGCGGGGCGTCGACCGCCGTGGCCTCGGCTCCCTCGTGGAGCCCGCCGAGCGGGCGGAGCACCGCACCGGTCTCGCCGAGCGACGGCAGGACCTGGCCGATGTAGCGGAGGAACGTCTCGCCCGGGCCGACGATGAGCACCCCGGACCGCAGCTGTTCCCGGTAGGTGTAGAGCAGGTACGCGGCCCGGTGGAGCGCGACGACGGTCTTGCCGGTGCCGGGTGCTCCCTGGACGACGAGGGCGCCTCGCAGCGGTGCGCGGACGATCCGGTCCTGCTCGGCCTGGATGGTCGCGACGACCTCGTGCATCCGCCCGTCGCGGGGTGCCTCCAGCGCGGCCAGCAGCGCCGAGTCGGTGTCGAGGGCGGCGTCCGCCCCCGGGTCGGTGCCCGCGTCGAGGCTCAGCAGCTCGTCGTGGACGTCGGTGACCTGCCGGTCCCGGGTGCGCAGGTGGCGGCGGCGGACGAGCCCCATCCGCTGCGCCCCCGTCGCCTGGTAGAACGCGGCGGCGGCCGGGGCGCGCCAGTCCAGCAGCGCCCGTCCCTCGCCGCCGTCCCGGGCCAGGCCCACCCGCCCGAGATGGAACGAGGTCCCGTCCTCCCGGTCGATCCGGCCGAAGCAGAGCCGGTCCACCGCGGCCTGCAGCTGGGTGAGCCGCTGGGCGTGGCTGCGGGCGAGCGCCTCCTGCTCCAGCCGGGCCGCCGGGGTGCCGCCGATGTCGGCCGCGGCGGCAGCGCGCAGCGCCTCGGCGGTCCGGCGGGTCTCGGCCTCGAGCAGCCGGTACAGCTCGTCGAGAACGTCCTGCTCGGCCGCCCGCAAGGCTGCGCGGGCGGCCTCGTCACCGGGCGGTGGCTGGTCCGGGCGGGCAGGTGCGGTGCCGCTGCTGACGGTGGCGGAGATGGCGGTGCTCCTCGGGCGGGTCGGCGCGGGCGGACCCACGATCCCACCACACCCGTCACACGCTCGCGGGCGCAACCACCCAATCGCCCGCCCTGGGGGCGTCTCCCCGCGCGTAACCGTCCAAACGTCCGCCGGGTGGGCGTCCTTCGCGGGCGTAACCATCCAATCGCCCGGGGGCGGGGGAGCTAGACGAGCAGCAGTTCCGTTCGGGGGTCCTCCAGGACTCGGCCCACGCGGGCCAGGACCCGGCTGCCGACCTCGCCGTCGATGATCCGGTGGTCGAACGTCATCGACAGCTGCACCGTCGAGCGCAGCGCCACCGCGCCCCGGTGCTCCCACGGCCGGCGGCGGACCGCGCCGAGGCACAGGATCACGGCCTCGCCGGGGTTGAGCAGGGGGGTCCCGGTGTCCACGCCGAACACGCCGATGTTCGTCAGCGTCACGGTGCTCCCCGAGAGGTCCGCCACGGAGGCCCGGCCGTCCCGCGCCGCAGCCGTGACCTCGGTCATGGCCGCCGCCAGGGCGGGCAGGGTGAGGGAGCCGGCGTCGCGGACCCGGGGCACGAGAAGGCCCCGCGGGGTCGCCGTCGCCACGCCGAGGTGCACCCGGCCGTGGCGGACGATCTCGCCGGCGGCCTCGTCCCAGGAGGCATTGGCGTCGGGGAACTCCCGGACGGCGGCCACCAGTGCCCGCGCGGCCAGCAGCGACACGGTGACCCGGGAGCCGTCGAACGCGGGATGCCTGCGGAGCCGGTCGACGAGGGCGACCGACCGGGTGGCGTCGACGGTGAGGAACTCGGTCACCTGAGGGGCGGTGAAGGCGCTGGCCGTCATGGCGGCCGCGGTCGCCTTGCGGACCCCGCGGACCGGGATCCGGACGTCGCCGTCCTCGCCACTGCGGGCTGGAGGCAGGACGGCGTCGTCGCCGGGGCCGGCCGCGGGGACCGGCAGCCCGTTCGGAGCTGGGACGGCGCCGGGAGTGCGGTCCGGGCCGGGTCCCGGGTGGCGCTCCAGGCTGCGCAGCACGTCCTCGCGCGTCACGCGGCCACCGGGGCCGGAGGGTGCGATCCCGGTGAGGTCGACGCCGAGATCCTTGGCGAGCCGGCGGACGGGCGGCTTGGCCCGGGCGACCGGCCGCAGCGAAGGGACCTGGGCGGCAGCGTCGGCCGCCCGCCGGCGTCGCCGCACCGGGGCACCGCCACCTCCGTTGCCGGGGCCGTAGCCGACGAGCACCGCGGGTCCGCGGGACACCCCGGGCGACGCCGCCCCGGAACCGGTGTCGGGTTCCTCGGGGGGCTCGGCCGAGGTCACGGGGGCTGGGCCGGGCTCCGTCCCGGTGCCCGGGGCGCCGTCCCCGCGAGCGTCGACCCCCTCCAGGGCGATGCTCAGCAGGGGGTCGCCGACCTGCGCCGTCGTCCCGACCGGGACGTGCAGCTCGACCACCCGGCCGGCGTGCGGGCTCGGCAGCTCGACGACGGACTTGGCGGTCTCGATCTCGACGACCACGTCGTTGAGCCCCACCACGTCGCCGACCGCCACCCGCCACGCCACGACCTCGGCCTCGGTCAGCCCCTCGCCGACGTCGGGCAGCCGGAACTGCCGGACCCCGGTGGCCGTCTCCGACGGCGTCACGCTCACCACCCCAGCGCCCGGTCGGCGGCGTCGAGCACGCGGTCGAGGTCCGGCAGGTACTCGTGCTCGAGCTTGGCCGGCGGGTACGGCATGTCGTAGCCGCCGACCCGCAGCACGGGGGCGTCCAGCACGTCGAAGCACCGCTCGGTGACCGCCGCGGCGACCTCGGCCCCGAGACCGGCGAACACCGGCGCCTCGTGGACGACGACGCACCGGGTGGTCCGCTGCACGGAGGCGACGACGGTGTCGAGGTCCAGCGGCGACAGCGACCGCAGGTCGACGACCTCCAGGCTGCGTCCCTCCGCCTCGGCCGCCTCGGCCGCGCGCAGGCAGGTCGGGACCGTCCCGCCGTAGGTGACGAGGGTGAGGTCCGCCCCGGGCCGCAGCACCCGGGCCCGGTCCATCGGCAGCACGTCGGCGGCGGCGGTGTCGACCTCGCCCTTCGTCCAGTACTGCTTCTTCGGCTCGTAGAAGATCACCGGGTCCTCGCAGGCGACCGCCTGGCGGAGCATCCAGTACGCGTCGTGCGGGGTGGCGCAGCACACCACCCGCAGCCCGGCGGTGTGGGCGAAGTACGCCTCGTTGGACTCGCTGTGGTGCTCGACGGCGCCGATGCCGCCGCCCGCCGGGATCCGGATCACGACGGGCAGCGCGACGTGGCCGCGGGTGCGGGCCCGCATCTTCGCGAGCTGGGCGACGATCTGATCGAACGCCGGGTAGACGAACCCGTCGAACTGGATCTCGCACACCGGCCGGTACCCCCGCATGGCCAGGCCGATGGCGGTGCCGACGATCGCGGACTCGGCGAGCGGGGTGTCGACGACGCGGGCGGAGCCGAAGTCCTTCTGCAGCCCGTCCGTCACGCGGAAGACGCCGCCGAGCCGGCCGACGTCCTCGCCCATGACGACGACCTTCGGGTCGTCCTCGAGGGCCTTGCGCAGTCCGGAGGTGAGCGCCTTGGCGAGGGTCATGGTGGTCTGGGTGGTCATGGTGGCCTCCCCTCCGGCTCAGTCGGCGCTCGCGGCGACCAGCGACTCGTGGTCGCGGCGCTGGGCGTGCAGCAGCGGGGTGGGTTCGGCGAGGACCAGGGAGAACAGGTCCCCGAAGGCGCCCGGCTCCAGCGCCAGGCAGGCGCGCCGGGTCTCGGCCGCCAGCGCCGTGCACTCGGCGTCCACCTCGCCGCGGACGTCGTCGTCCAGCCAGCCCTGGCGGGTCATGAAGGTCTCGAGCCGGGCGAGGGGGTCGCGCGCCCGCCACTCGTCGAGCTCGCCCGCCGTCCGGTAGCGGGTGGGGTCGTCGGAGGTGCTGTGACCGCCCATCCGGTAGGTCACGGCCTCGACGAACGCGGGTCCGGAGCCGGCCCGGATCTGGTCGGCGAGGTGGCGTGTGACGGCGTGCACCGCGAGCACGTCGTTGCCGTTGACGAGCACGGACTGCAGGCCGAAGCCGGCGGCCCGCTGGTGCAGCGCCGCGCGCATTTGCAGCGCCGTCGGCGTCGAGATCGCCCACTGGTTGTTCTGGCAGAAGAACAGCAGCGGCACGTCGGCGGCGGCGGCCCAGTTGAGGGCCTCGCTGGCGTCGCCCTCGCTGCTGGCGCCGTCGCCGAAGTACGCGACGACGACCTCGTCGGCGCCGTCGCGCTGGACGCCCATGGCGTAGCCGGTGGCGTGCAGCAGCTGCGCGCCGAGCACCACGGTGTACACCTGCACCCGGTAGCGGGCGGGGTCCCAGCCGCTGTGGGCGGTGCCGCGCCACATCTCGAGCATCTCGGTCGGCGTGATGCCCCGGTAGAGGGCGGCGGCGTGCTCGCGGTAGCTGGGGAAGATCATGTCGGTGGGGCGCAGCGCCGAGATCGAGCCGACCTGGGCGGCCTCCTGGCCGAGCGACTGCAGCCACAGCGCCAGCTCGCCCTGCCGCTGCAGGGCCAGCGCCTCCTCGTCGAAGCGCCGGGTGCGCCGCATCCAGCGGTACAGGTCCCGGCACAGGTCCGGGGTCACGTCGAGCGGCCAGGACGGATCCGTCCTCACCTCGCCCGAGGGGTCGAGCAGCTGCAGCGGTTCCATGGGACCTCCACCTGGTGGGTGTGCGGGCCCCGGGCGCGGGGTGAGCGCCGTCGGCCCCCGGATCGGTCGGTCTCGCGTCTCCCGCGGGGTGGGCGGGATGTGCCGAGGGTAGCGCCGAGTTGTGCCGTGCATCACATGTCGAAGGTCACATCGTCCGGCGGTACCGCCCTCCCACCTCGTGGAAGGCGTCGGTGATCTGCCCCAGCGAGCAGTGCGGTACCGCGGCCATGAGGGCGTCGAAGACGTTGCCGCCGGTCGTGGCGGCGTGGCGGAGCCGCTCCAGGGCGGCCGGGGCGGTGCCGGCGTGGCGGCGGTGGAAGCCGGCGAGGCGGTCGAGCTGGGACTGCTTCTCCGCCTCGGTGGCCCGGGAGAGCGGGATCGCCGGCGGGCCGGCGGCGTCCTCGCCGCCCTCCGGCAGGAAGGTGTTGACGCCGACGATCGGCAGCGACCCGTCGTGCTTGCGCCGCTCGTACAGCATCGACTCGTCCTGGATGCGACCGCGCTGGTACCCGGTCTCCATGGCCCCGAGCACGCCGCCCCGGGCGGTGAGCCGGTCGAACTCGGCGAGCACCGCCTCCTCGACCAGGTCGGTGAGCCGGTCGACGACGAACGAGCCCTGCAGCGGATTCTCGGTGTCGGCCAGGCCCCATTCCTGGTCGATGACCAGCTGGATGGCCAGCGCCCGGCGCACCGACTCCGGGGACGGGGTGGTCACCGCCTCGTCGTAGGCGTTGGTGTGCAGGCTGTTGGCGTGGTCGTAGACCGCGCACAGCGCCTGCAGCGTGGTCCGGATGTCGTTGAAGGCCATCTCCTGGGCGTGCAGGGACCGGCCGGAGGTCTGGATGTGGTATTTCAGCTTCTGGGAGCGCTCGCCCGCGCCGTAGCGGTCGCGCAGGGCGATCGCCCAGATCCGCCGGGCCACCCGGCCCAGCACCGTGTACTCGGCGTCCATCCCGTTGGAGAAGAAGAACGACAGGTTCGGCGCGAAGTCGTCGACCGCCATCCCGCGCGCCCGGTACGCCTCGACGTAGGTGAACGCGTTCGCCAGGGTGAAGGCGAGCTGGGTGATCGGGTTCGCCCCGGCCTCGGCGATGTGGTATCCGGAGATCGAGACCGAGTAGAAGTACCGGACGCCCTGATCGATGAACCATTCCTGGACGTCCGCCATGCACCGCAGGGCGAAGTCCGTGGAGAAGATGCAGGTGTTCTGGCCCTGGTCCTCCTTGAGGATGTCCGCCTGGACGGTGCCGCGGACGGTGCGCAGGGTGCGGGCCCGGACGTCGGCCGCCTCCGCGGCGTCGGGCGGACGGCCGTGCTCGGCCTCGAAGGCGGCGATCTGCTGCTCGATGGCGACCGTGAGGAACATCGCGAGGATGGCCGGCGCCGGCCCGTTGATCGTCATCGACACCGACGTGGTCGGCGCGCACAGGTCGAACCCGGCGAACAGGTCTCTCATGTCGTCCAGCGTCGCGATCGACACCCCGGACGTGCCGACCTTGCCGAGGACGTCCGGGCGGGTCGACGGGTCGCGCCCGTAGAGCGTGACGGAGTCGAACGCCGTCGACAGCCGGGTCGCCGGCTGGCCGGCGCTCAGCAGGTGGAAGCGCCGATTGGTGCGGGCCGGGTCCCCCTCGCCGGCGAACATCCGGGTGGCCGCCTCGTCCCGGCGCTTGAAGGGGAAGACCCCGGCGGTGAACGGGAACCGGCCGGGCAGGTTCTCGGCGCGCAGGAACCGGACCAGGGCGCCCGCCTCGTCGTCGCGCGGCAGCGCCACCCGGGGGACCACCGAGCCCGACAGCGTCGTGTGGTTGGCGTCCTCGCCCTCGTAGCCGGCCCGCGCGGCGGGCCAGCCGGCGAGGAGTTCCCGGGGCACCGGAACGAGGGCGGCCTCGGCCTCGCGCAGCAGGGCGCCGACGGCACCTGCCGCGGCGGCGGTGTCGGAGGGGATCCCGGCGGCGTCGGCCCGCGCTGGGTCGCCGGCTCCGACCCGAGCGGCGGCCGCGAGCTCGGCGGCGGCCGTGGCCAGGGCGTCCCGCCGCCGCACCGCCGCCACCTGGTCGCCGGTCGCCCGGTGGTAGGTCCGGACGGTCTCCGCGATCTCCGAGAGGTAGCGCTCGCGGTCGGTGGGCAGGACCGCGGTGAGGCCGGTGGACCGGCGGGTGGTGACCGGTGGCAGGACACCGGAGAACCGGGTCATGCCGCGCTCGGCCAGCAGGTCCCGCAGGTGCTGGTAGAGCGCCGTGATGCCGTCGTCGTCGAACCGCGCGGCGCTGGTGCCGAAGACCGGCATGTCCTCCCAGCCGCCGTGGTGCCCCCGGTTGCGGGCGACCTGGCGACCGACGCTGCGCAGGGCGTCCTCGGCACCGCGCCGCTCGAACTTGTTGATCGCCACGACGTCGGCGAAGTCCAGCATGTCGATCTTCTCGAGCTGGGTCGCCGCCCCGAACTCCGGCGTCATGACGTACAGCGAGACGTCGGCCACGTCGAGGATCGAGGTGTCGCCCTGGCCGGTGCCCGGCGTCTCGACCACCACGAGGTCGAACCCGGCGGCCCGGCAGGCGGCGACGACGTCGTCGAGGTGCTCCGGCAGCGGCAGCCCGGCGCGGCGGGTCGCGAGCGACCGGAAGTACACGACGTCCGGCTCCAGGCTGGTCATCCGGATCCGGTCGCCCAGCAGCGCCCCGCCGCCGCGGCGGCGGGTGGGGTCGACCGCGAGCACGGCGATCCGGAGCTTGTCCTGGCTGTCCCGGCGCAAGCGGCGGACCAGCTCGTCGGTGAGCGACGACTTGCCGGAACCGCCGGTGCCGGTGATCCCCAGGACCGGCGCGGTCCGGCGGGCGGCGGCCCCGCGCAGCTCCCGGGCGAGGTCGGGGTCGCGGCCCGACTCCAGGACGGTGAGGGCGCGGGCGAGCGCGGGAGTGTCCCCCGCGAGCACGGCGGCCGGGTCGGGGGAGGCGGCGGCGAGGTCGATGTCGCACTCCCGGACCAGCACGTCGATCATGCCGTCGAGGCCGAGCCGCTGACCGTCCTCGGGCGAGAACACCCGGACCCCGCGCTCGGCGAGCAGGGCGATCTCGTCCGCGACGATGACACCCCCGCCGCCGCCGTAGACCCGCACGTGCCCGGCGCCCGCGGCGGCGAGGCTCTCGACGAGGTAGGTGAAGTACTCGACGTGGCCGCCCTGGTAGGAGGAGACGGCGACGCCCTGGACGTCCTCCTGCACCGCGGCCGCGACGACGTCGGCGACGCTGCGGTCGTGCCCGAGATGGATCACCTCGGCGCCGTGGGCCTGGAGCAGCCGCCGCATGATCGTGATCGCGGCGTCGTGGCCGTCGAAGAGGGCGGCGGCGGTGACGAACCGGACGGGGTGGGCCGGGCGGTGCGGATCGGGTGGGTGCACGTCGGAGCGGTGCAGGTCGGGGGGTGGCGACGCTGCCATGTCCCGAATGCTAGGACGTCCGAGTATCGGACGCCAGCAGAAGGGCCATGATCGGGCTAGGCTCCCCGGGCATGGCGGCGGATGCCCCGAGGGCCGCGGGCCCGGCTCGGAGACCCCTGGCGTACGACCCGATCGCCGAGGCGGCGCGGCAGTGGCGTGCGCACGGCTGGGGCGAGGCGGCGGACGGCATGGCGGCGGTGACGTCGCTGGTCCGGGCGCACCAGATCGTCATGTCTCGGGTGGAGGAGGTGCTGCGGCCGTTCGGCGTGACGTTCGCCCGTTACGAGCTGGTCACCCTGCTGCACTTCAGCAAGGCCGGCAGCCTGCCGCTCGCCCGGATCGGCACGCTGCTCCAGGTGCACCCGACGAGCGTGACCAACGCCGTCGACCGGTGCGAGGCCGCCGGCCTGGTCCGCCGGATCCCGCACCCGACGGACCGCCGCGCCACCCTGGCCGAGGTCACCCCGGCCGGCCGGGAGCTGGTGGGCAAGGCGACCGAGGCGCTCAACCGGGACGTCTTCGCCGACCTCCGGGTGGCGGCGGGAGACGTGACCGCGCTGGTCGAGGTGCTGGGGCGGTTCCGGTCGGCGCACGGGGACTTCCAGGAGAGCGGGCCGGAAGGCTGAGGACGTCGCCCGCTGACGGGCGATGCCCCGATGTCTCAATCATTGCGCCATGATCCCCACTCCGGGACGCTGGATGTCCGAATGATTGAGACATCAGGACATGGCTGACCTCTTCCGTATCCCGGATCTCGCTCTCGACGACGACGCGGCGATCGGTGCGATCCATGAGCTGCGAGCCGCCATGGCCTCCGTCCTGCGCGTTCCGCGACGGTGGTCGGGGGGACTGCGCCGGACCACCCAGGCCCGCGCCATCCAGGGGTCCAACAGCATCGAGGGCTACACGGTCACCGACCAGGACGCGGTGGCCGCCGTCGACGACGAGCAGCCGCTGTCCGCCGACCAGCGCACCTGGGCCGAGATCCTCGGTTACCGCCGCGTCCTCACGTACGTCCTCCGCATGGCACCCGAGGCGGCCTTCCGGTTGGACGCCATGACCCTGCGATCGATGCACTTCATGCTGCTCGAGCACGATCTCGCGGCCGGTCCCGGTCGCTACCGGAGCGGGTCGGTGTACGTCCGCGACGATGCGAGCGGTACGACGGTGTACGAGGGTCCGCCGGTGGACGACGTCCCCGATCTCGTCGAGGCGCTGGTCGACGGTCTCGGGTCGGATCGCCGGAGCGACCCACTGGTCCGCGCCGCCATGGCCCACCTGAACCTCGTCGTGATCCATCCTTTCCGGGACGGCAACGGCCGCATGGCCAGGGCGCTGCAGACCCTCGTCCTGGCCCAGGACGCGCTGCTCGAGCCCACGTTCTCCAGCATCGAGGAGTGGCTCGGTCACAACACCGCCGACTACTACAGCGTGCTGGCGGCGACCGGCCGGGGCGCCTGGCATCCGGAGAACGACGCTCACCTGTGGGTGAAGTTCAACCTCCGGGCTCACCACATGCAGGCGCAGACCCTGCGTCGACGGTTCGACGAGGCGGAGTCGCTGTGGTCCGGGCTCGACACGCTCGTGGCCTGGCACGGCCTGCCGGAGCGCTCGGCGGACCCGCTGTTCGACGCCGTTCTCGGCTCACGGGTCCAGCGGTCGACGTACGTCAAGCGGACGGGTCTGGAGCTGCGGACCGCGACCCGGGACCTGGCGCGGCTCGCCGAGCTCGGCCTGCTCGACGCCGTCGGGCACACCCGGGCCCGGCACTACGTCGCCGGTCCCGCGCTGCGACAGCTCCGGGCCGAGGTGCGCGCGGCGCGCGCCCCGCTCGAGGACCCGTACCCGGGACTGATGGATGAGGTGAGGGTGCTCGCCTCGCGGACCGCCGTGACGCGCCGCTAGCACGTCGTCCGACCGGGGTCCTGACGTCGAGTCGTGGTCCCAGCCGCTACCGGGACCGGATCACCGCCATGGCGTCGTGGAGTCCGTAACGCCCCTCCAGCGTGGTCATGACATCCGTGACGGTTGTCGTGCGCCGCTGAGCCATGGCCTCGAGCGCTCGTGCGGCTCGATCGGGGTCGACGCCCACCGTGTCGGTGATGAAGCGACGCGCTGACAGCACGCGGATGCGGTCGGGGACGAGACCGTCGGGAAAGTCCCGGATATTCTCGGTCACGAGCGCCCCGGCCCCGCCGACGATGGCCGCCGCCAGCACGTGTTCGTCGTCGGGGTCTGGCAGGCCCTGGGGTGCCACCACCTCCCAGCCCGTGACCAGGGCGTCCTCGAAGGAGGTCCGCATCCTCGCGACCAGTGTGGTCGCGAACGCCTCTGCCGCGCTTGCCGAGTCGCCGTGCCGCTCTCGCCGCTTGGTGGATTCTGTGCGGTGCAACTCGTCGAGGACGGCGTCACTCCATAGCGGGCGGTACATGCCCTCGACCGCCAAGGACAGCAGGAAGTCTCGCTGGGCGCTGGGCCAGAGTACGCACGTGTCCAGGAGCGCGGCGAACATCCCGCCCAGTATCCTGTGGGACTACGTCCCGGCTGCCGCCTGACGCGCCCGGCGTTCCTCCGCCGCCTCGCGACGCACGCGCGTGAGGATCCGGCGGATCTCCTCCGGGTCGTCCTCGTCGTCGATGTCCACCGACGTCGCCGCGATGGCCTCGTACTGCGCCCGTCGCCGCCGTTCGCGGTACTCGAGCACGTCCCCCAGCTGGACCTTCCGGCGTTCCCCGATCCGCTCGAACGGGATGTCCCCGCGGTCGAGCAGCTTGACGACCGTGGGCCGGCTGACGCCCAGCAGATCGGCCGCCTGCTGCGTGGTCAACGTCATGCTCTGCGGCGCGACCGTCACGGCCTTCCCCGCCTGCAATGCCGAGACGACCTGCAGCAGGGCGTGGTGGACTTCCACCGGAACCTCCACGCTCTCGTGGAGGCCAGGCCCGGCCAGGACGTACCGCGGAGCGGGCACGGACCCGTGACGCTCTTCGTGCGCGGCCAGGAAGTCGTGGACCTCGGCGAGGTTGGTGCCCTCGCGAGGCAGGTAGGTGTGCTGGGCCAGTTCGACGGCAGCCATGTCGCCTCCTCGTGCGAAAGGAACGTAGCCTCTTGCGTTTCCTTCGTCAACCTGGGTTAACACCTTGACCATCTACGCCAGGTGCCCGTGGATCGAGCGCCGTCGACGCCACGTCGCCGACCGGGCCGATCTGTCGCCGACCCGGCTGATCTGACTCCGACCGTCGGTCAGGGCTCCTGGCGCAGCCGGTCGCCCTCGGTGCGGATGGCGTCGGCGACGGCAGCGAGTGCGTCCCGCGCCGAGTCCACCTGCCGGGAGGGCATCCGGCCGGCGACGGCCGCCACGGCCCGCCCGCACGGGCCGTACACGCGGGCGAAGGCCTCCCAGGTCGCCGGCTCCAGCTGCACCATGACCTTGCGGCGGTCGCCCTCGTCCGGGCGGCGGGCCACGTACCCGGCCCTGACCAGGCGATCCACCAGCGCCGTCATGCTCCCGCTGGTCAGGCCCAGCCGCGCCCCCATCTCGCCCGCGGTCATCGGCCCGTGCTCGAGCAGGTTCAGGGCGCGCAGGTCCGAGCGCGCCACGCCGAGGGTGCGGGCCGCCGCGTCGTCGAAGGCGTCGACGGCGTCGGCGAGCGCCCGCACCGACGTCAGCAGCGGGTGAGGCGTCACCGGACCACCCCCTCGATCGTCGAGATTCTCGTCTGCCATGATTCCTTACGCGAGGGCGGCCGGGGCCGCCCGCCGGACAGGAGGATGTCGTGCGCTGGACCGAGAGCATCGTCCTCGATCGACCCCTCGACCAGGTGCACGCCGCCGTGGCGGACGAGAACCGCCTCGTGGCGTGGTCGGCCTGGCCGGAGGCCACCGGTTTCACGTGCGCCGTCGAGGGGGACGGGCGCACCGTGGGATCCGAGATCGTCTTCACCGACGGCCGGGGTCGGGAGCAGGGCCGGCAGCGACTCGCCTCCGTCGCGCCGGCGCTGGTGGAGTACCGGCTGCGCAACCGCGGCCCCGGGTGGTCGCGACATGACGCCGGAGGTCGACTACCGGCTGGAGGACCTCGGCGATGGGCGGACGCGTGTCTCCCTCGACTTCCGGGCCACCCCGCCGGTGCCGGCCGTGGCTGTGGTCCGGGATCCCCACGCCGGGCCGGTCCCGCCCGCTGCCTGGGAACTCGACGCCCGGACGAGGGCCGAGAAGGGCCGGGTGCAGGTGTTCAACGCGACCCGGGCGGACGGACTGGACGGCTGGACGATGGACCTCGAGCAGTGGTCCCTGATGCGCCGGCACATCCTCGACCGCCGAGGCGGTCCTCGGGGGGCTGGTCGTCCTCACCTTCGTCGACGACCGCGGGATCCCCCAGGTCGCCCTCACCCTCGCGCTGCTCGGCTGGCCGCCGGTCCTGCTGCGTCGTCCGGTGGCCGGGTCGGTGAGTGTCCGTGCGTCCGTCCCGGGGAGCCGGAGGACGACGAGAGCAGTGCGGTCGCGGTTCAGCCGTCGGGCGTGCCGCTCACTGCTCCCTCCACGCGGCGGCCCGGGACCACCGGATCGAGCGGTGGCGCGCCCTGGTGTCCCGGGGCGGCCGCCGTCGGCTGAACCCGCGCACGTGGCTGATCACCCTGCCCCTGGAGGAGGACCTGGCCGCGGAGGCGGTCCGGCTCACGGTCGCCGAGCGGGGGTGGGGTGCTGTGTCTTCCTGGGCCTCGCCGTCACCGTGGACGGCGACGGTGTCCGGATCACCGTCGGCACCCCCGACGGTGCCGACGGGCTGCTGGACGAGGTGATCGGGACGTCCGGGAGGGCAGGCTGACCACATGCTGGTCATGAAGTCGGTCCTGCTCTTCGCTCTCGCTGCGCTCGCCGAGATCGGCGGTGCCTGGCTGGTGTGGCAGGGGGTCCGGGAGAGCCGGGGGCTGCTCTGGGTCGGGGCCGGGGTTCTCGCGCTCGGGGCGTACGGCCTGATCGTCACGCTGCAGCCCGAGGTGGCGTTCGGGCGGGTGCTCGCCGCCTACGGCGGGGTGTTCGTGGCGGGTTCGCTCGCCTGGGCAGCGATCGTCGATGGTTTCCGGCCGGACCGGTACGACCTGATGGGCGCTGCCGTCTGCCTGGTCGGCGTGGCCGTCGTCATGTACAGCCCGCGTCCGTCCTGAGCCGCGGGGGTCGCGGCGGTCCGGCCGGACCTTCACAGCCGGCCGAGCTACTCGGTCGCGGGCACCCGGTGGGGGCCGGGGGTGGGTGTCGCGTCCAGCGCCGCGATCCGGCGGCGGGCGTTGACGGCGACAGGAGGGCCGTCGCCCAGCACCGACCGCATGCCACGGAGCAGGACCTGTGCCGCCGTCCGGGCGGCGGGGGTCCGCGGGTGTCGCAGGCCGAGCAGCTCACGGTGTCCCGGGTCCAGGGTCGACACCGCGCCGGCGAGCAGCACCGCGTAGGCGGCGCGCGCCGGCGGCGGCAGCGGGGGCCGGCGCAGGAAGGCGAGCGTTCGCGCCGTGGCCTCGCTGCGGCCGAGATCGGGGGCGTAGGCGTCGATCCGTGCCCGCAGGCCGGCCGCCGTCGTCGGCGGGTCGCCCACCCCGACGAGTCGCCCCGCCGTCGCCCACTCCGCGACGTAGGCGTCGGCGCCGCCGGGGACGACGGCGCTGCCGAAGCGCTCGTGCGCCGTGAGGAAGGAGTCCGTGAAGGCCACGTGCACCCAGGTCAGCAGGTCGTCGTCCCCGGCCCGGTACGGCCTCTCGGCGCCGTCGGCACCGACGAACGTGCCGGTCACCCGTCGGTGCATGCCGCGGACCCGGGCGGCCTCGCGGTCGGCGGCGTGACGCGAGCCGAAGGTCGTCACGGTGAGCCAGCGCGTCGTGCCGGCCAGCCGGCCGAGCGGGTCGTCGCGGTACGTCGAGTGCCGGTCGACCCCGGTGACCGCGGCCGGGTGCAGGGCCTGCAGCAGCAGTGCCCGGATGCCGCCGACCAGGGTGGCGAGGTCGCCGTGGACGGCCCACGCGGCCGAGCCGGGGCCGAAGTAGCCCTCGTCGTCCCCCTCGGCCAGCGCGGTGACCCACTCCGGGGAGCCGTCGGGCCGGCCGCTGACGATCCGCCGGAAGCCACGCGCCGCCCGATCGCCGACGGCGGCGAGCGGGCCCGTCCGCTCGGGGCGCTCCGGACTCGGGTGGCGGATGGTCACCCCGTCAGGGTGGCGGACGCGCCGGCGGGGGAGCGCGCCGGGGTCGGGACCGTGTCGAGGGGCGCGGGGTCCCGGCTCCGGCGCCGCCGTTCAGGTGGTGCGTGCTGTCCGGAGCCGTTCGAGGGCGCGGGGGCCGACGCCGTGGAGCGACGCCAGGTCCTCGAGATCGTCGGGGAGGTCGGACAGGGTCCGGAAGCCGGCGTCGAGCAGCGCGCCGGTGGCGGGTCGGCCGATCGGGACACCGTCGAACCGCGTCCCGCGGTCGGCCCTGTCGTCGCCCGTCGATCCCGTCCTCTCGTCCGGGGTGTCCGTCGGGGTCTCGTCGGGTCGGGTGCGAGCCATGGCCTGCAGACTGGGCCCGGGCGCATTGGTCATCGGCGCCTGGCCCGCCGTGTCGGCGACTCCCGACGGAGACGTCATCCGACCGGCGACGGTCGCCCTCGGGTCCACAGCGTTTGCAAGGCCGCGGTCAGCGTTCGGTAAGCGCTTGGTAAGGCGCGCTCACCAGGGAAGCGAGGCGGGGCGCCGAGGGCGTGTCTCCCAGGTCACTCGCCGACTCACCTCGGAGGACCCATGAGCACACCCCGCCCCACCGCGTTCCGTCCATCGCTCCGGGCGGTCGGTGCGACGACCGCCGCGGCCGCACTGTCGATCCTCGCGACCGGCTGCCAGTCCATGGAGCTGCCGGTCGCGCCGTCCTCCGCGTCGCTGTCGCCGCCGGCCCAGCTGGATCCGGGGTCGCTCCCGACGTCGGCTGAACCCGGTCCGTCAGCCTCCGGGGTGGTGGGGACCGCGACGTCCGCCCCGGACGTCCAGCCCTCGTCCGGCGACCAGCAGTCGTCGGACGACACGAGAGCGGGGGCGACGGGGTCGACCGGCGCGGGTACCCCCGCCGGGAGCGAAGGCAGCATCTTCGTCGTCCGGTGCGAGACGAGTCACAGTGCCCCGGACGACCCGATCGTCTACCCCGGCGAGCCAGGTGCATCGCACGACCACACGTTCTTCGGCAACACCTCGACCGATGCCTTCTCGACGACGGAGAGCCTGATGTCGTCGGCCGACACGTCCTGCGACGTGCCGGCCGATCTGTCCGGCTACTGGTTCCCGACCGTGTATCAGAACGGCGAGCCGCTCGACGTCGAGGGCTCGGTCTACTACCTCGACATCGACAGCCAGGAGCCGCTCACCGCTCCCCCGGACGGACTGCGCGTCCTGGCCGGGGCCGACATGACTCAGGCCGACGACATGGATCACGAGGACATGGATCACGGGGATGACGCGACGGACTCGCCGGGATCGGAGGACGCCGCGGAGTCGATGACCGTCGACGGGATGGCGTACTGGGGATTCACCTGCCAGGACGAGCACACCGAGCTGCTGGCGACCCCGCCCGCCGACTGCACCGAGGAGGAGCCGATCGCGATGCGCGTGAACTTCCCGGAGTGCTGGGACGGTGTGAACCTCGACTCGGACGACCACCGCTCCCACCTGGCCTACCGGGGATACGACAGGGAGCAGGGCGGCCTGGCCTGCCCCGCCACCCACCCCGTCGAGATCCCCCGGTTGCGGCTGAACGTCTTCCTCGGCACGACCGACCCGACGGGGATCACCCTGTCGTCCGGTGACGTCAGCACGCTGCACGCCGACGTGTTCGTCGCCTGGGAGGGCGAGGCCCTGGAGGATCTGGTCGGGCAGCTGAACGACGGCACGGTCGAGCCCTTCCCCGGCACGACCGCGGCCGCCGGGACCCAGTAGAGCGGGATTCAGGTGCGTCGCACCGACGGGCGACGCACCTCCGTGCCTCCCCGGGCTGTCGTTGCCGTCGGGCCGCCGGGCCCGACGGCAACGGCACTCCCGGGTTCACGTATCCTTCTCGTCGTTCGCAGTGACCGGGATGGTGACGGTGGTCCCACGGATCGGCCACTGTCGAAGGTGGGGTCCCTCTCATGAAGTCCGCGACGGGTGCGGCGAAGACCTACGGTGTCCTCGTCTCGCCGTCCGCGAACCGGGTGTACGCAGGGGTGGCACCGGCCATGCTGGAGAGCGAGATCCGGGTGTTCGGCGAGACGATTCTCGCGGGCCGGGTCCGTGAGCTGTCGCGGGTCAGGATCGGCAATGTGCCCTATCTGACGATGGTGGCGGACGAGCTCTCCGAGAGGGATGTCGCCGCCTTGTCCAATGTGTCCTCCGCATATGCTCTCTTCGAGATCCGTGACGACCTGCTGCGGCCGCTCGCAATGCGCCCGCTGGACCAGTTCACCAGCGACCTGATCAGCATCCAGAGATACCCGGGCAAGACCAACGAGCAGTTCACCAAGCTCTTGCTCAACGTCACGGCGGTTTCCGCCGCCGAACCGGCCGACTTCCTCGCCCGCCCGCTCAAGGTGTTCGACCCGCTCTGCGGTCGGGGCACGACGCTCAACCAGGCCATGATGTACGGATTCGACGTCTACGGCATGGATCGGGACGGCAAGGACTTCGACGCCTACTCGCACTTCATCCGGACCTGGCTGAAGGCGAACCGGCTCAAGCACAGGGCGGAGTCGGTCACCGTGCGCCGGGACAAGCAGGTCCTCGGGCGACGGCTCGAGATCAGCTACGCGGCCACCAAGGGCCGGTACCGGGCCGGCGACGTCCGCACCATCGCGTGCGTGCACGCCGACACGGTCCGCGGCGGCGACTTCTTCCGGCGCGAGTCCTTCGACCTCGTGGTCGCCGACACGCCCTACGGCGTCCAGCACGGCTCGTCCCCGACCGCGGCCGCACTGTCCCGACGGCCGGCGGAGCTGTTGGCGGCGGCGGTCCCGGTATGGGTCTCGCTGCTCCGCCCGGGCGGCGCGATCGGGCTGTCCTGGAACACGTACGTCGGACGACGCGAAGAGCTCGCCGCGATCCTGGCCGACAACGGTCTGACGGTCATGGAGTCGGAGGCGTACCGCGGTTTCGAGCATCGGGTCGATCGGGCGATCGTCCGTGATCTGATCGTCGCCAGGAAGGACTAGGTCGGTAGTGCGGAAGTGGTTGCCGTCGCGTCGTCGCCGGGAGCGGGCGCACGAGGGCCGGTCCGCGAGGGCTCTCGGTGTCGAGCCGCCCTTGAGTTTCCGCAGGGGCGCGGTGACGGTGACCGAGGAGGGAGTGGTGTATCGCGCACTCGCCTTCGTAGGTCCCACGCGCCTCGTTCCGGCGAGCGCCGTCCGCGCCGTCACGACGAGGGACGGGATCCTCTTCCGCGGAAGCTACCCATTCTTGATCCTCAACGAGGGGAGGCCGATCATGTTGGTCGGAGCCGGGCACATGGCGGACGCGCGGTGGGAGTCCGAGCAGATCGCCCGCGTCCTGCGACGCCCCTGGGTCAGGTGGACCCGGCGGAAGTCCCTCGGGGAGTAGCGGAGGCTTCCGGGGGCGCCGCCCGCCGCTGGTTTCCATGAGTCCAGCTATCGCATCTCGTCCACTGGGCCGCCGCCTCGTCCGACGGGAACCACTCCGCCGAGGTAGTGGCGCTCCCCGTGGCAGGGTCCTCCCCGCCGTGGGCCGCCGCGCGGCACCTACCGGGCAGCTTCTCGACGTTCCCACGTCCACGCCGTGACCGGGCCGGCCGGGGTGGCGCGGCGCCGCGCCCCCCCGCACTCGCACCACCACGAGGGCGCGTCGACGGGCGAACGTCCTTGCTGGTCGGAACCGGTACACCGGGGTCGCAGGGTACCCCGGCCACCGTGACCGCTGACGCGGTGAGCTTGCCCGTCGTGGCGGGGCGGCCTGAGCCCCCCGCATCCCTTTCAACTGAGCCGGTGATTCATGCTGCCGTCACGGGACGGCGGGCCAGAGCTCGCGGACCAGGTCGAGAGCCGGGAGGATCTCAGCGGCGTCGTCAGGCGAGATGCCGGGGTCCTGGAGCCGACGGGCCGCCGCAGCGTCGAGCAGGGCTGGTGGGACCTCGCCGATGCGGGCGCAGAACCCCTGGAGGAATGCCTGGGCGAGCGCCGCCCACGGATTCGCCGGATCGAGCGCGACCGACGCCATGACGAGTGCCGACATGGCCTGGTCCAGGTCGGCAGGTCCCGGTGCAGCGTCCCGCCAGTCGATGACGACCGGTCCGCGCTCGCTCATGATGATGTTGGCCGGGTGGAGATCGAGGTGAAGGATCGCGTCGCCAGGGTCTGCGCCCGGCAGCCCCGCGGGGAGAGGGACGCTGTGCAGCCGGTGGTGCAGGTCGACGAGAAGGTCCACGGCGTGGCGACCGTCCATTCGCCCGGCAACCAGTCGTTCGAGCAGGGTCGGCCCCGTCAGCCGTTCCATCAGCAGCTCGGTGCCCCGGGCACCGAACACGGCGGGCACCGGAAACCCGGCGCCACCGAGGTGCCGCATGAGATCGGCCTCGGCCGTGACGTCGGTGCCGTCCCGGTATCGGCGCAGCACGGTTGACTCGTCGACGCGGTACACGTTGGCGCTGCGACCGGTGGCGAGCAGTTCGAGACCGGGACCTCTCCCACCCCCCGCCGATGTCATGGGGTGTCTGCGGGTCGTGGCACGGCCGGTGCGGCCGGCTTCGTCCGGCCAGGCGTCGCGTCGTCATCGTGTAGGCCGTAGCGCGCGTACAAGCGGCTCAGGAAGGGCGGCGCCCACCAGTTGTAACGACCGACCAGCTTCATCGTCGCCGGGACGAGCACGAGGCGGATGAGTGTCGCATCAAGGAGGATGGCGATCACCATCCCGACGCCGATCATCTTGATGAAGGTCAGTCCCGAGGTGGCGAAGAACCCGATGACGATGCACAGGAGGACCGCCGCCGCGGTGATCATCTTCCCGGTGTGCTCGACCCCGCTGACGACGGACTCGGTCATGTCTGCCCCCTCGTCCCACCGCTCGCGGATCCGGGAAAGCAGGAAGACCTCATAGTCCATCGAGAGCCCGAAGAGGATGGCAATCATCAAGACCGGCTGACTCGCCTCGATGTAGCCGACAGGCGTGAACCCCAGCAGCCCGGACAGGTGTCCCTCCTGGAAGATCCAGGTCGTAACGCCGAACGCCGCTCCGATGGAGATGACGTTCATGACGATTGCCTTGAGCGGGACGAGCACGGAGCCGAACCCGATTGCCAGCAGCAGGAAGGTCACCCCCGCCACCAGCGCGGCCATGAGGGGCAGTCGTGCTCGGAGCGAGTCCAGCTGGTCCTGGACGTTGGCCGGGGTCCCGCCCACCGACACCTCGCCGTCCGGTGGTGCCGGCAGCGCGCGGAGGGCGGTGGCGACGTCCCGGGCCTGTGGGGAGCTCGGCTCGCCGGCGTACGTGACGGTCAGCAGGACGGCATCGGGCGTCCGGCCGGCCACCTCGACGGTCTGCACCCCGGAGACGCTCTCGACCCGCTCAATGAACGCGTCGGCATCGTCCGTCGTCGACCCCTCGACCAGGACCCGGATCGGGTACGTATCCCCGCCGGGGAAGTCCTGTGCCAACCGCTCCGCGACCAGTCTGCTCTCGCTGTCGGCCGGAAGCATCCGGGCGTCGACGCCTCCGAAGTGGACCTGCGAGAACGGCGCCGCCAGGAAGGCCAGGAACCCGACGACGAGGACCAGACTCACGGCGGGGCGACGCAGCACGCGCCGGGTGGCGCGTGCCCACCAGCCCTCGCCCTCCGGAGCGCCTCGGGAACCTCTGACCCAGGGCATCCGGCCCGCGTCGATGCGTCGACCCAGGATCGCCAACAGGGCTGGCAACAGCGTCAGACTGGTCACCATGGCGACCGCGACGGTTGCCATCCCACCGAACCCCATCGACCGCAGGAACACCTGTGGGAAGATCGTCAGACTGCTCAGGGCGAGGGCGATGAGCAGCCCCGAGATCAGCACGGTCCGTCCGGCCGTGGCCAGCGTCCTGCTGAGCGCCGCGCCGACGTCCTCCGGCAGACCCTTCGACTCCTGCGCGGCCAGCTCCTCGCGGAACCGGTTGACCACGAAGAGCCCGTAGTCGATCGCCAGCCCGAGACCGAGGATCGTGATGATGTTGATCGAGAAGACGGACACCTCGGTGACCATGGTGATGACCCGGACGACCAGGAAGGCGCCCAGGACCGACACGCCCCCGATCACCAGCGGCATGAGCGCCGAGGTGAGTGACCCGAACACGATCAGGAGGGCGATGAGCAGGATCGGCGCAGCGATGCTCTCGGCGCGAGCGATGTCGCGGACGACCTGGTCGCCGATCTCGTCGTCGACGATCTGCTGCCCGCCGACGAGGACGTCGACGCGGTCGGTCCCCACATCTCGCAGCGCCTCGGCGATACCGGTCGTGCGCCCCTCGTAGCTCTCGCCACCCTCCACGACCGCAATGGCGGTCGACCGGCGGTCGCGCGACACCAGAGCCGGACTGTCGGTGTCGTAGTAGGTGAGGACCTGCTCCGCGCCCCGGATGTCCGCCACCCTGGCGGCCACGTCCTCCACCGCGCTGCGGAACTCCGGGTCGTCGACCGTCAGGTCGTCGCTGGTGTATAGGCCGACGACATCCTGGGTCTGGCGGCCGAAGGTCTCGTCGATGAGGACGGATGCGCGTTCCGCCTCGCTGTTCGGGTCCTCGAGACTGGTGGTTCCGGACAGCTCACCGAAGACCGATGTCCCCCAGACCCCGGCCACGGTCACGAAGGCGACGGCGGCGGCGACGACCGACCAGCGGGCGCGGTGGACGATGGATCCCCAGGATGCGAGCACGGCGCTCCTCCCCGCAGTCACGACGGACGACTCGTCCGGTTCGAGCCTGCCACACCGGGCAGCGTGGCAGGAGTCGACGTCATCGCCGTCTCGCGGCGTGTGCCAGGTGCGGCAGGGTCACCCCGGGTTGCTCGAAGACAGCGAAGTGCCCGCCCCGCAGGGTGTGCAACTGGAACCCGGCCGTGGTCTCGGTGGCCCACAGGGTCTGCAGCGGGTGCCGGGCGCGGGGGTCATCGTCGCTGGCAATCACGGTGATCGGCACGTCCAGCGGGTCCTCCTGCCGGTACTCGTACCGCTCGCGCAGGCCGAAGTCGGCCCGCACCGCCGGCAGGAACATGGCCTGGAACTCCGGTTCGGCCAACAGCCACTCGGGCGTGCCACCCATCTCGCGCAGCACGTTGACGAGTTCTGGAGTCGACAACTCCGAGATGATCACGCGAGGTGGCCGTGAGGCCGCGGGGGACGGGCTGCCCGACACGATCAGGTGCGTCGGCTGCGGCGCGCCGAGTCGACGTAGCTCGCGAGTCACCTCGAAGGCCGCCAGCGCCCCCAGGCTGTGCCCGTAGAGCGCGAACCCCCGCCCCGCGGCCGCGGATCGGATGACCGCCGCCAGGTCGGCTGCCAGGTGCTCCATCACGGTGTACGGCGCCTCGCGGATCCGGGTCTCGCGGCCCGGCAGCTGGACCGGGGCGACGTCCAATCCCGGGAGTCGTCCGGCCCAGGACCGGAAGACCGATGCCGCCCCTCCCGCGTGAGGGAGGCAGAACAGGACGGCGGGCTCGTCTCCCGTGTCGCCCCGCATGGGGAACCAGGCGCGGTTGGCGTCGACGAGCGTCACGAGATCTCCTGGGGTGTCTCGACCCGGACGTAGGGTGGCGGTTCCGGCACGGCGTCGGCACCGGCGAGGAACACGACGCGATCGCCGTCACGTGAGTGCTCCGTGAATCCGGCGAAGGCGTACGTGATCTGCATCATCCGGTTGCGTCCGGTCTCGACGAAGTCCGCTCTCAGGCCGGCGCCGGCGTCGCGTGCCAGACGCATGACGTGGTGCAGCAGGATCGTTCCGACGCCACGGGACATGACGCGGCAGGACATCAGCATGAGCTTGAGCACCCACGTGTTCGGGTCGTTCCGGTCCACGAGCGCGAGGCCGATCTTGCCGTAGTCCCCGAATCTGTCCTCGAGCGAGGCGACGAGGAGCAGGTGATCGGCGGACCGGCGCAGCTCGTCCAGCTCGCGGTACGAGTACGTCTGCCCGGTGGCATTGAGCTGGTTGGTACGGACGGTCAGTTCCTCGGCCCGCTGGAGGTCCTCCTGCCGGGCGGCCTCGATCCGGAACCGCATGGCGAGACCCGCCAGGAACTCTTCCGAGCTGCCGACGAACTCCCGCTCGAGTCGGTTGCGATCCAACTGACCGCGGTAGATCGCCCGGCGCCGGGCGGACTCGTCGGTGACGAATCGCGGGCGAAAGGCCGGTCCGCGCAGCACTGAGTCGATGTCGTCCGCGTCCACGAGCGTCACCGCCGGCAGGGCGTGCCCGACCTCCGCCCGCTCGAACGGCTGGTCGTCAACGAACGCGAAGGCGTCCAGTCCGAGGTTCAGCTGTTCTGCTATCGCGCTCATCGAGCTGGACTTCGAGTTCCAGTTGATCTGCGGGCAGAGGAAGTATTCGGCGACCCCGAGCTCCTCGAGCTTCGCCATGGCGGTGTCGTGGTCGTTCCGACTCGCGATCGAGTGCAGCACGCCCACGCTGTCCAACTCCCGGAGGTGGTTGACGACCGAGGGCCGAAGGATGACGTCGGGGGACTCGAGCAGGACGCCGTCCCACACGGTGTCGTCGAGGTCCCACACGACACACTTGATGGTCCCCCGCCGCTCGCCCGGGTCCGTTTCGGTGGCCGTCACGCTCGTCATCGCACCTCCCGGTACGCTTCGTCAGCGATCGTTTCCCGCTGAATCTCGTTGCTGCCTTCGATGATCTCCATCACTTTCGCGTCGCGGTACATTCGAGCAACCGGGTATTCAGGTCCGAATCCGTTGGCCCCGTGAACCTGAACGGCGCTGCTGGCATGGCGGGCCGCGGCCGTGGACGCGAAGTACTTGGCGATCCAGGTCGCCATGACCGTCCGCGGGTCCGCGGCGTCCTTGAGGCGCCCAGCTTCCGCGCAGAGCAGCCTGCCGGCCCTGGCGTCGGTGACCATGTCGGAGAGGTGAGCCCGGATCAGTTGTCGCTCGGACAGTCGCGACCCGGCGACGACCCGCTGGTCGCTGTAATCAGCCGACGCCTCCAGGCAGCCCTGGACAATGCCGACCGAGCCGCACGCGACGCTGTACCGGCCGATATCGAGAACTCCAGTGAGAACCATGCCGGAAGTGAACCCCCGGGGCCCCAGGAGCGCTTCGGCCGGCAGTCGGACCCCCTGGAACCGGATTCCCGCCAGCATGGCCGCCCGGGTACCGAGCACGTCCGTCATCGGAATGACGTGGACCCCGTCGGCGTCCCGGGGGACGAGGAGTGCCACGACTGCCGAATCGAGCCGGGCGAAGACGAGCAGGACGTCCGCCCGCTGACCATTAGTGATCCACTTCTTGTGGCCGTCGAGCCGCCACCCGTCGCCGTCCGGCACCACGGTGCTGCTGATCCCCGCCGCGTCGCTGCCGGCTCCCGGTTCGGTGAGGCAGAAGGCGCCGAGCGCGGCACCGCTCGCCAGGGCCGGGACCCAGTCGGCGCGCTGCCCCTCGGTGCCGAAGCGCCAGACCGCCCAGGACACCATCGAATGGACGGTCAGCAGGCTCCGCAGGGAGGAGCACCCGCGTCCGACCTCCTCGTGCACCTCCCCGAACGTCACCATGTTCTGGTTCCGACCCCCGAAGCGCTCGGGGAGGAATGGTGCCCAGAGTCCCGCCGCCGCTACCGCGTCCAGCACCGGATCAGGAATGTGCTGCTCCCGCTCCCATTCGCCGGCCCGGGGTATCACGTGCTCGTCAACGAATCGACGGGCGGAAGCCCGGTCCACCACCACGGCCGCCGACCCCGGCGCGGGCAGGGTCATCACCACGCCGACTCACCCGCCCCGCGTGCCGCTGACACCGGAGACACCGCGGACGCGGTCGACGAGGGCGGCCATCGAGCTCGCGGTCCGGAAGTTGTCGATGCGCAACTCGTCGTTGGGTATCCGCACGGCGAACGTCTTCTCGAGGAACATGACGAGTTCCATGGCGAACAGGGAGTTGACGTAGCCGAGGCCGAAGATGTCGACGTCGGGTCCGACCTCGGCTCGGGGGTACCGATCACGGATGAATTCCAGCACCATGATCTCGGTGGTGTGGGTGGCGGTGTCGGACATGGTCGTCTCCTGCTGTCGTCGGGCCAGCTCAGGCCGTGGGGGCGCGGTCAGGGCGGGAGTAGTCGTAGAAGCCGCGGCCGGACTTGCGGCCGTGGAGGCCCGCGTGGGTCATCTGACGCAGCAGGGGGCACGGTCGGTACTTGCTGTCGGAGTACTCCTCGTACAGCACCTCGACGCTGTACAGGATCGTGTCGACACCGATGAGGTCCGCGGTCTCCAGAGGGCCCATCGGGTGGCCGAAGCAGCTCCGGAACACCTCGTCCACGGATTCCGCGTCCGCGACACCCTCGTAGACGAGGTAGGCCGCCTCGTTGACGGTGAGCATGAGGACCCGATTCGACACGAAGCCGCTGGAATCCTTGACTTGGATCGGTACCTTCCCCATGGCCGACAGCAGCTCCCTGGTTCGTTCGACGGTCTGTGCAGAGGTGTGCCAGCCCGGGATGAGCTCGCACGCCGGCTTGGCCGGCACCGGGTTCATGAAGTGGACGCCGATCACCTGGGACGGCCGTCGGGTCGCAGCAGCGGCCTTGGTGACGGGAATGGCGGAGGTGTTGACGACGATGATGGTGTCCGGCTCGCAGACGGCGTCCAGCTCGCGCAGGACCGGTTCCTTGATCGTCCATTTCTCAGTGACGTTCTCGATGACGACGTCGGCGCCGGCCACGGCGTCGACCCCGACGCCAGGAGTGATCCGGGCGGACACGGCGGCGGCGTCGATCACCGGCCCGCCGATCAGCCGGCTCAGCCGGCAGTTCCGGGAGATCGTGGCGAGGGCGCCCGCCACGATCTCCTCGGACACGTCCGTCAGGACCACATCGTGACCGGTCTGGGCGAGGTTCTGGGCCACCCCGACACCCATGACACCTGCTCCGACGACTCCGACACGGGTCATGACGGTGCTCCCTCCGGCTGCTCGACAGGCCTGGTCTGTGTCCCCCGGACGTGGACGTGTCGCCGGGTCATCGGCCCCGCCTCCGTTCCGCGGACGCGTGCACGCCGGATCGGCGCAGCTGGGCACGGACCGTCGTGGACCCTCCGGCGTCGCCCCGGCCGACCGCCCCGCCCGCCGCCTGGGCGCGGATGGCGGCCGTCAACGTGGCCACGGTCGGGGTCTCGTACAACGCGTGCGGCGCCAGGTCGGTGTCGGGGAACTCCCGGCGGAGAGTTGCGATCATGTCGACACCGATCAGTGAGTTGCCTCCAAGTTCGAAGAAGTTGTCGTCCGCGCCGACCTGGTTCAGCCCCAACGCGTTCTGCCAGACCCCGGCGACGGCCTCCTCGTCCGGGTCTGCCGGCTCTCGATACGGAGTGACGAGCTCCGGCCGGGGATGCCCGCCGGCACGGCGGTCGGCCGGTCCGCCGCCGCTGACCACGTCGACCGTGAAGTGGGGCGCCCAGTGGACCATCGTCGGGAAATCCTGCGAGCAGACGACGATGCGTGGCTCGCCGGAGGCGAGGGCGTCCTGCAGCGCCCGCCAGCCCTCCTCGGAACCGATCCCGATCCTCGCCCGGTTCTCCCGGAAGAAGCTCCGCAGCCGCTCGTCGTAACCGTCGAGGCCGGCCTCCCAGCCGTTCCACGTCCACTCCCCCCAGTCGATCGAGACGACTCTCCGGTTCGGGCCGGTGAGCGACGCGGCGTAGCTGTCGAGGAAGGCGTTCGCCGCGCAGTAGTCGACCTGACCGGGCCCACCCCCCGTCGTCGAGCTGATCGAGGAGAAGAGGGCGATGAAGTCCAGAGGCATCTCGTCCGGCTCACCGATCGCCAGTGCCTCGGCCAGCGCCAGCGCGCCGTCGACCTTGGGCGCGAGGACCGCGTCGACGTCCTGGGGTCGCTTCAGCTGCATGAGCCCTGCCCCCGGGAGGCCGGCGGCGTGCACGACGCCGTGGAGCGCGCCGAACCGCTCGATGGCCGTCGCGACGGCTCGCCGGACGTCCTGAGGGTCGGTGACATCGCCCGTCACGACCGCGACGGCGTCCCCGGCCAGCTCCTCCGGCCACTCGGTGCGCGTGGGCCGGGGCCGGCGGCTGAGCAGCACGACCCTGGCATCGTGGTCGCGGCGCAGTCTCACCGCGATCGACCGGGCGATGCCGCCGAGCCCACCGGTCAGCAGGTAGACGCCGCCCCGGCGGATGGGAGACCCGGCTCCGTCCGGGGGGATGCGGCCCACTCGGTCGTGCCCCGGCACCCAGCGACGGCCGGCCCGCACCGCAACGACCTGGTCGACCGGGTCCGTGAACAACTCGTGGACGGTGGTCGGCACGGTGCGAGGGTCCGGTCGGGGGTCCATGTCGACCAGGCGGGTCCGGACCCGGGGCTGTTCGAGCGGCAGGACGCGGCACGGGCCGGCCAGCATCGCCCCGAACGGGTCCGTGACGTCGTCTCCCCAGACCTGCTGCGTGCCCGCGACGACGAGGTCGAGCACGTAGTCGTCGTGGCCCAGCTCGGCTGCGGCCCTGGCGAGGGCCACGACGGAGTGCAGCCCGGTCGGCAGTCGAGCATCGCGGGGTGCGTCCAGTGACCACAGGTGAACCACACGTTCCACGGGTTCCCCCGCTGCCCGCAGCGCGCGGAACAGCGCCATCGTGTCGCCCAGGTCACCGGGGCGGACCGTGTAGCCCGACTCGTCGGCATCGAATGCCCCGCCGGGGCGGACCGTGGTCACCCGGGCCTCCGGTACCGCCGCGCGGAAGGCAGCGAGCAGGTCGTCGGCGCGGCCGGCAGCGGTGTAGACGAGCCAGTGCCCGGGCGACCCGGGTCCCGGCCCAGGAGGCGTCGCCGGGGCCGTGCGACGCCATGTCGGCAGGAAGAACCAGTCCGCCTCCGGCAGGACCGGGAACGCGGCGATCGTCTCGAGATCCATTGTCGCGTCCGGCCCTGGCGCGGTGACCGTCGCGGGAGAGCGGGTCGGACCCTCCAGCCAGTGCTCTTGGCGCTGGAAGGGGTAGGTGGGCAGGGGTATCCGACAGGGCCGGGCCAGCTCGGCGTCGGGTCTGGTCGGCGAGTCCGTGTGCCGCGGGTCGTGCACCGCCTGCCAGTCGATGTCAACCCCGCCCAGCCACAGCGCCGCCAGGCAGTCGGCGAGGGCTGCCCCACCGGGCCGGGCGTCGCCGACCTGCGGGAGGACGGTGACGACGACCGGCGCCGGAGCTGAACCGTTCCCCGCCGCAGCGCTCCCGACCGAGGGTGACGGTCGGGAGCCGAACACGATCACGACCGGTTCGGCACCGCCGGACACCCGCGTCGGCTGCCCGCTCGTCGCAGGGTCGCGCCGTGCCGGGGCCTCACCGGAGAGGGCTGCGAGGGAGTCGAGCACTGACATCTCTCCGGTGAGGCAGGCGGCGACGTATCCGCCGACACCGTGTCCCGTCACGCTCTGAGGACGGACTCCCCAGGCCAGCAGGGTGCGGGCCAGGGCGTACTGGACCGCGAAGGCGGCGGGGCCTGGCGCGGCGGAGCCGCCGGCACCGGTGGTGACCCACTCCAGCGGAGCTCCGGTGTCTGCTGCCGCCGGGTGCTCGGTCGTCGGCGGCAGGGCGGCGAGACACCCTTCCAGCTCGGACCGGAAGCGTGGCTCGTGTCGGTACAGCTCGGCCACCGCGGGGTCCGGTCCGCAGGACAGGTCGTCCGCGTCGGGGAAGACGAACACGACCGGGCGCCCCTGGGTCGCCTCCGTCGCCTTCAGCGTCCCCCCGATGAGGGCCTCGCGTGCTGCGGCACCGGACTCGGCCACAGCGACCCGCCGGTGCTCGAACGTGCGACGCCCCACCTGGAGCGTGAACGCCATGTCGGCGAGCCGGGTCCGCGGGTGCTCGGAGAGATGAGCGGCGAGGTCGGCGCACCACTCGTCGGCGGCATGCGCGCTCCGCGCCGAGATGGGCAGCACGTGGTACCGGTCCCCGCCTTCCGCGTCGTCCGCACCGACGGGGCGGGGCGGGGCCTGCTCCAGGACGACATGAGCGTTGGTGCCACCCATGCCCAGGGAACTGACGCCGGCCATCGGGGTTCTGCCGGGCAGCGGCCGCCACGGCGTCGGTTCGGTCACGACGTAGAAGGGGCTGTTCTCCAGGTCGAGCTCGGGGTTGGGTTCGGTGAAGTGGAGCGTGGGCGGGATGACGCCCTCGTGCAACGCAAGCGAGGTCTTGATGAGACCTGTCACGCCGGCGGCCCGGTCCAGGTGGCCGACGTTCGTCTTCACCGACCCGAGCGGGCAGTACTGGCGTCGCTCGCCGCGGAAGGCTCGCGTCAGCGCCGTCACCTCGATGGGGTCCCCGAGCTCGGTGGCGGTGCCGTGAGCCTCGACGTAGCAGAGGTCCTCGCCCGTCACGCCGGCGTCGGCGAGGGCGTCGGCGACGACTTCCGACTGCC
The DNA here is from genome assembly GCA_050329835.1 of Kineosporiaceae bacterium. Classification (GTDB taxonomy): domain Bacteria; phylum Actinomycetota; class Actinomycetes; order Actinomycetales; family JBBAYJ01; genus JANNOG01. Next base: position 43,779 of record JBHJOJ010000002.1, on the reverse strand, counting down.
CCACGACGCTGGGGGCCGTGTAGCCGACCTTGAGGGCGCCGTCGTTGTTCATGGCGCTGCCCCGGACGACGGACCACACGTGGTCGCCGTCGCGGAGGGCGTCATCCAGAGGCTTGAGGACGACGACCGCGGCGCCGTCGCCGAACATGCTGCCCCGGGCCTGCGCATCGAAGGCGCGGACGTGGCCGTCGGGGGACTCCATCCCGCCGGGCCCGTACAAGTGCCCGACGTGCTGCGGCACCCTGATCGAGACCCCGCCCGCGATCGCCATCTCGCACTCGCCGTTGCGCAGCGCCTGGACCGCGAGATGGGTGGCGACCAGGGACGTCGAGCAGAACGTCTGGACCGCCACACTCGGGCCCCGGAGGTCGAAGAGATAGCTGACCGTCGTCGTCAGGGCGTCCTTCTCGTTGCCCATGATGACCTCGTAGGTGCTGACCTCGGTGCCGTCGAGGACCTCCGGGGGCATCCGCAGCAGATAGGTGCTGAGGTTCGCCCCGCCGTAGACCCCGACCCGTCCGCCTCGCCCGCGCGGGTCCGCGTAGCCGGCCTGCTCGAGCGCCTCCCAGCACACCTCGAGGAACACCCGCTGCTGCGGGTCCGTGAGCGCCGCCATCCGCGGGCTCATCCCGAAGAACCTGGCGTCGAAGCCGCGCACGTCGTCGAGGACCGGTCGGGCGGGCACGTAGGCGGGGTCGTCGGCCAGTGCCGGTGCCACCCCGGCGGCAAGGAGTTCGTCACGTGAGAAGAAGCGGACCGATTCGACGCGCTCACAGAGGTTCCGCCAGAAGCGGGTGACGTCCGGAGCCCCGGGGAAGCGCCCGGCCATCCCGATAACAGCCACCCGGCGATCGGTGTCACCGTCGGAGGCATTGGCTCGACTCCGAGCGGTGGCGGACCCCGGTGCAGGTACCTCCCGCGGCGGCGGGAGGACGACGCGGGCCGGAACCTGGCCGGCGCCTCGGGAACCGATGATGCCGGCCAGTGCCTGGACCGTGGGAGCCTCGAAGAGGTCGACGGAGGCGACCGCCGCTTGCAGCCGGTCCTTGACCAGGGCGAGCATCTGGAGTGCCAGCAGGCTGTTGCCGCCCAGGTCGAAGAAGTTGTCGCGCGAGCCGACCGGTTCCACACCGAGGACGTCGGACCAGATCTCGGCGAGATCGCTCTCGATCGCGGAGACCGGCGGGGAGTACGGCTGGGGGAGGTCCGGGCGGGGGAAGCGTGAGCCCGGGGGGCGGGTCGGGGCGGCGGCCGGGACGGGCGACAGCCGGTCGTCCAGTCCCCCGGCTGCCACGACGGGTGCCGGTGGCGCACCCGCCAGGACGTCGTCGAAGGCTGCCAGAGCCTGCGCGGTCGACATCGCGTGCTGGCGCATGGCCGTTCCCACGCCGGGGTGGGCGTTCTCGTCCAGTCTGTCCAGCGTCGTCGCCCAGGTGTCCCAGGCAGGGGCAACCCACCGTGTGCCACGGGTGCCGTCGTGCCGGAGCGCCATCGCGATGAGGGCCGCGTTGGCGGCGGCGTAGCTGCCGAACGCCAGCCCTCCGAGCACGGCCGACGTGGAGGAGAACACCAGGCAGAACCGGGGCGGCTCGGGCAGGGACTCGAAAGCGGCGGCGAGTGCCGAGGCGCCGTCGACCTTGGCCCCGAAGTGGCCGGCGACGATCGGGGGATCGAGATCGCGCAGGGGCCGGAACCCGTCCGGGGTGCTGAGGGCCGCAGCGTGCACCACGCCGTCGACCGTGACCCCCTCGGTAGCCAGTCCGGTGAGCAGGTCGGCGACGGCTCGGGTGTCCGTCACGTCGACGGCTGCCACGCGGACGACCACGCCGTTGTCGACCAGCGCGGTCACCAGCGGATCGGCCTCCGACGCCTGGCGGGACACGAGCACGAGGCCCCCGGCGCCCGCCGCGGCGAGGTGACGGGCGAGCAGCCGACCGACGTCACCGAACGCACCGGTGATCAGGTACGTGGCGCCCGGCCGGATCCCGGCCGGCGCCGCGGTGGCCGGGGGGACGGGCTCGAAGCAGCGCCGGTGTCTCGTGGCCGACCGGTAGGCCACCACGGTGGCCGAGGCCGTCCGGTCCGGACCACCGACGAGTTCGGCGACCAGGGCGCGGGAGTCGCCGGTGGTGTGACCTGCGGGGTCGAGGTCGACGGTGCGACAGCGGAGCCCGACGTACTCCTGTCCCGCGACGACGGGGAGTGCGGCCGCCGCGGCGTGGCCAGGATCCGGACGTTCACCTGGGATGACGGCCTGCCCACCCCGTGTCACGACGACGAGCTCGCCGGCCCCCGCGGCGGCCCACCGATCGACGAGCCGAGCGACCGGGAGCACGGGCCCGGACGGGCCGTGGCACTCGTCGGACCGGGCCTCGAGGAGCCGGAGGTCGACCACGGCGGTGCCTGCAGGACCGCCGGGGCCACCGACGGCGCCCGACGTGTCGTCCGCCGTCGCCACGGTCACCGGCACGTCGTTGGCGCTCAGGCCGGCGACGACCGCCGTGACGAGTTCGCTCGGTCCGCCGACAAGGATCACCCTGGCAGGGAACGAGTCCGCCGCCAAGGCGTCCGGCGGGGCCGTGGCGTCCGCCCGCCAGACCGGCGTCAGCAGCTCCACGGGAACTGTCGCGGGATCGGCACCGCCGTCCGCCCCCCCGTGCGGCGCGACGGTGTGCGCCGTGGTCGGCCCGGTGTCTGTCGGAGCCGTCGCCGCGGCGGCCCTGGGCGCGGGACGCTCGGGCGGCTCGATCCAGTACCGCTCTCGCTGGAAGGGGTAACCGGGCAGGCGCACCTTGGCGGCGTGCCGCCCGCCGCGCCGTCCCCGCCAGTCGACGTCCACCCCCGCCAGCCAGAGCCTCGCGACCGAGTCGGCCAGCACCGAGTTCGCCGAGCGGGGCTCGGCTGCCGCTGGCAGGGTCGGCACGACACTGCCGTATCGCGCCGGGGGGCAGCCCGGGTGGCCGCACAGCATGGCGCCCAACGACCGGCCGGGCCCCAGCTCGACGACCGCGTGGTCACCGGCGTTCAGCAGGGTGGTGAGGCAGTCGCCGAAGCGGACGGGGCCGCACATGTGCTCGATCCAGTACCCGGGGTCGGTCGCGCGGTCCGCCGTGAGGAAAGTCCCGGTGACGTTCGACACGACGGGCAGGGCCGGCGGGCGAAGGGTGACGGAGGTCCGGATCCAGTCCTCGAGCACCGCGGCCGCAGGGCGCAGCATCCGGGAGTGGAAGGCGTGGCTCGTCGCAAGCAGCCGCGCGGCGGTCCCGTCGGCGGCCAGCTCGTCGCGCACGGCCGCCATCGCCTCCCCGCTCCCGGACAACACCGTGAGTCGCGGACCCGTGATCGCCGCGATGTCGACCCCCCACGCCGACAGCCTCGGCTCGAGGTCCTCGACGCCCAGGGGGACGGCGGCCATCGCGCCGGGGGGGCAGCTGGCGATGAGCTGGGCCCGACGGGCCACGAGGGCCAGGGCGTCCTCCAGGGAGAGGACCCCGGCCAGGCAGGCGGCCACGTACTCGCCGAGGCTGTAGCCGACGACGAGACCAGGGGCGATCCCCCAGGACTCGAGCAACCGGGCCAGGGCGTACTCGACGGCGAAGACCGCCGGCTGAAGTGCCAGCGTCGCCAGGGCGTCCTCGTCACGCCCGCTGTCGGCCTGGCGACCGAGCAGCTCGGCCAGCCCGCGCTCGCCGGGTCCGTCACCCCCCCGTCCCCGGTCGAGCATCGCCGTCAGCGGGTCAAGCCCGTCGAGCCGATCGATCAGGTACCGGCGGCACCGCTCCAGCGCCTCGGCGAACACGGGCTCGCTCCGTGCCAGGTCGTGCGCCATGCCCGGGTACTGCTCGCCCGTTCCCGCGATGAGGAAGGCGACGCCGCGGCCCCCGGAACTTGAGGCGCCCAGGACCCGTCCGGCCCGGATCGCCGCAGCCGCCTCGGCCACGGAGTCGGCGACGAGCGCGCGGCGGACGGCGAAGCCGCGCCGGCCCTCCTGCAGCGTGTGCGCGATGTCGGCGACCGTCCCGTCGATGCCACCGGCGGCAGGGTGCTCGGTGAGCCGGGCACCGAGCCGCTCGGTGGCCTCGTCCGCCGCCTCCGAGGTCCGCGCCGACCAGACGAGCACCTGCGGGCGGGTGTCGACCGATGGCGGCGGCCGTCGGGGGGCCTCCTCGAGGACGACGTGGGCGTTGGTCCCTCCGATGCCGAACGCGCTGACCCCGGCGCGTCGTGGCCGGTCCGGGCGCGACGGCCACGGTGTCAGTGCGGTGACCACGTCGAGGCTGGCGTCGCCGCCCGTCAGCTGCGGATTGGGAGTGCTGAGGTTGCGAGTGGGCGGTATCTGCTCGTGGGTCAGGGCCAGCGCGGTCTTGATGAGGCCGGTGACGCCCGCGGCCCGGTCGAGGTGACCGATGTTGCTCTTGACCGAGCCGATGCGGCATCCGTTCCCTCGGAAGACCTGCTGCATCGCTGAGATCTCGGCGGCGTCGCCGAGCATCGTCCCGGTGCCGTGGGCCTCGACGTAGTCGATGTCCGCGGGGGTCAGGCCGGCGGACGAGAGGGCCTCGGCGATGACGGCGCTCTGACCGCGCACCCCGGGCGCGGTGAAGCCGACCTTGTGTCCTCCGTCGTTGTTGACCGCCCAGCCGCGGATCACTGCGTAGATCCGGTCGCCGTTGGCGACCGCGTCCGCGAGTCGGGTCAGGGTCACGACACCGACCCCGTTGCCGAGCGGCGCCCCGAGACCGGCGGCGTCGAACGCGCGGCACTCGGCGTCGGGCGGCGAGATCGACCCCGGCTGGTACAGGTACCCGACTCGGTGCGGGACCGTGATGGCGACGCCGCCGGCCAGGGCGACGTCGCACTCGTGAGCGGCCAGGCTCGACGCTGCTGCGCAGACGGCGACGAGTGACGTCGAGCAGTAGCTCTGCACTCCGTAGGCCGGCCCGGTGAGGTCGAGCGCGTGAGCCACTCGGGTGGCCAGCGAGTCCTTGTCGTTGGCCAGGCCGACGGCCAGCTCCCCCCATCTCGCACCGGCCCCGGCGGGAGCCAGGTTGTGCTGCACGTACGTGCTCCACGCCCCCCCGGCGAACACTCCCACGGTGCCGTCGACCCGTGCCGGGTCGTAGCCAGCATCTTCCAGCGCGTGCCACGAGTGCTCCAGGAACAGTCGTTGCTGCGGGTCGAGGAGTTGTGCCTCGATGGCACTGATCCCGAAGAAGGGTGCGTCGAACAGCTCGATCCCGTCGAGCACGGGGGCCGCTCGCACGTAGGCGGGATCCCGGAGCATGGACTCGGGCACCCCGGCGGCCCGCAGCTCCTCGTCGTCGAAGTGGGTGAGTCCGGACCGGCCTGCACAGATGTTCTCCCACAGCTCGTCCGTGCCGGCTGCACGCGGGAACCGGCCGGCCATCCCGACGACGGCCACGTCGGTCTCCTCCCCGGCCGCCTCGACCGGCTCGGGTGCGGGGTGGGCCTCGGTCATGTCGTCGGTCCTCTCCTCGACGTGCGGGCCACCCGGCGTCGTCGGCCGCGGTCGGCCCCGGCGTCCACGGAGGCGGCGGTGTCGACGGCCGTGTCGACGGCGGTGTCGAGCACCTGGGACAGGTCGGCGACGGTCGGGTGTTCGAACAGCAGAGCCGGCGGGATGGTCGTGCCGAGTCGCTGCTCGAGGGCGCGGATCATGGCCAGACCCACGAGGGAGTTCCCTCCGAGGTCGAAGAACGGGTCGTCAGCGCCCACGGTCTCGATGCCGAGGTACTCCTGCCAGGCCTCGGCCACCATGCGCTCGGTCCGGCTCCGCGGGGCGACGTACTCGACCCGCAGCTGCGGCCGTGGGAACCGTTGTCCGCTCGCCGAGGACCTCATCACCAGCCCGTCGAGATCCAGCAGCTCGGTCCATTCGCGCCGGGCCTGCTCCAAGGTGTGCCGAACGGCGATCACCGTCGCGGGACCGGCACCGATGACGTCGTCGAGGAGCGTGCATCCCTGCTCGTCGGTGAAGCCGTAGCGCCTCCGGACGTCGCCGGCGCGCTCCGCCAGGGCGTTGCCCGGCCCGGCAGCCGGGGACTGCCACGCGTCGTGCTGCCAGGGGCCCCAGGCGATGGTGCGAACCCGGGTCCGGGGGTACCGGGCGTCCAGGGCGGCGCCGTACGCGTCGAGAACGGTGTTGGCGGCGCAGTAGTCGGCCTCGCCGATGGCGCCCAGGACCGTGACCGCGGACGAGTACAGGACCACCAGCTCGGGCGGGTCAGGACGGTCGAGCTCCTCACCGATGACCTCGAGTGCGTTCACCTTGGCGGCCATGGTGGCGAGGACGCCGTCCGGGGCCTGTCGACGAAGCATCCCGCTGGCGGGCAGCCCGGCTGCGTGGACGAGCCCGTCGAGGGCGCCGAAGTGCTCCCGGCACTGTCCGATGGCGGCCCGCAGCTGGTCGGGGCTGCTGGCGTCGGCGTCGAGCGCGAGAACCTCGGCCCCTGCGGTGGTCAGGTCGGCGGTGTCGTGGCGGGTGGCTGTCCGGCCCACGAGGGCGAGCCGGGTCACCCCGAGGCCGACGAGCCGTCGCGCGAGGACCCGGCCCAGGCCCCGGGCCCCGCCGATGACGAGGTAGGTACCGCCGACGCGCCATACGGGCGGCTCTCCCGCGCTGGTCGAGGGGATTCCGGCCCCTCCCGGGGACGTCGCCTCCGGTGTGGTGTCGAGCGGCGTCCACTCCGGCACCCAGCGTCGCCCTCGGCGCACCGCGACGACGGTCCCGCCGCGGGGTCGGTCGAGCTCGGCGGCGACCCACGCCGCGTCGTCGGTCACGTCGGCGACGTCCGGGTCGAGGTCGAGACCGTCCCAGTCGAGACCCGCATACTCGACCCGAGCCACCCTCCCGAGCCCGTGTCCCGCCACGGTCGCGGGCCCGCGCGCGTCGTCGCCCAAGACCTCGCTGCCCCCTCGGCTCACCGTGAGCAGCCGCACGCCGCCCGCCCGGTCGCCCACGGCCTGCACGGTCCGGAGCAGGGGGAGATAGGACTCCGAGATCGACGCGGTGGGACGGTCGGCGTCGAGCCCCCGCAGGAACGCCACACGCAGGGTCCGGTCGGCCGGCGCGGACGCTGCGGCCCGTGCCGTCGCCTCGGGGTCGGAGTCCGGATCCACCACCACGACACGGGCGCCGGCGGTCTCGGCGAGCGAGGCGAGTCGACCGGCGACACCGCCTCGGTCGGCCACCAGCACCAGGGGATCCGGGTCGCGGTCCGGGGGCAAGGAAGCAGGGTCGAGCTCGCGGCGCCACGTGATGGTGAACGCCTGGTTCCGCGGCTTCTCGTCCACGACTGATCGCTGGAGCGGCGTCACGGCGGGGCCGTCGGTTCGTGGCCAGAACCGAGTGCGCTGGAACGGGTACGTCGGGGCGGCGACGGGTCGGCCACCCGGAGCCGCGGCCGTCATGTCGATAGCGATCCCGGCCTCCCACAGCCGCACACAGGTGGCCAGGACCCGGGTCGCCTCGTCGTGGGTCGGGTCACCCCGCGCCGCGTCGTGCAACCCGGGCAGCGTGGCCAGCACCCGTACCGGGTCGTGCCCGAGGCTGCGGTGGACCAGCCCGCCCAGCGTCTGTCCCGGCCCCACCTCGACGAACGTGTCGACGCCGGTGGCGCGGCAGGACGCCACTCCGCCGGCGAATCGGACCGGCTCGACCAAGTGGGACACCCAGTGGTCGACGGTCGTTGCCTCCGCGGCCGTGAGCGGCAGCCCGGTCCGGTTGCTGACCACGGGCAGTCGCGGCGGCCGCAGGTCCACCGCTGCCAGGACCGCCGCGAGTCCGTCGCGTGCCGGCGCCGACAGGCGCGAGTGGAACGCGTGGTCCGTCCGCATCCGCACGGCCGGAACCCCGTCGCCGGCCAACCGCTGGGCCAGCGCGTCGATGCCCTCGGAGATGCCGCTGGCGACCGTCATGTCGGGTCCGTTGACGGCGGCCACGTCGACCTCGTCCCCGGTCGCGCGGATCGCCTCCCTCACGACCGCTTCGTCGGCGGCGACAGCGAGCATGGCGCCGCGTCCGGTGCCCGCGAGGAGCCGGCCACGCTCCACCACGACGTGCAGCGCGTCCGGCAGGTCGAGGACCCCCGCCAGACAGGCCGCGACGTACTCCCCGAGGCTGTACCCCAGCAGCACGTCCGGCTGCACCCCGCGGCCCATCAGGGACCTGGCGAGGGCGTACTCGACGGTGAAGACGTAGGCGTGGACGGTCGCGGTGTCCGCGACCTCGCCGGTGGCGATGTCGCGCAGGGCGGTGCCCGAGGCAGCGGCCGCCCCCGCGAACGGGTCACCCGGCCGGCGGCCCGTCCCGGGGTCCCGGTCCAACCAGGGTCCCAGCTCGACCCCGAGGTCCTGCAGGTGGTTGCGGCAGTCGCCGACGACTGCGGCGAACACCGCGTCCGACCGGAGCAGCCCAGCGCCCAGCCGGGGGTACTCCTCTCCCACTCCGGGCAGCAGGAAGGCCACCCGGGGGCTGCCCGACAGGCGGGGCGAGTCGTGATCGGCGGCGGCCGCCGTGAGCGCCCTCGCCGCCTCGTCCCGGTCGGTCACCACGGTGCCCCACCGCACGTCGTGGACCGCCCGGCCGGTCACGAGGGTGTGCGCGAGGTCGAGGAGGGGGGTCTCGGGGTGCGCGGTCACCCACGCCGCGAGTCGAGTGAGCTGGGTCCGAAGGGCGGCCGGGTCCGCCGCGGACACCAGCAACGGCAGAGGGACCGTGGGGAGGTGGCGGGGTTCTGCTTCAGGGGCGGGTCCCACCACGACGTGAGCGTTCGTGCCCGACCAGCCGAAGCTACTGACGCCGGCCAGCCGGGCGGGGCCGGTGGGGAACGGGCTCGCCTCCCGGATCGGGAACAGGCTGCCGTCGCCGGGCACGGCATCGCACGGGTCGCTGAGGCCGAGGTTGGGGACGAGCGTCTCCCGGTCCAGGGTGAGGACCGCCTTGATGAGCCCCGCGATCCCGGCGGCCGACTGGGTGTGTCCGATGTTGGTCTTGACGGCGCCGACGGCAAGGGGTCCCACACGGCTGCGCCCGCCGAAGACGTCGTGCAACGCACCGAGTTCAATGGCGTCGCCGAGAGCTGTGCCGGAGCCGTGTGCCTCGACGTACCCGACGGCGTCGGGCTCCACCCGGGCGTCGTCGAGGGCGGCCCGGACCACGGCTACCTGTGCACTCCTGCTGGGAGCGGTGAGGCCGTTGCTGCGGCCGTCCTGGTTGGTCGCGCTGCCGAGGACGAGGCCGAGCACGCGGCGCCTGTTGCGCCGGGCGGCGGAGGTCCGCTCGAGAAGCACCAGCCCCGCGCCCTCCCCGAGCACGTACCCGTCCGCGGCCCGGTCGAACGTGCGGCCCCGCCCCAGCGGGCTCAGCTGTGAGGTGGCGCAGGTCTGGACGTGGGTATCGGCAGTGGCGAGCACGAATGCTCCCCCGGCCACGGCGAGGTCGCACTCACCCCGACGCAGCGCCTGGACGGCCAGGTGCACCGCGACCAACGACGACGAGCATGCAGTGTCGATCGTCAGTGCGGGGCCTCGCAGGTCGAAGTGATGGGCGACGCGACCCGCCAGCACACTGGGGCTCAGACCCTGCCCGAAGAAGGGGTCGCCGGCGACGTCGGGTCCCGCCGCATCGACCTGCACCCGGGCGTAGCCCTGAGTGTCCATGAGCCCCAGCACCACGGCAGTGCGACTGCCCGCGAGGGACGTGGGCGGAATGCCGGCGTCCTCGAGGAGCTCCCAGACCAACTCCATGACAAGCCGTTGCGCGGGGTCCATCCGGAGGGCCTCGCGGGGTGGGACGCCGAAGAAATCGGCGTCCCACCCCGCGACGTCGTCCAGCAGCGCGGCCGCACGCGTGTAGACGCGCGCGGCGGCCCCGGGGTCGCGGTCGGCGAAGGCGGCGAGGTCGAAGCGCTCCCGGGGGACGTCGGCCACGACATCGGCCCCCCGTCGCAGGAGGTCCCAGTAGTGGTCAGGTCCGTCTGCGCCACCGGGGAACCGGCACGACATCCCGGTGATCGCGATCGGTTCGTGGGCGGCGTGACGGACGTCGGCGAGGTCGCGCCGGGTGCGGGACAGATCTGTGACGGCACGTCGTAGGTACTCGCGCAGTTCGGCTTCGTCGGCCATGGATGACCCTCTTCCCGCCCGACCGTCAGAGCTGCTCGTCGATGAAGGCGAACATCGCCTCATCCGAGGTGAGGGAGGCGCCCGAGGGGACCGGTTCCTGTCCGGGACCGTCTCCCCGCGCCCAGCGGGTCAGGGCAGCCCGGACCAGGGTGAGAGCCTCGGGGTCGGGATCGTCCCCGGCGACGAGCTCCGCCAGCCGCGACAGGTGGTCGCGAACCTGGGTCGCCACCGATGCCGGTCGGGGTGCCAGCCGCTCGTGCACGTGGTCCGCGAGCGCGGCCACGGTGGGGTGGTCGAACGCGACGGTCGCGGCCAGCCGCAGCCCCGTGGTGGCCTCCAACCGGTTGCGCAACTCGACCGCCCCCAACGAGTCGAACCCCAGCTCGTTGAAGGAGCGGTCGGTGTCGACCCGGGAGCCGGCGGCGTGCCCGAGCACGACGGCCACGTGCTCGCTGACGGTCCGGGTGACCAGCACCCGACCCTCGTCCGGTGACAGCTCGGCCATCCGGTCTGTGAGTGACGGGCCCTCGAGGGGCGTCCGGGCACCGCCGCCCCCCCCGTCGGGCCGGACTAGCCCGCGCAGCACGGCGGGGAGCATCCCCGCGGCCGCGCGGGCGGCGAGCTCCCGCTCCCGCCAACCCGAGGCGACCTGGACGGGCGGGCCACCGGCCATCGCAGCGTCGAAGGCGGCCAGCCCGGCCTCGCGGTCCAGCGGGGCGATGCCGGACCGGTTCATCCGCGCGAGGTCCGCCTCGCTCAGGCCGCCACCCATGCCGCCCACGCCGGTCCACAACCCCCACGCGACCGACACCGTGGGCAGACCGGCGAGCGAGCGGGTGACGGCGAGGGCGTCGAGCAACGCGCTGGCGGCCGCGTACGCCCCCTGCCCGGGATTGCCCACGAGCCCGGCGATCGAGCTGAACAGGATCAACCTGGTGCCCGGGGAATCGGCCGTCAGATCGTGCAGGTGCCAGGCCGCCGCCACCTTGGGCCCGAACACCCGCTCGACGTGGTCGGGGCCGAGCCCGTCGATCGTCGCGTCGTCGAGCACTCCGGCGGCATGGACCACGGCGGCCAGTCGGCGAGGGACGCCGTCGCGGGTGGCGAGGCGGCGGACCGCCTCCGGGTCCGCGACGTCGCAGGCGATGATCTCGACGTCGACGCCGAGTGCACTCAACCGTGCCGCCAGGTCGGAGGCGCCGGGCGCATCGGGTCCTCGGCGTGACGCCAGCAGCAGGTGCCGTGCTCCCCAGCGCCTCACCAGATGCTCGGCGATCGCCGCGCCGAGGCCTCCTGTCCCACCAGTGACCAGCACCGTGCCCTCACCCAGGTCGCCGCCGTGGTCGGCAGGAGCGTCGGGGGCCGGTCGGGGCCGGGTGACGCGTGGGGCCAGCAGTTCCCCGTCGTCGACCACGAGCTCGCTCTCACCGGCCGCCACGGCCCCGGCGATGCGTGGCCAGTCCGTGAAGTCGTCCGGTGCGTCGACGAGAACCACGCCTCCGCCGTTCTCCGACCGGGCAACCCGCCCCAGGCCCCAGACCCCGGCGGCGGACGGGTCCGTCACGCGCGGACCGGCCGCTCCGACGGTTCGGAGCACCAGGGTGGCGTGGTGGCGGCCGTCGCTCTGCAGCCACGGCTGGACGTCGGCGAGGGCAGCGAGGGTGAGGTCCCGGGCGTCGGTCGCCGTCCGGCCCGCGGGGTAGCAGCGGACAACGAGGTCGCCGGCGTCGGCGTGCGGGTGGTGGACCGGTGTCCACGTCACATCGGAGATCGCGGCGCCGCGCGACCGCAGTGCTGACACCGGCACGGGCCGGACCCGCAGCGACTCGATCCCGAGGACGCGGCGGCCGTCGGGGTCCCTGGCATCCACCGACACGACCTCGCCGTCGACCCGCAACCGAACCCGCAGCCGCTCGGCCGCCCTGTCGACCTGCACGCCCTGGAAAGCGAAGGGCAGCCGCAGCTCGTCCGTCCCGCTCGCCATGACGAGTGCGTGAAACGTGGCGTCGAGCAGCGCCGGATGGGGCGTCGTCCCGGAGTCGGCGAGCTCGGTGGGCGTCGCGAGTTCGGCAAGGACCTCGTCGCCGAGCTCCCAGGCGGCCGTGACGGCGCGGAAGGCGGGCCCGTAGTCGTACCCCGCCGCCAGCAACCGGTCGTAGCCCGCGGCCGGGTCGAGTGCACGCGCCGGCTCGGGGGGCCACGCCGCGGTCCAGTCCGCCGTCCCCACCGGTTCCACCGCCGCGGGGACGAGGGTCCCGTGCGCCGCCCGGACCCATGGGCCGTCGTCGTCCACGGCTCGGCTGAACACCTCGACGGTCCGTGAGCTCCCTGGCTCGCCCGCGAGGTCGACGGTGACATGAACGTCGAGACCCGCCATGTCCGAGAGAATCAGCGGTGCCTCGACGGTCAGCTCCTCGATGCGGTCGTAGCCGTCCGGCCGCCCGGCAGCCAGCACCGCGTCGAGCACGACTGCGCCGGGCACGACGATCGCCGAGGACATCACGTGGTCGGCGAGCCAGGGCGCGACCGCAGTGGAGACGCGGCCCGTCAGTACGGTGCGGCCGTCACCGGTGGCGAGTACCGCGTCGAGCAGCGGGTGCCCGCTCGGTCGCAGCCCGTGACTGCGCGCCCCCTCTCCGCGGTGCTCCTGGGCCAGCCAGAATCGCTGTCTCTCGAAGGGGTACGTGGGCAGCGACCATGCGACGTCACGCCCGGCGTCGAAGAGGCGGCCCCAGTCCACGTCGACCCCGGTCGTCCACAACCGGCCCAGGGCAGAGGCGACGGCGTCCGGTTCCGGCTGCGAGCGACGGGTGAGCGGCACGACGGGAACGCTGCCCGGCAGGCTCTGCGACGCCATGGGGGAGAGGACGGCGTCGGGACCGATCTCCAGGCACACGGTCGCACCACGCCCGGGCAGTGCCTGCACCGCGGAGTGGAACTGCACGGCCTCGCGGACCTGGGTCACCCAGTACTCGGGATCCGTCCACGTCAGCCCCGCCCCGGGGCCGACACTCATCCCGGTCACGACGTCAAGGGCCGGCCGGGCGAACCGCACGGACGCTACCGCGGCGCGGAACGGGCCCAGCATCGGCTCCATGAGGGGGGAGTGGAAGGCGTGGCTGACCGGCAGCCGTCGGATCCGGACCCCCCGCCGCCGGAACTCCTCCGCCACTGCCACGCACTCCGCCTCGACACCCGAGACCACCACACTGGCCGGGCCATTGACCGCTGCGACCCCGACCGCTCCGGCGTGGCCGGCGAGCACCTCGGTGACCTCGTCGACGGTGGCGGCGATCGCGACCATGGCCCCTGGCACGTCCAGCGCCGCCATCAGCCGAGCGCGCTCAGTGATCAACGTGGCGGCGTCATCGAGGGTGAGTACCCCGGCGACATGGGCGGCCGCGTACTCGCCGACCGAGTGGCCCGCCACGATGTCGGCAACCGGCCCGAAGGACTCCAGCATCCGATAGGCGGCCACCTCGAAGGCGAACAGGGCGGGCTGTGTCCAGCGGGTTCGGTCGAGGAGGCCGCCGGGCCCGCCGTCGGAGCCGTTGGCCCCCGAGGCCCACATGACGTCGCGCACCGGACGCTCGGAGCGGGCGTCGAGGGCGGCGCACGCCTCGTCGAAGGCGGCGGCGAAGACGCGGTGCCGGGTGTAGAGCTCCTGGCCCATCCCCGGCCGCTGGCCACCCTGACCGGTGAAGAGCACGGCCAGGCGGGCCGCCCCGGACGAGTCGACCGTCGGCGCGGAGTCCGCTGCCCACGCCGCCAGGCCCGCGACCAGCTCGGATCGCGTCCGCCCCGTGACCGCGGCCCGTACCGGGAACGCGGCGCGACCCACGCCGAGCGACCGGGCCACGTCGAGGGGGCGCACGTCCGCCTCCGCCGTCTCCAGGAACCTGCCCAGCCGGTCCGCCAACGCCCGCACCGCCGTGGGTGTCCGGGCGCTCATCGGGAGCACGACCGGCACGTCCTCGGCCCCGGGCGGGGCGTCGGACCTCGGTCCGTCGTCCTGGTGCGTCCCCGCTCCGCTACCGGCGGGCGCGATCGGTGGCTCCTCGAGAACGACGTGGGCATTGGTCCCGCTGATGCCGAAGGACGAAACCGCCGCCCGCGGCGCGCGTGACCCGCGGAGCCACGGGCGCTCGTCAGTCGCCACGCGGACGTGCGACCTCTCCCAGTCCACGTGCGGGGTCGGTCGGTCGGCGTGGAGCGAGGCGGGAACGACACCGTTCCGCATCGCCATGACCATCTTGATGACCCCGGCTGCCCCGGCGGCGGCCTGGGTGTGGCCGATGTTGGACTTCACGGATCCCACCAGGACCGGGTCACGGCGGTGACGACCGTAGGTGGCGGCCAGGGCCCCGGCCTCGATCGGGTCGCCCAGCGTGGTACCGGTGCCGTGCGCCTCGATCACGTCCACGTCGCTCGCGTCCAGGCGGGCGTCGGCGAGCGCCTGCCAGATGACGCGCTCCTGGGCGGGACCGTTCGGGGCCGTCATGCCGTTGCTCCGCCCGTCCTGGTTGACCGCGGTACCGCGGACGAGCGCCAGCACCCGTCGGCCGTGGCGCAGGGCCTCGCTCAGCCGTTCCAACAGGAGCACACCGACGCCTTCGCTCCACGCCGCCCCTGCCGCGTCCGCCGAGAAGGGTCGACAGCGGCCGTCCGCCGACAGCGCCCCCTGTCGGCAGAACTCCACGTAGGCGTCCGGGCCGGTCATCGTCGTGACGCCGCCGGCCAGGGCCAGGTCGCACTCGCCGGCGCGGATCGCCCGGGTCGCCAGGTGGAGGGCGACGAGGGACGAGGAGCAGGCCGTGTCCAGAGTCACGGCCGGGCCGGCGAGCCCGAAGGTGTAGGCCACCCGACCGCTGAGCACGCTCCCGGCGTTGGAGACGTGCAGCGTTCCCTCGAGAGTCGAGGGCGCCCGACCGATGAAACGCTGTGAGTAGTCGTTGTACATGAGCCCGGCGAACACTCCGGTGTTGCTTCCCGCGACGGCGCCGGGGTCGATGCCTGCCCGCTCGAAGACCTCCCAGCAGGTCTCGAGGAACAGCCGGTGCTGCGGGTCCGTCGCGAGGGCGTTGCGGGGACTCATGCCGAAGAAGTCGGCGTCGAACCCCGCGTAGTCGTAGAGGAAGCCGCCGCGTCGGGTGTAGCTCTTTCCGAGCGCCTCCGGATTGGGGTCGTAGAGGCCGTCGACGTCCCAGCCGCGGTCAGTAGGGAAGTCTCCGGTGGCGTCGACCCGCGCCCGCACCAGCTCCCACAGGGCCTCTGGGGAGTCCGCGCCGCCCGGGTACCGACAGGCCATTCCCACGATGGCGATCGGCTCACTGCGCAGTCGGTCCTCGCGCTCGAGCCGCTGGCGGGCCTCGGCCAGCTCGGCGGTGACCTTCCGGAGGTACGACCGGAGCTTTTCCTCGTGCGTGGGTGACCCGGTGTCCATGGCGGGCGTCCCTTCTGTGCGAGGTGGGTGTGCCGCCGCCCGGACGTCCGCGTTCACCGGGCGTCCAGGTAGTCGAAGAGGGCCGTGTCGTCGTCGAGGCCGTCGGGTGCGGCCGGGGTGTCGGCGTCGGGACCGTGCCCGGTGAGCCGATCGAGCGCGCCGTGCAGGATGGCGACGAGCTGCGGTCGGGACGAGGCGTCACGGCCGACCTCGGCGCTCACCCGGTCCAGGGCTGCCCGGAGGGCGTCCTGGGCTGTCGGTTCGGCCGGGACCAAGTCGTCGGCGAGACGCTCCGCGAGGGCGAACACCGTGGGGTGGTCGAAGGCGAGCGTCGCGGGGAGTCGAAGGCCGGTAGCGGAGCCGAGCCGGTTGCGGAGCTCCACAAGGGTCAACGAGTCGAGGCCGAGCTCGACGAACGTCCGGTCCGGTTGGACATGGCCGATCCCGGGGTATCCGAGGACGTCGGCGACCACCTCCCGCACGACCTGCAGGAGGTGCTCCCGAGCCGCGGCGGGCGGTAGCTCCGCCAGCCGTCCGCGTGTCGCGACGTCCCGCTCGCCGATCCCGGCCAGTTCCTGCGACGGGGCGCTTCGCCCGCTCGGCGCAGCGGAGAACGCGAGTCCCGGCTCGGGGTCGACCGCGCCGCCGGGTGCCCGTCGGAACAGCGCGGACCGCAGGTCGGGTCGGCCGCCCGAAACCCAGCGGGCCACCACCGGGACTGCTTCGCCGGAGGCGAGGGCCGCGTCCAGCAGGGCGAGGCCCTCGGCATCGGACAGCGCGGCCACTCCGGCGCGTGCCAGCCGTGCGTGCTCGACGCGACCGACCACGTCAGTCATCCCCGGTCCGGGGCTCCACAACCCCCAGACCAGGGATTGCCCGGTGAGGCCCGCGTCCCGACGCAGCTGGATCAGCTCGTCGAGCGCGGCATTGGCGGCCGCGTAGTTGGCCTGCCCGGGCAGGCCGAGCGTGCCTGCGACCGACGAGAGGACGACAAAGTGCTGGATCGGCAGGTCGCGGGTCAGCTCGTGCAGGTGCCACGCAGCATCGATCTTGGGTCGGAGGACGGCATCCAGTGCGCTCGGATCGAGCCGGTCGAGTGGGGCGTCGGCCAGCACTCCGGCGGCGTGGACGACGGCGCCCAACGGGTGGTCGGCCGGGATCGCGTCCAACGCCCGGGCCAGGGCCGGCCGGTCGGCGGTGTCGACCGCAGCGACCGTCACCTGTGCGCCGGCGTCGGTGAGCCGGGCGGTGAGCGCCCCAGCGGCGGCGTCGCCGTCACCGCGGCGGGAGAGCAGCAGCAGGTGCCGGACACCGTGCCGCCGCACGAGGTGCTCGGTGACGACGGCGCCGACCCGGCCAGTCCCCCCGGTCACCAGCACCGTGTCCGTGGCGGACCACGACTCGGCTCCCGGAGGCGGTGCTTCGCCGCGGGCCGCCGGCAGCAGCCGCGGCACGCGGAGGCGGCCCTGGTCATCCGCGACGACCTCCGTCTCTCCGGCGGCGACGGCGGCGGCGATGCCCGGCCATGCCCCGTGGCCGCCGGGAGCCACCTGTGCCGTCGCGACCCGGCCGGGGTGCTCGGCTCCGGCGGCACGGAGCAGACCTCGTACCGCGGCGCCCGCCACCCCGGGTCGGGTCAGCACGAGCAGCCGCGACCCGGACGTGCGCTCGTCGGCGAGCCAGCCCTGCAGGGTGTGGAGCGCTCGGACGAGGGCGACGCGGACGGCGTCAGGGATGTCGGTGCCGCCCGGACCTTCGGCTGCCACCACGACGAGGTCGGGGACGCCGTGGGGATCAGCCGTCAGGGCAGCGAGGGTGTCGTGGCTCTCCAGGGGAATCCCTGCGGACTCGATGCCCACGAGGGTGTCGAGGTCATCGCCGAGCAGCGCCCACCGGATGCCGAGCGGGTCCCCCGGGCCGACGTCGAGGTCGAGCCAGGCGACCTTCTGCACCGGCTCCCCGATCGGTTGTGTCGCCGGTCGTGATGCCGGTCGCGTCATTCCTCCCGGTTCCGGCAGGGGGTCGCTCCGGCCCGGACCACCCACCTGCCACGCCGGAGCGCGACGGAGGGTGAGGCGCTCAACCGTGATGACGCGTCTGCCGGCGGTGTCGTCGGCCACGAGCGAATGGCCGACATCCGAACGGACGTCCCGGGTGAGCACGACGCGCAGCACGCCCGATTCCTCCCGCACGCCCTCGTCGGCGAGCCGGACGCCGGACCACGAGGACGGCAGGAGCAGATCGTCGCTGCTCCCGGTGACGGCCTCGGCCATCAGGAGCGGGTGGAGGGCGCCGTCGAGCAAGGCCGGAGGAACCGGTGAGGTCCGGACACCTGCCGGGCCTGCTCCGGCCACCTCGGCCGCCAGGACGGTACCGTCGGCGCTGCGCCAGGCCCGACGCAGACGACGCAGGCCTGGGCCGTAGTGGTAGCCACGGGCAGCGAGCCGTTCGTAGGCACCCGCCACGTCGATCTCGTCCCAGGGCGGGGGCCAGGACTCCTGGGGAGAGGGCGCCGCGCCGGCTGGGACCGCGGTACCGGCGGAGCAGCGCCCGATCGCGTGTCGGGTCCACCCCGTCGCGGCCACGGGACGTCCGTGAACCGTGACCCCGCGCGACCCGTCGTCGGCGGGCGGGTCGAGGTGGACCTGGATCGACGATTCGCCCTGCCCGAGCACCAGCGGCGCCAAGAGCACGAGGTCGTCGAGGACGGGGCAACCGACCGTCCTTCCCGTTGCCAGCACCAGGTCGACGACCGCGGCGCCGGGGAGCAGCGTCGTGTCCGCGACGACGTGGTCGGCCAGCCATCCCGTCGCGGCGACCTGGGCGGTGCCGAGGACCGTCCCGTCGGGCAGCGGCAGGACCTGCGCGAGTCGCCCCTCGTCCCCGGTCCGCGTGGCGGGGCTGCTGCGGTTCGCGGCGGGTTCCGGCGACATCCAGAAGCGCTCGCCCTGGAACGGGTAGGTGGGCGCGGTTCGCCGGGTCGGTGCCGGGCCGAGGAGGGCGGCCCAGTCGACTGCGGCGCCGGCCACGAAGGCGGCGCCGACGGACCGGAGCAGATCGGCGCGGTCTCCCTCGTGGCGGGTCAGGGTCCCGACGACGACACCGTCTCGTCCCAGTGCCTCCAGGGTGTCACGCACGTGGTTGACCAGAACCGGGTGCGGGCTGACCTCGATGAACAGGGGCGTGCCAGTGCCCTCGGCCGCAGTGGTTCTGATGGCCTCCTCGAATCGCACCGGTCGCCTGAGGTTCTCGACCCAGTAGTCGGCGTCGAGGTCCCCGGGTCCGACGAACCGGCCGGTGACCGTCGAGCAGAACGGCACGGTCCCGGCCCGCGGGGACACCCCCGCCATGATCCCGGCGAGTTCGGGGGCCAGTGCGTCGACGTGCGGGGTGTGCGAGGCGTAGTCGACCGGGAGTCGCCGGAGCATCGGCAGCCGGGCCGCGTGCGCGGCCTCGAACTCGTCGAGCGCCGTGACGTCGCCTGCTATCACACTGGCCGCAGGACTGTTGTGGACGGCCACCCAGAGGCGGTCCCGCCAGGGGTCGGCGAGCTCCGCCGCGCGCCCGGCGTCGAGGGGAACTGCGAGCATCCCTCCGGAGGGAGCCCTCGCGGCGAGGCACCTGCTTCGAAGCGTCACGATCCGCGCGAGCTCCTCAAGGCTGAGCACGCCGGCCGTCCAGGCGGCGGTCAGCTCACCCTGCGAGTGCCCCACCACGGCCGCCGGCTCGATTCCGGCCGTGCGCCACATGGTCGCCAGGGACGCCATCACCGCGGCCAGCACGGGCTGCACGACCTCGGAACCTGTCAGGACGGGCGCGTCGGGCTCCTGGCGCAGGACGTCCAGGGCGGACCAGTCCACGTGCCGCCCGAGCGCGCCGTCGAACCGGCACATCGACTCCCAGAACGTCTCGCTCCCGTCGAGCAGGGCGCTCGCCATCCCGTCCCACTGCGAGCCCTGCCCCGGGAACAGCAGGATCGGCCGCACGTCGGGTGCCGCCCTGCCCACCTGCGCGGCCGGGTGACTCGTGCCGTCGGCGACGGCCTCCAGGGCGGCCACGAGGTCGTCGCTACCGTGCGCGACGACGACGGCGCGGTGCTCGAATCGGCTGCGTCCGGCCAACTCGCGTCCGACCGCGTCCAGGTCGTCACCGACGGTGGTCAGGTCGGCGCCGACGTCGGCGGAATCATCGGTGGCGCGGTCGGTGGCGCGGTCGCGGAGTCGAGCCGCGAAGGCCCGCAGACCGCTCGCCGTCGCCGCGCTGAAGGCCCAGACGAGGGCGGTGGAGGAGCGTGCCGTCGGTGCCGGCTCCGGTGCGGCGCGGGGGGTCGGCGGCGCCTCCTCGAGGATGACATGGGAGTTGGTGCCGCTGATGCCGAACCCGGAGACGGCGACCCGGACCGGCGTCCCGGTGCCGGTCGGCAACGGAACGGCCGAGGTCAGCAGTCGCAGGCCGCCGGCATCCCAGGGGACGTGCGGCGTGGCGTGCGTGACGTGCAGTGTCCGGGGGAGGCTCCGGGCGAGCATCGCCATGACCATCTTGATCACGGATCCCACCCCGGCCGCGGCCTGGGTGTGCCCGGTGTTGGACTTGAGCGACCCGAGCCACACGGGGTCGTCGCCGCCGTGAGCGGCGCCGTACGTCGCCTGCAGGGCCGCGGCCTCGATCGGGTCACCCAGCTTCGTGCCCGTGCCGTGGGCCTCGACCGCGAGGATGTCACCGGGGTCCAGGCGGGCGTCGGCCAGTGCCTGACGGATCACTCGTTCCTGGGCCGGCCCATTGGGTGCCGTGAGCCCGTTGCTCCGTCCGTCCTGGTTCACTGCACTGCCGCGCACCAACGCGAGGACGGGGCGCCCGGCCGCCTGCGCGTCGCTCAGTCGTTGGAGGACGAGCACTCCCGCGCCCTCGGCCCACCCCGTGCCGTCGGCCGCCGCAGAGAACGCCTTGCACCGGCCGTCTGCAGCGAGTCCGCCCTGGCGCGCGAACTCGACGAACATCCCTGGGGTCGACATGACGGTGACTCCCCCCGCGAGCGCGAGGACGCACTCCCGGCGGCGCAGCGACTGCACGGCGAGGTGGAGCGCGACCAGCGAGGCGGAGCAGGCGGTGTCGACAGTGATCGCGGGGCCCTCGAGGCCGAGCGTGTACGCGATCCGCCCGGACAGCACGCTGAGAGCCGACCCCGTCAGCAAGTGTCCTCCGGCCGCGCTGGGTTCGTGAAGCCGAGGCCCGTAGTCCGGTGCCATCGCCCCGACGAACACGCCGGTTGCGCTCGCCCGCAGCCCCTGCGGGTCGATCCCGGCCCGCTCCAGCGCCTCCCAGCAGAGGGTCAGCATCAGGCGTTGCTGCGGGTCCATGGCGAGGGCTTCACGCGGGCTCACGCCGAAGAAGGGCGCGTCGAAGTCTCCCGCCCCCGACAGGAATCCCCCTCGGTCCGGGACCTGCCGGGTCACCTCGGCGACGTCCCAGCCCCGGTCGCGGGGCAGTGGACCGACGGCGTCCACTCCGCCGGCGACGAGCTGCCACAGCTGCTCCGGTGATCCGACATCGCCGGGGTAGCGGCAGGCCATGGCGACGACGGCGACCGGATCTTCGTCGTCGCGCCCGGGGGTCGCTCCGGCGCCGACCTCGACTCGGTCCGACGCGGTTGCCCGCGCGGTCCCGGCCGCGTCGGCGAGGCCCGCGACCAGGTGTGCGGTCAGCTGCGCCGGCGTGGGGTGGTCGAACACGACGGCAGCGGGCAGGGCCAGGCCTGTGGCGTCCCGCAGCCGGTTGCGCATGTCCAGGGCCCGGACGGAGTCGATGCCGAGATCGGTGAAGGTCACGTCGTGGTCCGGCTCCACGGCGGCGTCCCCGCGGGCCTCGGCAGTGATCCGGGCCACCAGGTCACGCACGGCGTCGACCGCCAGCGGGTTGGTGGTGGGCCTCGGTCGGGTGATGGAGCGGTCGATCCCCAGCCAGTGCCGTCGTTGTTCGAACGGGTACGCCGGCAGCGCCACCATCCCGCTCCTGGGTGGGCCCGGTGGTCGCCCCGCCTCCCAGTCCACCGGCAGGCCGGCCGTCCATGCCTGTCCGAGCGCACGCCGCACCTGTTCGGCCGCGCCCTCCTCGCGCCGGAGAGTGGCGACGACGGTCACGTCCGCCCCGGCTGCCTCGGCCGTCTCCTCGACCGCAGCCGAGAGGATCGGGTGCGGGCTGCACTCGACGAAGATCCGGGACCCGGCCTCGATCGACCGGGCCACCGCCGGTCCGAAGCGCACCGGCTCGCGGAGACTCCGGTACCAGTAGTGGGCGTCCAGCGTTGCGGTGTCGACCGGCCGGCCGTCCACCGTGGACAGGAACGTGGCCTCGACCGAGCGGGGCGCGACCGGGGCCAGCCTGTCCAGGAGCTCCTCGCGGACCCGTTCGACGTCGGAGGAGTGTGAGGCGTAATCGACCGCCACGTGCCTGGTCCGGTAGCCGGCCACGATGAGCTGGCCCTCCAGCTCGGCCAGGTCGCCCGGCCTGCCGGAGACGACGGTCGACCGTGGACCGTTGATCACGGCCACCGTGGCCTCCGGGGCGTGTTCCGCCAGAGCCTGAGCCACGGTGTTGACGTCGGCGGCCACCGAGAGCATGCGTCCGCTGCCCGCGAGCGCCGCCAGGCTGATGCTGCGAAGCGCGACGACGCGGGCTCCGTCCGCGACCGACAGCGCACCGACCACGGTGGCGGCGGCGATCTCGCCCTGTGAGTGCCCGATGACGACCTCGGGCCGCACCCCGGCTGTCCGCCACACGGCCGCGAGGCCCACCATGACCGACCAGAGCGCCGGCTGCACGACGTCGACCCGGGTGCCGTCGACCGAGCCCGGGCTCCCGCGGAGGACGTCGAGCAGGTCCCAGTCCACGAAGGGGGCCAAGGCCTCGGCGCACTCGTGCACCTGATCGGCGAACACGGTGGACTGCTGGAGCAACTCGGCTGCCATGCCGGGCCACTGCGAGCCCTGACCAGGGAAGATGAAGGTTCGGGGTGCGTCCCCGTGGAGAGCTGCTCCGGTGACGACATCTGGATGGGACCGACCCTCGGCCAGGGCGGCGAGCGCGGAACGAGGGTCGTGCCCGAGGACGGCCGCGCGCTGAGGCAGCTGGGAGCGGGTGTGCCGGAGCGCGGTCGCGACCTGGGCGGCGTCAAGGCCCGAATCGAGGCGGTCCCCGAGCAGGCCGGCCGCTGCCCGCAGTGCTCCCACGGAGCGTGTCGAGACCAGCAGCGGCAGGTCGCCCGCCACGGGGGTGGCCCGCGGCCGCTCCCGGGGAGGCTCGGGGTGCGCCGTCACCGCGGGCCCGGTGGATCGCTCAGCGGTCACCGGGGAGGCCGCGACGAGCAGGTGACAGTTGGTTCCCCCCATGCCGAAGGAGCTGACACCAGCGACACACCGGTCTCCGGACGGCGGCCACGGCTGGGTTCGGTCCACGACCCGCAGTCCGAGCTCCGACATGGGGATCTCGGGGTTGTCCTGCTCGTGGCCGACGTCACCCGGCAGCTCCCGGTGCGCGACGGCGAGCAGAGCCTTCGTCAGGCCGGCCATTCCCGAGGCTCCTTCGAGGTGACCGATCGAGGTCTTGACCGAGCCCACCGGCAACGGCTGCCCGGGGGCGCGGTGCCGGCCGACGGCCTCCCCCAGGGCGGCAGCCTCGACCGGGTCGCCGACCCTGGTTCCGGTGCCGTGCAGCTCGACGTAGCCGATCCTCGCCGGGTCGACCCCGGCCGCGACCCGCGCCTTCTCGATGACCTCGTGCTGGGCTGCCGCAGTCGGTGTGGTCAGGACGGCGCCGCCGCCGTCGTTGTTGACGGCGCTGCCGAGGATGACGCCCCGGACCGGGTCCCCGTCGGCCACGGCGCTGGCCAACGGCTTGAGCAGGACCGCCCCGCCGCCCTCCCCCCGCACGTAGCCGTTCGCCCGTGCGTCGAGGACGTGGCACCGCCCATCCGGGGAGAGAACACCGAGCTCGGCGATCTCACGGGTCGTCTCGGCCAGGACGAGCAGCGACACCGCGGTCGCGAGGGCGACGGCGGACTCCCGTCGGCGCAGGCTCTCACAGGCAAGGTGGACGGCCACGAGGCCGGAGGACTGACCGCTGTCCACTGTGATGCTCGGGCCCCGCAGGCCGAGCGCATAGGAGATGCGGTTCGCCAGCATGGCCGGGTGGGTACCGATGTAGCTGTGGCGTGTCACCTCCAGGGTGCCGTGCCGGTGGGTGAGCCCGTGGGCGAGCCGCGCGTAGCCGTCCCCGCCGGCCGCGGCGAACACGCCGACTCCGCGGTCGCAGAGCCGATCGAGCGGAGTCCGGGCGTCCTCGACGGCGTGCCACGCCAGTTGGAGGGCCATCCGGTGCTGGGGGTCCATCGCGTCGGCCTCGGCGTCGTCGATGCCGAAGAAGGCGGCGTCGAAGTCCTCTATGCCGTCGACGAAACCCCCCCGTCGGTAGTCGGGCAGGGCATGGCCCGGCCACCGAGCGGCGGGAGCGGCGGTGACGGCGTCGACGCCGTCCCGGAGCAGTTGCCAGAAGTCGTCCGGCCCGTCAGCTCCCGGGAACCGGCACGACAGGCCGATCACCGCGATCGGCTCGACGGTGCCCTCTCCCATGACCCTCCTCGTCCGTCGCGTGGGTTGGCCGGCTAGGGGACGGCGACCAGTCGCCGGTGACCGGCTGCCAGACCCGCCTGGAAGCGGCTGACCGCACCGAGCTCTGCGAACACGGAGGCGATGTGACGCCGGCAGCTGCGCACCGACATCCCGAGCTTTCGGGCGATCACCTCGTCGGTGGCGCCCTGCGCCATCAGTTCGAGGATGGATCGCTGGAGGTCGCGCGCCACATCGGTGGATCGGCCCGCGTCCGTCCCCTCCAGGGGGCGGCCCGCGTCCCACAGGTCGCCGAAGCTGTCGAGCAGGAAGGCCACCACCTGGGGTACGGCGTGCACCGAGGTCGCCACCGGAACGCCCTCGACCTCGTCGAGGAGTACGACGACGGAGCCGTCGACGACCAGAGCGCTCGTCGGCACCCGGCTGACGGTCCGAACGTCCGCGCCGGCGTCGCAGAGCCGGCGCAGTCGATGCCGTAGCGCGAACTCGGTACGGGACCGGTGCAGGCAGGCGATCCGCACCCGGACGCGCCGGGCAAGCAGCGGTGCGCAGAGCGCGTCGAGGTCGAGGCTCTCGAGGCGCCCGGTGCGCAGAACGAGAGCGTCGTCGACGCACCGCGACGTCACGAGTGCCAGCAGCCCGGTCACCTCGGTGTCGCCGCGCGCCTCATGGACGACGGATCCGGGTGCCCGCAGCGAGGTGACGTAGTCCCGGCGGTACCCGTCGACGCGCTCCCTGATCCGGGTGGCTTCCGCGCGGAGACGGTCGATGTCCCGATCCAGCGGGGAGATGAGCGCCGCGGCGGCGACATCCGGGTCGACGACCGCGAACCGGCGACGCCCGGGTCCGTCGTCCGGGACGACACGCAGCAGGCCGTCGGCCAGGAGACGGCCGACCGCCTCGGCCAGCGCACCGTGGCCGACGCCGAGGGCTGCGGCGACCTCGTCCTCCGCCAGGGCGCCGCCCGAGCGAGCCATGTGCCGGTATGCGGCGGCGGCGACATCGGAGTCCCCGTGCCCTCGCCCTTCCCTGATGGAGGACGTGCACACGGCCGGAGTTCGCTCACTCAACGACATGTGGATCCCTACTCGGTTCGGACGGTGTGAGCTCGGGAGTGACGCCTCGAGCCGTCGGCTGCCTCGCTGAACAAGTGAGCCCCACGAGGCTGTCGATTCGCTTCCGGCGCTCCGCCCGAATATCGAAAGCGAGAGGAAAGCGGTTCGGAAGCGTTCTCGGACAACATCTGCTATCGCCTCCGCCGCGTCGCCGCCCGGATGACCCACGGCCGACGACGGACCTGGATCCGCCTATCCCGCTCCTGCCCTGGGCGGCCGACCTCGCCGCCGCCCTTCACCGCCGGCGAAAGATCCCGGCACCGCGCACAACCTGACCCCCCGACCCAGGCCCCACGAGTGTCGCGCGTCAGGGTCGACGACCTGACACGCCGGCACCGCCCGGTCCGGCTCCAGACGCTGGCCGGTGACCTCCGGACCGAGCTCGTCGAGGCGACAGAACGCGGTCATGTCAGGGCGGCCGGAGGTAGCGTCAACCATGTCGAGGTCTTCCAGGTGGGCGGCGTAGGAACCCCGTCCTCGGAAGGCCTCGATGTCTACCTGGCAGCGACGCGCCCGACATGATCACCAACCTCATGATCACTGTCGTCCGGCGCCCTCATCTGTGAAGAGCCGGCTAAGTATCCCGCCATAAGTACCCCGCTGCGCCTATCGATCCCGGAGTCTCCTAGGTAATGTCGCGGAGGATGGTTCGTGACGGTCGGGGGGATGCCGCCGTGCCGGCTGCGGCGGTCCGGCCCGGGGACCGCACGCCTTCTGGTCCTTCGGGGAAGACCGTGAGGACAGCACCACCGGCACGTCTCAGGATCCTCGGTCCGCTGGAGTTGGAGGTGGCTGGCGTCGTCCGCCGGGTCGGAGGCCCGCGCGAACGGATCGTGCTGGCCATGCTTGCTCTGCGCGCGGGGCGGGTCGTCTCGGTCGAGAGCCTGGTCGACGCGGTCTGGGGTGAGGACCCCCCGGCGACTGCACGGGGACAGATCCAGGGTTGCATCTCGGCGCTCCGCAAGTTGCTCACCGACTCGCCGGACACGGCGGTCCTCACCGACGCGGCGGGCTACGTCCTCCACATCGCCCCCGAACGGTTGGATTCGACCGAGTTCACCTCGTTGGTGACTCGGGCCCGTCAGCAGGCGGCCCGCGGGGCCAGGGAGGAGGCGTCCGCGACGCTGTCGGCGGCCTTGCAGCTCTGGCGCGGCTGTGCCCTGCAGGGGGTCGCGAGCGAGCCCGTCCGCCGGGCACGCGAGGCTCTCGCGGACGCGCGCCTCTCGGCGGTGCAGCAGCGACTCGACCTCGAGCTCGCCCTCGGTCGGCACGACGTCGTCGTCACCGAGCTCCGTGATCTGATCGCCGAGTACCCGCTGCGGGAGCGCTTCGCTGCGTGTCTCGCGCTGGCGCTCTATCGGGACGGCCGCCAGGCGGACGCCCTGGCGGTTCTGCGTCAGGTGCGTCGCGCTCTCGCCGACGACATGGGCATCGACCCCGGTCAGGAACTGCGCGACCTCGAGGTCGACATGCTGAACCGTGCGCCGCGGCTGGACCTCGTGTCGTCCTCGTCGGTCTCTCGGGCGGGCGCGAGCGACGGGAGTGGGTCCGTCGGGCGAGCGGACACGTGGAGGTCGCGGTCGAGGGCCGCACGGTCGACCCGCGGGTCGGCTGCGGCGACGGGCGGGGATGCGGGACGGGCGAAGCCCCCCGTCGGAGTCGGCGACGACGTGCCTGGTACCAGGTCGATCACGCCGCGGCAGCTCCCACGCGGGATCGCGGACTTCGTCGGGCGTGCCGACCTCATCGTCGCCATGACGCGTCTCCTCGTTGAGCGCACTGGAGTCACCGACCGCTACGCCGTCCCCATCGTCGGGGTCCACGGCCCGGGCGGGATCGGCAAGTCAGCCCTGGCCCTACGCGTCGCCCACGAAACCGCTCATGCCTACCCGGACGGTCATCTCTACGCCGACCTCGACGGTGTCAGTCGCGAGGGCCGGACAGCCGCGTTGCTCGCTCGCTGGTTGCGCGCTCTCGGTGTCGCCGACACTGCCGTTCCGGACGACCAGGACGAACGGGCCGAGTTCTACCGGAGCCGTCTGGCCGGCCGACGGGTCCTCCTGGTGCTCGACGGAGCCGACACCGTGGAGCAGATCTCGCCGTTGCTCCCGGGAAGCCCTGAGTGCGCCGTCCTCATCACCTCACGCGTCCGACTGGACCTCCTGGACGGCGCCAAGTGGTTCGGGCTCGACGTCCTGGACCCCAGGCTGTGCACTGAGCTGCTGGCATCGATCATCGGACGAGAGCGACTCGACGCGGAGTCGGCATCGGCGCGGGAACTGGTCGCCTACACCGGCGGGCTGCCACTCGCGTTGCGGATTGCCGGAGCCCGGCTGGCGTCGCGACGGCACTGGCGGATCGCCGAGCTGACCCGACGCATGAAGAACGAGATCAGGCGTCTCGACGAGTTCAGCCACAGCGGTCTGGAGCTGCGCTCCTCCATCGGATCGAGCTACCGCTCCCTGCCTGAGCGCGCCCAGCGCCTGTTCCGCTTGCTCGCGCTCCTGCAGGCTCCTGACTTCCCGGCATGGACGGGCGCTGCGCTCCTCGACACGGGCACCGTCGAGGCGGAGCAGGTCCTCGACCTCCTCGTCGACGTGCACCTGCTGGACGTCGACGAGACACCGTCGGGGCCTCCCCGGTACCGGTTCCACGAGCTGGTCCGCGTCTTCGCGCTTGAACGAGCGGAGGAGGTGGACGACGAACGAGAGCGCCAGGAGGCGCTCGGGCGGGTGTTCGGAACGTGGTTGTCGCTGACCGAGCAGGCTCGGCTCGCCGCGTTCGGCGACGACCGTGCGCTGGCGCCCGGACCTGCTGCGCAGGTCGATCTCCCCGGTCTGAACGAGGACGTGTCGCAGCGTCCGCTGGTCTGGCTGGAACGGGAGCGACCGTCGCTCGTCGCAGCCGTCCGACAGGCAGCCCGTGCTGGCCAGAGTGAGGTCTGCTGGGGTCTCGCGCTCACCCTGGTCGCTCCGTTCGAAGCACGAGGCGCCTATCGGGACTGGCAGTGCACGGCCGAGGCGGCGCTCGATGTCTGCGAGCGCACGCAGGACGCCCTCGGAGCGGCCGCCTGCCACTACTCGTTGGGGCGGTTGTCCGGAGCGCAGTGGCAGCTGGACGCGGCCGAGCAGCATTTCGCGATCGCCATCGACGCTCTCCGTTCCCGTGGGCACGAGCACGGGGTGGGTCTGGTGATGCGCAGCTCCGCGCTCGTCGACGCCGTTCGGGGGGACATCCCGACAACGCTGACGAAGCTCGAGGCGGCACTGGCGCGGATGACGTCCTCCGGTGACCTCACCGGACAGGCGACGGTGCTGTGCGACCTCGCGCGGATCCGGATGGATGAAGGTGACCTGCAGGACGCCGAGAATCTGCTGGCCGAGGCGCGGCGGGTCTCCCGCAGAGTCGAGTGCTGGCGCGTTCGGATCCGGGTCGACTGCCGGGGGGCGGAGCTGTCCCTGGCAGCAGGCGACGCGGGCTCGGCACGGCGCGTGCTCAGCAGAGCCCTCGCCACCTTGCAGGAGATCGGCGACCTGGGCGAGGCGGCGTCGGTGCACTATTGGCTGGGCATGGCACGGCGGGAGGAGGGCCGCGAGGCCGTCGCCGAGTCGACGCTCTCGACCGCCGCCGCCCTCGCTGAGCAGACGGGTCGGCTACTGCTGGAGGGCCAGACCGAGTTCGCCCTCGGCGAGATGGACCTCGGCCGCGGCCGGGTCCCGGCGGCTCTCGCCCACCTGGGGCGCGCCCGTGACGCGTTTCGTACGGTCGGTGCTCCGGTCTGGCTGGCCCGGACCCTCGTCCTCCTCACGGACGTCGGCGATCATGACGGGTTGGTACGGCCCAGTGTTGCCGAACTTGAGGACGCCCTGGTCGCGGTGACGCAGATTCGGACGACGGCGGCGGCTCGGGTGCGGGACCAGCTGGCGCTGGTGCGGCAGGACAGTCAGGCGCGCCGGCCCGCCGGCAGCGTGAACCGGGTGTAGACGAGGTCGCGCAGGACGTCGTCGCCACCCTCGACGATCGACGTGTGCCGGACGTCCCGGAGCAGTTTCCCGATGATGGACTCGTCTGTGTACCCGATGCCTCCGAACATCTCCGATGCGGTCGACACGAGGTGCCATGCCGTCTGCCCGCAGAACATCTTCGTCGTCAGGGCGGACTTCATTGTCCCGATTCGCAGAAAGTCACTGCCCGCATGATCGCCCCGCGTGACGGCGTCGTACTCGCGCGCGGCCGCCAGGCATTGGTTGGTCATGACCTCGATCTGCATCTCGAACTGCCCGAGCTTCGCGGCGAACACCGCATTCCCGCTCAGCGACGCTCCCTTGAGAGTCTTGCTGCGGGCGTAGTCCAAGCACAGATCACGGGCGCGCCGGCAGATGCCGAGCGCGGTGGCTGCGATGAGGATGCGGCTGACGTTGAGCCCCACCTCGAGAACACGGAGCCCATTGCCCCGCAGCGCGTGGGTCGTGGGGACGGTCACGCCGCGGAGTACGACTTCGTACGTGGCTGACGACCGCAATCCGTTCATCGTCCAGCGCCGGTGCACCTCGATACCGGGTACGTCCCGCGGGACGAGGACGGCGACGAAGGTCCCCGGGTCGTCGGCCATCCTCGCGATCACGACGAGGAAGGCGGCGAAGTCCGCGTCGGTCGAGTACGCCTTCTCGCCGTCGATCACGAGCGTGTCTCCGACCCGGCGGGCCGTCGTGGTGATCCGGGCGAGCTCGCTGCCCGCCGCGTGCTCGGAGCCGAGCGTGGCCGCGAAGCCACCGCCCGCCCGCAGCTCGGTGAGGTGGCGATCGGCGATCCCCGGCGCACCGTAGAGCTGCACCATGCTCGTCGCCAGAACGGGGATGAACAGGGTGAACGCGGTCCCGGCGTCGCCGTAGCCGAGTTCTGCTACGACCCGCACACCGTGCTCGAGCCCGTGTCCAGGGCCGCCGTACCGCGGGGGGAGCCACCAGTTCCCCAGTCCTGCCGCCGCGAAGCGCCGGACCTGGGGCGTCGGCACCGGTGGCAGCGCATCGAGCTCCCGTTCGCAACCCATCAGCTCGGCACGGACGAACTCGCGGACCCGGGCGAGATGGCCCTGGCTCGTCACGTCCACCTGCCTCCCTGGGCCCGTGCCGGTGCCGAGGTCCTCCAGCACGTCTCCCGTCACGTCCTCGCCACCTCCTTCTCCGGCGCCGTTGAGCTCTCGGCGTCGGCGGTGTCGATCACGGCCGCCAACCGGGCCACGGTGGGGGACTCCAGCAGCGCTGTCACGGGGACGGGCCGGCCCGTCGCCCGTCGGATGCGGTGTGTCAGCTCGATCGCGATCAGGGAGTGGCCTCCCAGTTCGAAGAAGTTGTCGGCCGTCCCGATCGGCTCGACGGCGAGCACCGTCGACCAGACCTCGGCCAGCAGAGCCTCGGTCCCGGGGCGTGGCTCGACGAAGGGCGTGTCGAGTTCGGGTCGTGGGTGGCGTTCGCCGGCACTCGACTCGTCGAACGCGTGCAGGTCGTCGATGACCCACTGCTGCACTCGGCGCTCCAGCGCCCCCGTCGAGACGACGAGCCGCGTCGCGTCGGCGCCCGCCCGAAGGGTCCGCTCGAACACGTCGACGGCTTCGACCGGAGCCATCGCGTAGTCCCCGACGTCAGGACTGTGGGGGTCGGAACGGCTCGGGTCCACTCGCCAGGTGTCCCAGTCGACGCTCGTCCATGTCCCGATTCCGCGGACCCGGGCCTGCTCGACGTAGGCGTCGAGGGCAGCGTTGGCCGCCGCGTAAGGTCCCAGGGTCATCCCTCCGAGGACCGTGGCCAGCGAGGACGTGCTCACCCGCCGGTCGTGCGCGTCGTCGCCGAGGACCTCCTGCAGCACGTGGAACCCACCGACCTTGGCAGCAGCGTGCGCCTCGTACGACCCGGGGTCTGCGAGGTGAGCGAAGTCGAAGAATCGCGGGTCCTGGACGCCGGCGGCGTGAACGACGAGATCGATCCGGCCGAACCGTTCTCTCGCCCGCCTGACGACCTCGCGCATCTGCTCGACATCCGACACGTCGGCGGTGAGGGCGAGCACCTCCGCGCCGGCGTCCTCGAGCTCGAGAACGGACCTGACGTGGCGCGCGGCCCGCAGCCCCGCCGGCGGAACGGACCTCAGGTACGCCGGCCACTCCGGCCTGGGCGGCAACTCGGTTCGGACAGTGCACACCAACCGGCAGCCGAGCGCGGCGAGACGGCGGGCGAGGGTGAGGCCGACGTCACCCAACCCACCCGTGATGAGCACGGTCTCGCCTGGTCGTAGCACGGGGCAGTCGGGCGGCACGGCTGTGAGGGGGTACGGATCGTAGGCGCGCTGCCAGGGCTCCGCCGAGCGGATGGCCAGGGGCCCGCGGTGCTCGGCGAGGATGCCGGCAACGGCGGTGCGCGCTGTGACGCCAGTGTCCTGCCGAGCGCCCACACCGAGGTCGCCGTCGAGGTCGACGTGACGGGCGCGGACGGCGGGGTTCTCCTGGGCGAGCGTCGCCGCGAGCGCTCCGACGCCGGCGTGCTCGGGGCGGGACAGGTCGTCCCCGGCGACGTGGACGGCACCGGACGTGAGCAGCGTCAGTTCCACCCGTGATGCCTCGCCGGTGTCGTCGACGAGAGCCCTGGCCAGTGCCAGCACCGAGTGCACGCCGTCGTCCTGGGCTCTCGTGAATGTCACGAAGTCGTCGTCGGCCTGGGTGGTACCGAGGCTGAAGGCATGCACGACCGTCCGGGGTCGGCTCGGCATCCCGCGGATCACTGCGATCATGTCGTCGGCCGACGACGGCCGAAGCGTGAACTCGCCCGGGCCCCGGTACGAGAACTCGTCGCCGGGAACGGCGAGGGCCAGCTCGGCGCCGAGGGCGCGTACCTGTGCAGCGAGGGCCAGACCGCGGGGCTCGGCCGCGAGGACGAGCCACGGACCGGCGGCGCGGGCACGTTCGCCCAGGTCGGCAACGGACAGCGGACGAGGACGCCAACTCGGCAGGTAGGTCCATGTCGATCGGTCGTGGTTGCGCCCGGCCAGTGGGGTCGCCAGGGCGGTCGGCTGCGCCTCGACCCAGTACCTTCGCCGCTGGAAGGGGTACGTCGGCAGCTCCAGCCGCCTGCCCTTCCCCTGGTGCAGCGCGCCCCAGTCGACGCAGGCACCGGCCAGCCAGGCCCGGGCCAGCATGGCGAGCCGCCACCCGGCGTCCGGTCCGTCCGGGACTGGATCGACGACGATCTCCTCCGCCGCACCGCCGTCGGGTGCGAGTCGGACCCCGTGGTCACCGAGCCAGTCCTCCAGCGCCGCCAGGGCCGGCGCCGGTGCCCCGGAGGGGGCGTTCAGCCGCAGCAGCGGGTCACGGCGGCTGGCACGCCCCTGCGCCCAGCGGTCGCGGTCCGCCAAGGCCGCAGCGGCGTCGGCGAGGTCACGGACCACGGCTGCCCGGCGAAGCGCGAACCCCGTCCGCGAGGACTGCATGGTGTAGGCGATATCGGCCACGTCCAGCCCGGGGCGGGCGAGCAGGTACTCACGGAGCCGGAGCGCCAGGTCGTCGAGGGCTCGTTCGTCGAGCGCCGACAGCGTGAGCAGATGGGGACCCGGTCGCGCGGGGCCTGTCGGGCGTGCCGGTGCCTCCTCGAGGACGACATGGGCGTTGGTGCCGCCGAGACCGAACGAATTGACGCCGGCCCGTCGGGGCTGCGAACCCACGGGCCAGGGTCGGGGCTCGGTGAGAACCGTGAACCGGTCCGCCTTCCCGGCGAGCGCCGGGTTCGGGACCTCGTACCCCGGGGTCGCCGGGAGCACGCCCTGCTCCAGGCACATCGTCGCCCGGATGAGGCCGGTGACTCCAGCCGCACGGTCCAGGTGACCGATGCTCGGCTTGACGGTGCCGAGCACGCACGGGTCCTCGCGAGGCTCGGCGAAGGCGCGGGTGAGGGCCGAGAGCTCGATCGAGTCGCCGAGGAGTGTGCCGGTCGCATGGCACTCCACGTAGCCGACCGTGCTCGAGGGCACTCCGGCGACGCCGAGCGCCAGCTCGATGGCCTCCGTCTCGCCGTCCACGCCGGGGGCGGTGTAGCCGGCCCGGGTGCGGCCGTCGTTGTTGACGGCCGACGCCAGGATCACCGCGCGGACGAGGTCGCCGTCACGCACCGCCTCGGTCAGCCGCTTCAGCACGACGATGCCGGCGCCGCTGCCCATGACCGTCCCGTTCGCGCGAACGTCGAGGCTGCGCACGACCCCGTCCGGCGACAGGATCCCCCCCGGCTCGTGGAGGTACCCACTGGGTTGCGGCAGGGGGACGAAGACACCGCCGGCGAGGGCCATGTCGCATTCGAAGGTCAGCAGGCTCTGGCAGGCGAGGTGCACGGCGACCAGTGAGGTCGAGCAGAAGGTCTGAACACCCAGCGCCGGACCGCGGAGACCGAACTTGTAGGACACCAGGGAGGCGAGCGAGTCCCGTTCGTTGCCGACGGCGACCAGCAGCGCCCCGCCGGGCTCGGACATGGTCGACAGCATGTTCCGGGCGAGGTAGTCGGGAAAGCCGCAGCCGGCGAACACCCCCACCTGACCGGTTGTCGCGGTCGGGCAGTATCCGGCCGACTCCAGGGCTTCCCATGCGCACTCCAGGAAGATCCGATGCTGTGGGTCGGTCGTCATAGCCTCGCGGGCGCTCATGCCGAACACCCCGGCGTCGAACAGGTCGAGGTCGGCGACGGGCCCCCCGATCCGGACGTAGCTCGGGTCGGCCAGCTGGGCGGGGGGGATGCCCGCTGCCGCCAGTTCCTCGTCCGTGAGCTGACGCAGACCGGAACGGCCCTCGGCGAGGGCGCGCCACAGCTCCTCCGGGCTCGCTGCGCCGGGGAACCGCCCCGCCATGCCCACGACGGCGAGGGCGGCGGCGTGACCGTTCGGGTCCACCGGGCCACCCGGAGCGGTCTCGTCCGTGGGGCCGCCGGTCGTGCTGCTGCTCATGCCGACCTCCTCGTTCGCAGAGAGGCGCGTCGCCTGTCGATCCGGTCCCTGTCGCCGGCTGCCACGCCCGCTTCGACCCCGGTCGAGTGCGCGGGGTCGTCCTCGGAGCGACGCGCCTGTTCGGCAGCTGCGGCCAGGAGAGCGACCGTCGGCGCCTGGTACAGCAGGTGCGGCGGCAGGAGTGGGGTCTCGGCCGCGGACCGCACCTCCGCGATGATCTCCATACCGACGAGTGAGTTGCCTCCGAGTTCGAAGAAGTTGTCGTGACTGCCGACCCGCTCCAGGCCCAGCGCCGCCGCCCAGATCTCCGAGATCGCCTCCTCCAGGGACGTCTGGGGTTCGATGAACGCGGTCGACAGGTCCGGCCGGGGATGGCGGCCGCCCGCGTCCCGGTTGCGGCGCACCGTCTCCTGGTGCTGAGCGATCGAGGCGAGCCGGCTGGACCGGACGATCGTGGGGAAGTCCTGGGTCGAGACCACGACGTGGTGCTCCCCGGTGGCGAGAGCACGCTGCAACGCCCGCCACCCCTGGTCGAAGTCGATACCGAAGTCCCGGCGGTACTGCTCGAAGAACTGGCGCGATCCCTCGTCGTACTGGTTCAGCCCGTCCGTCCACCCGTTCCAGGTCCACTCGCCCCAGTCCACGGCGACGACATGGGTTCCCGGCAGCGGATCGCTCGTCGCGCAGGCGTCGAGGTAGGCGTTGGCCGCGCAGTACCCGATCTGTCCCGGGCCCCCGCCCGTGCTCGACGTCGTCGACGAGAACAGGACGACGAAGGCGGGACGGGCAGGTCGCACCGCGTCGAGAAGCAGGCGGGTGCCGAGGACCTTGGGCGCGAGGACGGCGGCGACGTCGGTCGCGGTGCGGAACTGCATGAGGCCCATGGCCGGCACACCGGCGCAGTGCAGGATGCCGTCGAGGCAACCGAACTCGGCGAGCGCGATGTCGACGGCGCGGGACAGGTCCCCAGGGATCGCGACATCGCCCGCGACGGTGACGACCCGGGCTCCCGACTCGCGCATCCGCTGCAGGCCGCTGACCCGGCGACGCACCTCGGCGGATGTCGTCGGGTCGGCCAGGATGTCCGTCCAGTGGTCGGCAGCGGGCAGCGGCGTCCGCCCGACGAGCACGAGGTGGGCGGAGTAGTCGGCCGCGATCCGCTCGGCCATGGCCAGACCGATGCCTCCGAGACCGCCCGTGATCAGATAGACGCCCCCAGGGCGGAAGCCGGTTCGTGGGGTCTTGTCGGCGTCGGGCGGGAGCACGTCGTACCCGGGCAGCCACCGGGTGCCGGCTCGCAGCGAGACGACCTGCTCGTCGGGCTCGGCCCGCAGTTCCGCGACCAGGTCGGCCAGGCAGGAGCGCAGCGTCTCGGCGTCGATGTCCACCAGCCGCGTCCGACAGCCGGGGTACTCGACCGGGATCAGGCGGCAAGCGCCCAGGGAGTTGACCTGGTCAGGACGGACCTCGTCGCCGGGATGGACGCGGTGGCTGCCCAGTGTTACGACGTCGAGGCTCCAGGGAGGCAGTCCGAGGTCACCTGCGGCCTTGGCGACGGCGAGCAGGCTGTACAGCCCCCGGTCCAGTGCCTCCTCGGGTCTCCGGGCGTCGAGATTCCACAGGTGCACGATCCGCTCGGGCGGGTGAGTGCCGTCACGGACGAGGTCCCGGAGGGCGGCGGTCAGGTCCGGGACCGAGGCCGGCCGGACATGCCGTGGCTCGCCCTCCCCGGGAGGCGTCGTTGCGGGGACGCGGCCGGGTCGGAGCACCGTGATCCGGGCCCCCGGCGCGGCGTCCAGGTGCGTCATGAGAGCTGCGGCCACCTCGTCACCGGCACCGTCGTCAGTCAGGACGAGCCAGTGCGCCGCATCGGGACGCGGCCCCCGTGCGGTGACCTGACGCCAGGTCGGTCTGCTCAGCCACTGGTCCTCGTCGAGCCGGGGAAGCGCGCTCACCATGGCAGCCTGGTCGACGGGCTCCCGCGCGCCGCCCGTCAGCGGCCCCGAGCCGACCGGGTCCGCTTCGATCCAGTACTCCCGGCGCTGGAACGGGTAGGTCGGCAGCGGTACTCGGCGGGGCCGCCGTTCGCCGTGCACCGCCTTCCAGTCGACGCCCACCCCGCACAGCCACAGCCGCCCGAGGGCCTCGGCGAGGGTCCGGCCGGCCGGCCGCAGGTCGGCCGCGCCCGGGAGCGTGGGGATGACGAGTGGCCAGCGTTCCCGCTCACATGCTCCGTGGGCCCGCACCAGGGCACCCAGCGAGTGACCGGGCCCGACCTCGAGGACGGCGAGGCCGGGGTCCTGGAGCAGGTGCGTCAGAGCGGTGTCGATGTCCACGGCCTCGCACATGTGTCGGGCCCAGTACGCGGGATCGGTCACCTCCTCCCCGGCGGGACGCCCGGTGACGGTGCTGAGGTAGGGCTGTCGGGGTGATTCGAGCCGGACGTTGTCGCGCATCCACCGGGTCAGCTCGGCCGCCGCCGGAAGCATCATTCGGGAGTGGTAGGCGTGCGACGTGTCGAGCCGGCGGACTGCCACCGCGGCCTCCTGGAGCCGGGTCGCGGCAGCAGCGATCGCGTCCGAGTCTCCCGCCAGCACGAGCTGGCTGCCCGTGCGGACAGCCACGTCCAGCTCGTCACGGAGCGGCCCGAGCAGCCTGTCGCAGGCGGTGGCGTCGGCGTTGACCGCGAGCATGGCTCCCCGAGGGAGCGCGGCGATCAGGCGGGCGCGGTGCGCGACGAGCCCGAGCGCGTCCTCCAGGTCGATCACCCCGGCCAGACAGGCGACCACGTACTCGCCGAGGCTGTAGCCGATCATGGTGGCGGGTTCGACCCCCCAACTCATGAGCTGTCGTGCCAGCGCGTACTCCACCAGGAAGACCGCGGGCTGGGTGAGCGCGCCGTCTCCGATGGTCCGAGCGGTCGCGGGGCTCTCGCCGGGCGTGGCCCCGGTGTCGTCCCCCGGTGGCCGGCGCCCCAGCAGGCCAGCCAGGTCGACGCTGGCGGCGGGTGCGTCGGCGGTCGTGAGCAGGCCGCAGAGCTGGTCGACCGAGCTGAGCCCCAGCATCCGGGTGCCCTCGTCCACGTGGGTCCGGAAGCCGGGTAGGTCCGCGTAGAGGTCGGCGACCATGCCGGGGTACTGCTCGCCGACGCCCGCGATGATGAAAGCCGCCCGGCGTCCTACCGCGGGATCGTGGCGTGCCAGCGGTCCCGTCGGCGAGTCGAGGAGCGCCACCGCTTCCGTGGTCGAGTCGGCCACGACCACCCGGCGATGGGCGAAGTGCTTACGCCCGACCTGCAGGGTGTGGGCAGCGTCGCCGAGCTCCAGGTCAGGCTCCTCGCGCAGCCGTCCGGCGAGGGCGCGGCACGCACGGTCGGCCCCCTCGGCCCAGCGGGCCGACACCGGCAGGATCTGAGAGCGCCCTGGGACCTGCGGACGGTCCGGTGTGGCCGGTGCCTCCGAGAGGACGACATGGCAGTTCGTGCCCCCCATACCGAACGAGCTCACGCCCGCGATCCGGGGCCGGGTGGGGTCGGCCGGCCAGTCCGTGGACTCCGCGGTGACCCGGAACGGGCTGCCGCCGAAGTCGATCTCCCGGTTGGGGGTGACGAAGTTCCTCGTTCCCGGCAACCGGCCGTGCCGCAGGGACTGCACGACCTTGATGAGGCCGGTGACCCCGGACGCCCGGTCCAGGTGACCTACGTTGGGCTTGACGGAGCCGAGCACCACCGAACCGCGCGGGGGTCCCGGACCGAAGGCGGCGGTCAGCGCCGCCACCTCCATCGGGTCCCCCAACTCGGTCGCCGTGCCGTGCGCCTCGACGTAGGAGACCTCCTCGGGGCGTACGCCTGCGGCGACGAGTGCGGCCTCGACGCACCGCCGCTGGCCGTCGACTCCGGGAGCGGCATAGCTGAACTTCTGGCCACCGTCGTTCGTGACGGCCGACCCACGGATGACCGCGAGGATGGTGTCCCCGTCGCTCACGGCACGATCGAGCCGCTTGAGCACGACCACCGCGACGCCGTCACCGAACATGCTTCCCCGAGCGGCGTCGTCGAACGTCCGCACGTGACCGTCGGGTGACGCCTGGTTCCCCTCTTCGTAGCGGTAGCCGACGCGGTCCGGCTGCCGGACCGAGACGCCGCCGGCGACGACCAGGTCGCACTCGTCCCGGCGCAGCACTGCGCAGGCCAGGTGAACGGCGACGAGCGAGGTCGAGCAGAAGGTCTGCACCGCCACGCTCGGCCCACGCAGGTCGAGCCGGTAGGACACCGTGGTAGCTAGGGAGTCCTTGTCATTCCCCGCCATCATCTCGTCGGGATCCGCACCTGCGCGCTGCATCCCACCCGCGCGCGTCAACAGGTAGGTGCTGAAATTGGTGCCGGCGAAGACGCCGACCTCGCCGCGCGTGTCGGGGGACCCGTAACCCGCCGACTCGAGTGCTTCCCACACACATTCGGTGAACAGCCGCTGCTGCGGATCGGCGAGCATCGCTTCGCGGGGGCTCATCCCGAAGAAGCTCGCGTCGAACGAGCGCACGTCGTCGAGGACCGGTCGCGACCGGACGTAGGCCGGGTCGGCGAACTCCGACGGGTCGACCCCGGCGTCGCGGAGCTCCTCATCGCTGAAGGTTGTGAAGGATTCGAGTCCGTTGCTGATGTTCTCCCAGAATTGGTCGACATCCGATGCCCCGGGGAACCGCCCTGACAGGCCGATGATCGCGATGTGTGGATCTCCCGGGCGGTCCACCGACGCCGCCTCGTCGCGGCTCTGCTCCCCGTGCGGCGTGCGGAGCTGTCCTCGGTGGTGCTCTTCGTGCATCACGTCCCTGGCCTCGTGGTCGGTGAGTGGCAGGACGCTCATAGGAGCGTGGCCCGGCCCCAGCCGCGCGCCAGGCGGCGCACGGCGAGGGTGATGAGCAGACCGCCGAGCACGACGAGGACCGTCGTGTCGACGAGAACCGTGTCCGAGTCGCCTGTGAAGGACGCCTGGAGCATTCGGAGCGCGTAGAAGCCGGGCGACGCGTGGGCCGCCGCCTGCGCCCAGGCCGGCATGAGAGCCAGCGGCACGAGTGCGCCCGCCATCGAGCCGAGGACCATGGCGCCGACGTCCTTGACGGCGGACAGCTCACCGAGGCTCCGCGCCACCGTCGCCAGGGCCGTTCCCAGCGCCAGCAGAGCGAACGACCACACCGCGACCGTCAGCACGAGGAGGCCGGGCGAGCGCGGCCACGGCGCACCGATGACGGCGCAGCCGTAGACGACGAGGACCGCCTGCTGAGCCCCCATGATCAGGTAGAGCGGTAGCAGTTTGCCGAGGGCCATCTCGAGCGGTGTCGCGCGGGTCTGCCGCAGCCGGTCCCAGGTGCGCCACTGACGCTCGTTGAGAACCGCGTTGCCGGCGACCCCGACGACGAAGACCGAGAACAAGATGATCATCCCCGTGACGACGGCTGTGACGCCACCGTCGACAGCACTCTCGTAGAGCGGTGCCAGCACCAGCATGAGGATCATCGGCAGGGCAAGGTAGGTGATCACTTGTCCGGGGTCGCGCAGCCTGAGTACGACGTTGTGGCGAGCGATCGCCTCGATCCGGTGGAGGGAAGCGAGCAGGGGGGTGCCGCGGCGGGCGCCGGACGAGGAGCGGCGCCGTACAGCCGAGGTCGGGGCGGGACGGGACTCAGGCGACATCGTCGACCGCCAACGATCGGTACAGCTCGTCCAGCGAGGGCGGGGCGACCTCGACCGCCGAGATCCCGCGCTGGCTCCGGGCGATCTCCTCCAGGAGGGTTCGCGTGGTGTCGAGCGTCGGGATCGTCGCCACCTCGCCGTCGTGGAAGGTGAGCCGGACGTGACCGGGCAGGTCTGCCGTCAGCTCCTCGAGACTGCCCCGGGCGACCAGTCGACCGTTCCGGACGACCGCGATGGTCGCCTCCAGGTCGTCGAGTTCGGGTAGGTAGTGGGTGGTGTAGAGGACTGCGGCGCCCTCCCCGGCCCGCTGCTTGACCAGGTCCAGCAGCGAGCGGCGAGTGCCGAGGTCGGCACCGGCCGTGGGCTCGTCCAGCAAGAGCAGTGACGGACGGTGCACGAGCGCGGTCGCGGCCTGGGTGCGTCGCTGCTGCCCCCCGGACAGCACACCCGTTCGGCGGTCCAGGATGTCGATGAGTCGCAGTGCGACCGCCAGATCGTCGATGACGCCACGCAAGGCCGCGCCGCGGAGTCCCGCGAGCCGGCCGAAGAGCTGCAGATGCTCCCTGACTGTGATGGACGGATACAGGGCCAGGTGCTGAGGAGCGACGCCCACCCGGCCGCGGGCCCACTGCGGAGCGAGACCCTCGATGACGACCCGGCCCGCGTCCGGTCGGGTGAGCCCGGACACGATCTCGACGAGTGTCGTCTTGCCCGCACCGTTGTGACCCACGAGACCGACGACCTCCCCGGGGGCGATGGAGAGACTGAATTCCTCGAGCGCGGAGACGGCCCCGTACCGCTTGGTCACGCCATCGACCTGCAGGGTCGCGTTCACCGGAGCGCCTCCTCGCCATCGCGTCGACCTGTGGTCCGGACGCTACGGGCGGACCACGGCGGGCGGTCAGCGGCCGGTCCTGGCGGGTCAGAACCTGCCAGCGCGCGAAGCGAGGGCCGCGCGCATCACGGACCGATTCCGGGCCGGGGAGGCCACGGGCCCTTCGCCCGAGCGCCGGCCCGGGCCCGGGTGACGGTGCCAGGCCCGCTCGGGCACGCCGATCAGGCGACAGAACCTCGACGTCGGCACGCCAGTGTCGATGCGGATCACCTCGAGGGCCCCGACCTTCCGCCCGCCAAGCCGGCATGACCGGGCTCCAAGAACTGCCGCTTTGACCTGACCCCCGTAGGACGGACACCTCCCTTGAGGCGGTCAAGGGAGGTGTCCGTCCTACGGGGGTCAGGTCAATCCAGTGGATCTGCCGGATGCCGGACACGCCCATCGGCGTGCAGCGGTGGGGGCGGCACCGATCGTCGCACTCGTGGGCCTGAGCGGTCCGGTGGTTCACCGTGACCCCGCCCTGGCACCGGCGCCCGACACGTGCGCAGCGGACCGTAGAAGCGGTCCAGATGTTCGACGTCGAGCGCGTTCACCGACAGCTTTTCCAGAGCGGGGGAGATGTGGTTGCGGATGAACCGCTCGTACGACCGTCGCGTCACCGGCCCCACGTCGGTCACGTCGAGGTAGCGCTCCAGGAGGGCATCGACGCTCGTCCTCGTCCGCGGGTTGCGCCGCTCGTCCACCTGGGCCAGCAGGCGGGTGCGCACCTTCTCGGCCGCGACGGCCGACTCCGCCAGCTCGACGAGGGGTGTGCCGCCCCCCGTGACCGGGTCAACGCCGGCGGCGACGCGCACGCGGAAGGCGCCACTGGGCAGCTGGTCGATGCTGCCGCGGCTGCGACGGCGCTTCATCGTCGAGGCCATGACAGGGGAGGTTACGCGGGGCCGGGTGTCACGCCTGGTGTCACCCGGCCGACGCGCTACCACCCGGCGAGGTGCATCCCTGCTGGTCAGACCTGGTACACCGGGGATGGCAGCGTACGAACACACCGACCACCGTGACCGCCGACGCGGTGGCTCTGCCCGTGGTGGAGCGGCGTGAGCTTCCCCGCGTCCCATCCAACTGAGCCGGTGATCCACACACAAGTTTCTGGCGCCCCCGCGCCCCGATCGCCACCTTCTCGCCCTGGTCCCACCTCGATCGGCCTGACGCGTCCAGGCCGGACATTCATGGCCTCGCGTCGGCGAGGTAGTCCGCGGCCTCCTTGCGGATGGCGACCGACCAGGGTGAGTCGAGGGGCTCGAACCGAGCGGCGCTGGGCATCTCGTTGTGGTCGTGGCCGAGTGCGCGGGCAACGGCGGCCACGGCGAAGCTGCGGATGAGCTCGTCTTCGGCCTCCTTGTCGAGGATCTCGACGAGGAGGCGGATCACGTGAATATCGTGGACTTCCCTTGCGTACTCTCCCAATTGGGAGAGCGCGATGATGCGGACGTCGTCTTCGTCGTCCCAGTCGACTCCGCGAGCGAACGTCGTCAAGTCGTCCAGATAGTCCGAGTGCAAGCCCCAGTACGCGGTGAGAGATCGTAAGGCGATCGAGGTTATCATGGGGTCCTCGCGGTAATCGAGGAAGCTCTCCATGAGGGGGCGGTGTTCGACCATGAAGCCCCGTCCGAGGATGTGAAGAAGCGTGTAGAGCGGGTAGGGGGACGTCGGGTCGTGGATGGCGGCCACGATCTGTTCCACGGTCGCGTGCGGCAGGCGCTCGCCGGACTTGACCCGGTCGAGCAGGTCGTCGAGGTCGAGAGGGGCTGGGGACGTCATGGGCGCGGTACGAACCCTTCCGTGTGGTCGAGCAGTCGACTGGTGTCCGCCAGCTCGGTGAGGAGCCGTGCGCGTTCCGCATCGGACAATTCGATCCACCCGAGGCGACGATTGATCAGCCCGATTCGGCGGAGGAGCCTCTGTTGTGTCTCTACAACCTCGGTGACGTGATCGAAGGGCCTGCCGTCGGAGCGTCGGGCGACGATCTCGCCGGCTCGTTCCCGCCGTGCGGCGTCGAGGTCCTTCGGGGTCGTGTGCTCCTTTGCCGCGTCGACGGGTCGAGCCCGTCGGGTCGGGGTGAAGGCTCGTGGGTCGATGGCGCCGCAGCCACCGCCCCCGCGGGCTCCGCCGCCTCGCAGACCGCCAGGTGAGGACGGCGAGGCCGAGGCACGTGGCCGTCAGCGCCGTCCACATCGGGTGCCCGGCTGCCA
The DNA here is from genome assembly GCA_050329835.1 of Kineosporiaceae bacterium. Taxonomy (GTDB): domain Bacteria; phylum Actinomycetota; class Actinomycetes; order Actinomycetales; family JBBAYJ01; genus JANNOG01. The sequence goes on along the minus strand of JBHJOJ010000002.1, from coordinate 705 downwards.
CGGCCACCCCGTCGAGGGAGACGAAGCGAGCGCTGCGGAACGGGTCGAGGCTGTACGGCAGGCTCGGGTCGATCCCGAGCAAGGCCGCGAACGCCGCACCCGCCCCGCCGCCACCACGGTCAGCACGAACAGGGGCGCGAGCTTCAGCGATTCCTCCACCGACGCCGCCACCGCCACGGTCGACCCGTCCGAGGAGGACGGCAGCCCCGCCCACAGCGACACCGCGTCGCTGATCCGCGCGATCGCCACGGCCCACAGCACGCTCACCGCGAAGATCCCCGCGACCGTCCCCCAGGTCAGCGTCTTCGTCCGAGCCAGTGCGAACCACACCACGACCAGCAGCAGCGACCACAGGTATACCCGCGCTCCGGCCCGGAGATTCGGCACCACGACCAGCGCCACCAGCAGGACCACCACAGCCAGCCACCCTGCGATCGCGCGGACGCGCAGCATCCGGACGGCGGCGATCCGGTGGCCCGCGGCCCACTGCGCCGCCCGCAGCTGGATCCACCCCCACCACTCCGGGCGCGGCGCCTCCATCGGCCGTCCGGCTCTCGTCGCCGTCACCGCACCCACCGCCAGCCCCCTAGTGTCCTGACGCATTAGTTCGTTGGCGGTTCGGTAGACTGCTTGGGTGCCGGGACCGAGTGCAGCAGTTGTCGAGTTGAGCCAGGACGAACGGGTCGAGCTGGTGGGGTTGGCGCG
>JBHJOJ010000001.1:0-3753 GCA_050329835.1 Kineosporiaceae bacterium | reverse complement strand
AGCGAGGCGGCGGCCGCCCGGGCCGCGGCGGCCCGGGTGGCGTCGTCGTCGACCCGGCGCGCCGCGGTCGTCGCCGTGCGCACCAGCAGGACCAGCCCGACGCCGATGACGACGACGAGGGCGCCCTCCAGGGCGACCACGCCGAACGTGCCGACACCGCCGACGTCCAGGGTGCGGTAGGAGACGAAGACGGCGGCCACCGTGGAGCCGTAGCCGATGCTGACGGCGAGGCTGTCGAGGGTGGCCACGGCGGCGAGGGCGGGGGGCAGGATCAGCCAGAGCCAGGGCAGGCGGGTCGCGGCCGCCGCCCCGTCGGCGACGCCCGCGGGCCAGGTGATGACAGCGACGGCGACCGAGAGGGCGAGACCGATCGCCGGGCGGCGCGCCAGGACCCCCATGACGCCCGCGGCCAGGACGTCCAGGCTCGCGACCCCGACGAGCACGAGGACGGTGACGTTCCACCACGTGGCCATGGCCGGCGCCTGGGTGACGGCGCCGTGGATCCAGGCCGGCGACGTCAGCAGGACGGTGGCCGCGAGCAGGCGGGCGCTGAGGCGGCGCACCGCCCGGGTGCCGGGAGCGCTCGCGGGGTCGCTCCGGCTCACCGGGTCACGGTGCCGTCCGGCCCGGCCGGGTGGTCGGCCACCGGGTCGTCGGGGCCGGGATGGTCGGGACTGAGGTAGCCGTCCTCGACGGCCCGGTGGTAGAGGGCGAGCTTCGTACCGGCGGGCCGGTCGACGTGGGCGTACTTGCGGCGGACCCGCAGCAGGTACTCCTTGTACGTGGCCAAGGTGATGCCCATCCGCCGGGCCGCCGACTTCATCCCCAGGCCGGAGGCGTACAGCTGAAGGGCCTCGGACTCGCGGTCGGAGAGCCCGGGTCGCTGCTCGCTGGGCGCGGCGTCGAGCGCGGCGGCCCACTCCGTCGTCAGCAGCGGCTCCCCGCGGGCCGCCGACATGATCGCCTCCAGCAGGTCGGACAGGGGCTGAGCCTTGCCGACGGCGCCCAGCGCCCCGGCGGCGAGCGCCGCCGCAGGTCCGCCGTGGGCGCGAGGCTGGAGTAGACGATGACCCGGCTCCCCCGGTCCAGCAGCGGCCGGACGTTCTCGCCCGGGGTGGACCCGTCCCCGAGCATGAGGTCCAGCAGCACGACGTCCACCTCCGCCCGGTCCCGGTCCAGGGTGTCCAGCAGCTCCGGCACCGTCGCCGCCTCGGCCACCACCTCGACACCCTCGCACCTGCCGAGGCGGGCGTGCACCCCCTCGCGGATGGCCTCGTGGTCGTCCACGGCCGCCACCGTCACGGCCGCACCCGTCATCCCGCACCGCCTCCCGCGTCCGCGGGCTGCCCGCGGAGCCGGGAGTGCGGGAAGGGCGGTACCGGCGGGGCCCCCTCCCCGAGGGGTCCCGCGGCACCGCCCCTGCTTCCCCCCGCGCTCCCGAGTGACGCTTCAGGATGTTAGGCAGCCGGGGGTCGCCTCGTCACCGGTGGGCGGGGGGCAGACATGTCCTCCCTTTGGTGGACATGTCGTACTCCTGGTAGCGAGTCGAAAGCTCAGCGTCACCAATTGCCGTACGGACCGCGCGACCCGCCACCCCGCCCGCCCCGGTACTGGCGGACGGCGGGGCGGACGTCGACGAGGTACACCGCGGCCGCGACGACGGTGAGGATCCCGAACAGGCCGAGGATCTGCTGGAAGATCACGAAGGTGACGAGGAGCGCCGCCCCGAGGATCACCAGCCAGAAGACCTTCGTGCGCTTGCCGGCGTACGTGAACGCCTCGGCCGGCCGGCGCGCGGCGTCGACGAAGGCGTAGCCGGTGAGCCCCAGGGCGCCGATCCCCAGCACGAGTGCGACGACGCCTTGGAACGACCCCAACAGGTCCATGGCTCCTGAGGCTACGTCAGGCGCCGGGCGTCCCGTCGGTGCCGGGGGTGGCGGGAACGGCCTTCGCGGCCTTGGCGGCCGTCGTCCGGGCGGCGGTCCGGCGGGCGGTGCCCGCCGAGGCGGCCGGCTTCGCAGCCTTGGTCGCCGTCCTGTCGACCGCCGGCACGGCTGCGGGCTGCGCCGCGGCGCCGGCCTCGGCCTCCGGGGCCTGCGGACCGGTGCTCGGCGCCGGCTCGGCCGCGTCCGGCCCCGCCTGGGCGGGAACGGTCTCGCCGACCACCACGGTCGGGCGGCGCTCCTCGCCGGCACGACGGGCCCGGTCCAGGGCCAGCACGGCCAGGCGGACGAGCTCGCTGGTCGGGCGGCCGCCGCGGGCGCGCCGGGCGACGTCGCGGCCACGGTTCGCCATCCCGTCGTAGGCCTCCTCCACCTTGCCGGCGAGGGTCAGCGCCCGCCCCACCGCCAGGCGCGGCAGGTGTCCGGCATCGGACCCGCCGTCGCGGCGGACCCGCTGCGCCAGGGCGGCACCGTGGCGGGCGGCCTCGCCGACCCGGCGGGCGACGACGTCACCGGCCCCGAGGGCCGCATAGGCGGGGGTCGGGTCGGCGAGCTGGCGGCCGACCTCGCCCCGCAGGGTGTCGAGGCCGGACGTGAGGGTGCGGGGCAGGCGGGACCGGACGTCCGCGAGGCGGGTCCGCGAGGTGGTCGTCGTCATGGGTGCTGTCTCCCTGGGTCGGAGGGGTCCGGGACGTCCCGGCGGGCCGTCCCGGCCGCCACGAAGGCGGTGTAGGTGTCGACGAGCGCCCGGCGCTGCCGGTCGTCGAGGCGGGGGTCGGCGAGGATGGCCTCCACCACACCCGCCCGGCCCGTGGCCGGGCCGGGGTCCGGCGGACCGGACGGGTCGGTCGTGGCGTCGTCGAGCAGCCCCGCGCGCGTGTAGATCGCCGTCGACGAGATCTGCAGCGCCTTCGCCAGCTGCTGCAGGACCTCGGCCGAGGGCCGGCGCAGGCCTCGCTCGACCTGGCTCAGGTACGGGTTGCTGACCCCCGCGCGAGTGGCCAGCTGGCGCAGGGACAGCTGCGCCGAGTGCCGCTGCTGGCGGAGGAAGTCGCCGAGGTCCTCGACCCGGGTCCGGTCCGTCGCCACGCCCTTGATGCTAGCAAGAGCAAGCGATGTGCTTGCTCCAGAGGAACGTGACGTCCGACACGCCGGTCAGCTCAGGGCCGACCAGGCCAGGGCGCCGGTCAGCGCCAGGCACCCCACCAGCCCGAGGACGGCGACGGCCCGTCCCGCGGTGCCGGGCAGCCGCAGCGCCGCCGCGTTGGCGACGGCGTAGTACCCGAGCACCGTGGCGGCGCTCACCGTGGCGGCCGCCACGACGCCGCCCGCCGCCACGACCGCCACCACGGCGGCTCCCACCACGAGGTCCGCCCGGTACGGCGTGCCGAGCCCGGGATGGATCCGTCCCAGCGCCCCGGGCAGCTCGCCGGTCCGCGACATCGCCAGCAGCACCCGGCTCACCCCTGCCTGGACCCCGAGGGCGACCGCGGTGGCGGCCGCGGTGGCGGCGACCGCGACCACCGCCACCGCGAACGGGCCGAGCCGCCGGGCGAGGTCGGCGACCGGGGTCGTGCTGCCCGCCAGGGCGGTCACACCGAGCACGCTCACCGCTGTGGTCACGACCAGCACGTAGACCGCCAGGGCGACGACGAACGCAGCGGCCACCGCTCGGGGGACGGTCCGGGCCGGGTCGCGGACCTCCTCGCCGAGGGTGGCGATCCGGGCGTAGCCGGCGAAGGCCAGGAAGAACAGTCCCGCCGCGGCGAGGACCCCGCCGGGACCGGCGGGGTCGGCCGCGACCCCGGGG